>JBCBZV010000027.1:0-38655 GCA_039815155.1 Pseudomonadota bacterium
CCTGATCGTCTCGAATCTCGCCCGCCCCTTGATCCGACCAGTACTCGATAACCCCTCCCGCATTGGGCTGGAGAGCCTGGTTGGTTGCGTTAAGCCGGGCCTCAACGCTGTCATCGAAGCGTTTGATCCGTTCCGGTTTGGGGAGCTTTGGGCCGTGGGCTGCCAGCAGCACCATGGCCTCTACCAAGGATTCCACTACGAAAAAGTCATCGGGATTTTCCGGATTGGCGAATTGGAGCGCATAGCAAAGCTCCGAAACCCTATGTTCAACTTGAATTCGGGTGTTCATTTCCATAAAGAAATGCTGATTTCGATCGACGATGCATTCGAAGGTCGATACGGAATCTAAACCAACAGCTGCACCGAATCTCGATGACTCTTCTTCCATCGCGATAAGAGTCTTTAGGTCTTGCTCAAGTACCGCTTTTTCGCCAGCTTTACCCTGGGCTTCTGCTTCCACGATCGACTTTTGCAGTGATTCAACGGTCACAGATACTTCCAAGAGCTTCTGCTCATGCATCTGCAATGAGCAGTCCCGGCCACCTAAAGTCATGCACCAATCGCCGTTGCCGATGACTTGGATTTCCTGGTGACGAGTTGTCTCGATGTTCAGTTCTACCAGCACATTTTTGTTGTCACCGACGCCGGTGGTTTTTACTTCGTTTAGAATTTCCCGGACGAGCTCAGGGGTTTTCGCTACCTCACCTATGCCGAGAATTCGCTGTCCTTTGCCGCCTCCGCCGCTAATGGCTTTTAAGCGAACCCTATTCTGGGGGTATTGCTGACTCATGCGTTCGACTGCTTCTACCAGCGTCTCGCTGAGCTCATCGACCGTGTAAAGATCGACACCTTTTTCATAGCCTGCGGCGAGCACCTGGTCAGCGGCGGTTTCTAAGTCACTCGACAAGTTTGCTGGGTCGACTGGCAAATCGTGAGCTTCGATTACAGACGCCAAACCAGCTAGGTCTTGGTGTTTCTTAAGCAGCGTTAGAGCCGTGCCGTTATCGATACCGGGGGTAACGGAGACACCCGTTTTGAGAGCGGTACGCTTGGCCTCATCTTTTAACCCGGCATCGTGAACGGTACGCGAACAGGGGCCGATGAAATTCAGACCCGCAGCCTCCATTGCTGCCACCATCGTTTCGTCTTCAGCCATAAACCCATAGCCGGCGAAGATCGAGTTGTAATCATTCTCGCGAGCAATACCGATGATCTGCCGTATTCGCTGATCTCGTTCTTCTTTATTTGCACCCGTATAGTCTGGCACCCGATGAATTCGATCCGGGTCCGACATTACTCGAAGCTCCGGTGCGAGTGCATTTTGGTAAACGATCGAGTCTTTCTCCGACAGCAGAATCCCGATATGGGTAATTCCCATCTCACGGAATACGTCTATCGCTTCCTTTCGAATAGGACCACGACAAATAATGAGCGGGCGTATATGCGTGCAGGCAAATTGCTTCACCCAGGATGAGGTATGCCGCCCCAAGCGCCGCTCTCGATGTATAAGAGGATTATTAAGATAGTATTCGTTCGACACGTCTTCTACTCAACATATACCTTATTCTTCCTTATCTGGTCCTTGTCTAGTCAACACTGGACCTTTACCAGGGCGCTGCTCAAGGATCTCCGCTCGGTGACAAAAGCTACTAAAGCTTGAAAGCGTTGAGCTCTATTGCTAATGGAACTCGCGCTGTACGCCGGCGAGTGGCGCCGCTTCGTAGTGACGCAGGCAAAAGTTCATATGCTCGGTCAGCACGCGCCGCAAATCTGATGGCATAACAATCTGTGAGATCGACCCTAAACTAAGGGCTTCATTAGGGTTCATGAGCTCTTGCTCGTAGCGCTTTGCCAGGGCTTGCTCTTCGGACTTCACCCAAGAATCGATTAATCCCTGAGCCGTCGCAGTCGCATCGCCTTCACTCAAACCCGTGCTGCGCTGCGCGTCGATCTCCTTAACCAGTCGTCTACTGGCTTCGGAGCGCATCTTTTTAAGCTCATCTTTGTAAACGTACTCCACTCCCGCGGGACCCATAACTGCCACCCGTGTAGTAGGTAAGGCCACTACAAAATCCGCACCTGTGCTGTAGTTGTTGTAGGAGGCATAAGCCCCACCAAAAGCGTTGCGAACGAGCACCAAAAAGCGAGGTGTACGAAGATCGACAATCGCATCTAGCATCGCTCTGCCAGCCTGCACGATGCCTCGCGACTCCTGCTCTCGACCTGGCAAGAAGCCTGTAGTGTCCTCTAGGAAAATCACTGGAACGTTGTAGAGATTGCAAAAGCGAATGAAACGCGCGTTCTTGTAGGCAGCGTCAATATCGATCTGACCGGATGCAACGGCCGAGTTGTTAGCAACGAAACCCACAACGTTGCCACCGAGACGACCAAGCGCGGTGATCGTATTGCGAGCGCGCTCAGCCTGGAGTTCGAGAAAATCGCCGTGATCGCAAAGCTGCTGAATCAGAACGGTGATGTCGATTGGAGTGTTAAAGCCCGTCGGAGAGTTGAAAGCTTTTTTTAGAAGAATATCGATATCCCAGGTCTTACGGTCTTCCGAATCGGTGGATGACTGCATCGGCGCAAGTTCGCCGTTATGACTCGGTAGGTAGTTCAGCAGCTCACGGACCTTTCGTAGCGCCGCAACCTCATCAGGGACTACGAAGTCAGTTACCCCCGTTTGGCTGTGTACGCCAGGTCCTCCTAGTTCGTCGGGCGTCACGTCCTCACCGAGAACCGACTTCACCACTCCTGGACCGGTCAGACCAAAAAATGTCTCCTCCGGTTGAATCAGAAAACTACCTTGCCTCGGAAGGTAGGATCCACCGCCGGCGTTAAAGCCGAACATGCACATAATGCTGGGCACAATGCCGCTGATTTTTCTCAATGCTGTAAAGGCGTCGGCGTAGCCATCTAAGCCTCCGACTCCAGCAGGAATATACGCCCCGGCCGAGTCGTTCAACCCTACCAGCGGAATCTTGCGCTCCGCAGCCAACGCAAACAGCCGTGCCAGTTTGTCTCCATTGGTCGCGTCCATTGAGCCGGCGCGGACCGTAAAATCGTGGCCATAGATTGCGACGTCTCGACCGCCGACCTTAATCAGGGCGGTTACTAGCGAGGCTCCATCGAGATTAGGCCCCCAATTTTGATAGAGCACCGTCGGAGGCTCGTCGGCGAGACAGCTAATACGCTCCCACACGGTCATGCGCTTTTTGAGATGCTGCCGTTGGATAGAGCGAACGCCCGCGGCCTGTCGCGGTCGAGCCTGCAACTCGACACCCGCTTTGAGGGTCTCCTCGTAGAGACCGGGAGCAGACGCTAACTGCCCAGGAATCATGAATGTCGGCTCAGGGCGTTGTTCGAAGGGATTGCTCAGCGTTGGCAGGCATTCTGAATCAGCTTCGCTACGCTTATTAGGATGGGGGTGTTCACCGCTCACGTCGCTCATCTCTCTAATTCTTTCCTTGCCTCAGAATCTGTATTTATTACGGATTTTACTTATTAGCAGGCTTTGTTATAAGAATGCTGTTTTGACGACCTCTGCTTAAGAGGCTGAAAGATCCGTAAGCTTTCTCTCGCTACTATTGCTCGTTATCGCTTCCGCTTCTTGTGGCTGTTTCTAACCACTTCAGCCAATCAGCTTCTAGTCAGCAGCAAAGCTATTAGCCCACTCGGGCTTAAAACTAAAAGCGTCGCTTTGCGAGGTTAGATAGGGCGATGAACGATATATTCCGGGTCTGTGTTAGTCAATATAAACAGTAACTTACGAGATACCCTTGTAGCATCATCGCAACGGTTACACTCGACCTAGAATTCTCCCGAAGTTGGCCGAACGGTATAGCGAGTGGAACTTCCCTTTTTTTCGAATCCTGTTGATGTATACGCTCGTTTAGAGCGTATGGGCGAACCGGCTCTGCTCGACAGCGGAAACAACGCGGAACGAGGTCGCTACGACATCATTGCTGTGGAGCCTATCGAGCGGTTCAATCTGGACCTTAGCGCTAAGCTGTCATCATCTGAGCTCAATACGAAGCTAGGCCACTGGCTAGGACTAGCTCGGACGATGGTGCAAAGTCGTAAATCATCGCACCCCGCCCTGCCCTTTGCCGGTGGACTTATTGGCTATTTCAGTTACGAGCTCGGGCGCAGGCTAATGGGACTAAGTGCTGACCCACGAGCCAGCTTACCGTTGGCTTGTGTACGCTACTATCCCTGGGCCGTTGTACAAGACCAGCTGCTTCAGAAGAGTTATTTGGTCGGCGATCCAGAGCGAGTCCGCTCTATAGGCGATGACGTTGCGCGCAACCTGCATCAAGATTTGCCGCCACCGTCTCAGAGCTTTTTACTGCAGGAGCGCTTTCGATGCCCCTGGTCGCTGCAAGCGTATGCTGAAAAGTTCGCGCAAGTACGTGCCTACCTGGAAAGCGGGGACTTTTATCAGATCAATCTTGGCCAACCCTTTTCTGCTCCCTATTCCGGGTCGCTGCGCGAAGCCTACCGGCGGCTCCGTAAGGTGGCTCGGGCACCCTACAGTGCGCTACTCCCTCAGGGAACGGGCCAACCACTGATGTCACTGTCACCGGAGCGGTTTATTGGGGTTTCCCGTCGGAGAATAGAAACCCGACCGATTAAGGGTACTAGACCGAGATCTCCAGACCTCCATGCAGATCGAGCAGCGGCCGCTGAACTCCTCGAATCGGAAAAAGAACGAGCGGAAAATCTGATGATCGTAGATCTTCTGCGAAACGATATCGGCCGTTACTGCGAGGCCGGGAGCGTAAATGTCGACCAACTATTCCAGCTTGAAAGCTATAAAACTGTTCACCACTTGGTAAGCGTAATTTCCGGCACGCTTCGCGACGGCGCTCGACCGTTAGATGCACTTCTTGGCAGCCTTCCCGGTGGTTCCATTACCGGCGCTCCGAAACGTCGTTCCATGGAGATAATCGATCAGTTAGAACCCGCTTCGCGAGAGTTGTGGTGCGGAACGACCTTTTACGCGTCAGCGGATGGTCGGATAGACAGCAACATCATGATCCGCTCACTCTATGCGAAGGGTGGCCGCCTTCACTGCTGGGCCGGTGGCGGCCTTGTTTACGATTCAGAGCCGGAGATGGAGTACCGCGAGCAGGAAGATAAAGTCGGTGCGTTTCTAAGAGAGCTGGAGAGAACGCTGCCGGATTCCTAATATTCGGGAAGTTCGATCGAAGAGAACAGCTCCTCTACTTCGGCTCGAGATTTCTTTTGGAACGCTTCCTGGACCAAATCCCTACTTAAGTGCGGTGCAAAGTCTGCGATAAACTCGTACATATAGCCGCGCAGGAACGTACCCTTGCGGCAGCCGATGCTTGTTGTGCTGCTTGAAAATAAATGTTTTGCGTCCAGAGCGACCAAATCATCATCAACGTCCAAGTCGTGGGCCATGTCAGCAACAATACCGATGCCAAGACCGAGCCGAACATAAGTCTTAATGACATCGGCGTCGGCCGCTGTGAAAACAACGCGAGGTGTTAAACCGGCAGCGACAAAGGCCTCATCGAGCTTTGACCGGCCCGTAAAGCCGAATACGTAGGTCACGATTGGATGTTCTGCAACGTCCTTCAATGTCAGCGAAGGCAGCTGAGTTAATGGATGATCCTTGGGCACGATGACGCATCGGTTCCAGCGATAGCAAGGCATCATGATGAGGTCACTGAACAGCTCCAAGGCTTCCGTTGCGATCGCGAAGTCGACCGTACCGTCGGCGGCCATCTCGGAAATCTGTATGGGCGTACCTTGATGCATGTGCAGGGAGACATCAGGGTACTTGGCAATGAATCGACTGATTACGCCGGGCAAGGCATAGCGTGCCTGCGTGTGGGTTGTAGCAACGGAAAGAGCGCCTCGCTTTTCATCCGAGTACTCCTGGGCGACATGTTTGATGCTCTCAACTTTTCGCAGTACGTCCCCGGCAGCTTCAAGAATCACCTGCCCCGCTGGCGTTATATGCGTAAGGTGCTTGCCGCTACGGGAGAATATTTCGACACCCAATTCGTCTTCTAAAAGCCGAATTTGCTTACTAATTCCTGGCTGCGAAGTAAACAAACTCTGAGCCGTCGCAGACACGTTTAAATCGTGATGCGCAACCTCCCAGATATAGCGTAGCTGTTGTAACTTCATCGTTCACAGACTCCTTAAAACTCTGTTTCTCGCCCCATCCTGGATGTAAAGGTATCGCGGGCTTAAAACAAAATCCTTTTGGCTGTGTCACTCCGATTTGCTTCAGGACCCGTCAGTCGTAAGGCAAAGAGCGATCTTTATAAAGAATAGCCATTACCGATCGATCTTGACAAGACCAAAAGCTATAAGAGGTTTGATGCGCCTGTAGCAAGTGCTTAGGCTTCGTTTGCAACCCCGTGGGGTACGTGGCCGGTGGCGATATGTGGGCTAGCCGCCGCGCAATGAACTGGTTGATCATCGAAAAATACATCGGCCTGATACGCTCGTAGAAACTCGGTCTTGTTTAGACCCCCTAAGAATATCGATTCATCTATCCGAATATTCCATGCGCGTAGTGTGCGAATTACCCGTTCGTGTGCCGGTGCGGACCGCGCCGTGACCAGAGCTGTGCGTATCGGCGCCTCCTCAGCAGAGAAGCTTTGCTGCAAGCTGTGCAGAGAAGAAAGAAAGGACTTAAACGGCCCACCAGATAGCGGTGTTCGGGCAGCCGCCTGCTCGCTCTCAGTAAAAGCTACAAGGCCCTCTGCCTTGTAGATTCTCTCCGCCTCATCGGAAAACAGCACGGCGTCACCATCGAAGGCGAAGCGTAGTTGCTCGTCATCGGAGTTTGCGCTGCGGTTAGACACGAGAGTGGCGGCGGCTACGCCACAATCCAGCGCATTGCGTACATCTTCTGCCTCGCTCGACAGAAACAGCTGACAGCCAAAAGCATTGATGTATCGCCAGGGGCTTTCACCGCCACAAAATGCAGCACGACTGATGTTTAATCCGTAGTGCTGAATCGAGTTGAATACCCTAAGTCCTGTGTCGGCGCTGTTACGAGACAACAGTACAACCTCGACCTCCTGCTCTCCGCCGAGGCTCTCGTTGATGCGCAGCATTTTCTGCACCAATGGGAAGGCTTCACCCGCGTCTAAAGGCTTCTCTTCGCGGTCAATCTGGTACTTGGAGTAAGCGGCTAAGCCTTCTTCCTGGAACACTTTATGACTCTCGCTGAGGTCAAATAGCGCTCGTGAAGAGATGGCGATGACGAGTTTGTTTTGAAGATCCGCACCCATGTTGCCAAGGATAGCGCGTCGTTCTATGGATCGACACTCACTGCGTAAGAACCTGTAGTGAATCTCTACTGGTAAGAGTCGATCCTTAGAACAGAGCTAAATCGACTTCGGGAATGGCTTTGCGCGACAAAGAGCCGCTAAGGAGTACCTTCGTAAGCTGGAATTATCGCTGTCTTAGCGGGAGAAATATTCTCGACTTAGTTTAAAGACCAGAGGTCCAAGCAGCAGTAGCGCAATGAGATTCGGAACGGCCATAAACGCGTTCAACGTATCCGCAATTAGCCAGACAAGCTCCAACTGAAAAATAGTGCCGACAGGAATCGCTATGACCCAAGCAAGTCGAAAGGGAATGATACCCCGGGTACCGAGAAGAAAAACCACACATCGTTCGCCGTAGAACGACCAGCCAATCATCGTGGTAAATCCGAACAGACAGAGACCGAGAGTCACGATGAAGTCACCTCCCGTAAGCGCTTGTCCGAACGCCATAGAGGTCAAGCTGGCACCGCTTACACCGGTGGGGATGACATCCATAATCACGATGACAAGTCCAGTGATACTGCACACGACCAGCGTATCGATGAAGGTTCCGAGCATTGCGACCAAACCCTGCTCCACCGGTTCGTCGGTTTGTGCTGCAGCGTGAGCGATCGGAGCGCTTCCTAAGCCTGCCTCATTAGAAAAGATGCCGCGCGCTACGCCAAAGCGGATGGCCGCCCAAATCGTCGCGCCCGCGAAACCGCCAGCAGCAGCGGAGCCGGTAAATGCGGACTGGACAATGGTCGAGATGGCGGCGGGAATCTCGCTAAGATGCATTGCTAGAACCACCACGCCTAAAAGCAGATAACTAAGTGCCATAAACGGCACCAGGTAGCTTGCGACGCTAGCGATTCTGCGAATACCGCCCAAGACAACAGCCCCAACCAGAATCATAAGGGTGAGCCCCGTGGCCAGCGGAGGCACTTTATAGGCGTCTGCGAGTACTTGAGAAATCGAATTGGACTGGACCATATTCGCGATACCAAAACCACACAGGCTTCCGAATATCGCAAACGCCCAAGCCAACCAATGCCAGTGTCGGGCTAGGCCGTTACGGATATAGTACATGGGCCCACCGCTATAGTTGCCATCCGCGTCTTGCTCGCGAAAATGAACGGCACAAACCGCTTCTGCGTACTTGGTGGCCATGCCGAACAGCGCGGTAACCCACATCCAGAACAATGCGCCGGGCCCACCTAGAGTGAGCGCAGTTGCCACACCCGCGATATTGCCCGTCCCAATCGTGGCCGATAGGGAAGTCATGAGCGCACTGAATGGAGAGATATCACCTGCCCCACTACCAGAGCGGCCCTTGAACAGCATAGAAAAGCCGGCGGGTAGCTTCCGAAGCGTGAGAAATCGGAGACCGAAACTGAGAAAAACACCGGTTCCCAACAACAGAACCAACATGACAGGGCCCCAGGCGAACGCATTAATCGCTCCAACCAGTTCAGCCATGGAACTCATCTCCGAAAAATTACTGTAAAAGAGCTAGCCGATTCCTTTGATCGTGCCCTTAGGCAGTACTGCGTGTACATGAACGCGTTGGAACTTCAGTTCGACTTTATCTGCTACGCTCAAGACCAAATAGTTATCGTCAAGTTGGTTAATCCGCCCAAGGATGCCGGAAGTAGTTACTACCTCATCACCCTTACTAAGCGCGGAAACCATTTCCGCATGTTCTTTTTGTCGTTTACGTTGCGGGCGGATCATGGTGAACCACATGATCGCAAACAGACCGACCATCATAATTAGGAAAAACGGATCGCCGGCGCCGCCCTGACCCGTTTGAGCTTGGGCGGTTTGCGCATATGCGCTGCTTATAAACACAATAAAACCTCAATCGACTGTTAATTTATGGGCGGTTAAGTAACCAGGCCGCTACTAAATACATTAATCACTTCGCTACCCGCTCGCACTGCAGATTTGACCGTTAATGCGCGCTAGGTGCATCCGCTAAGCTGGGGGTCACAATTCAACGTGCTAACGGAGCGAACGGCGCTGAAATTATATGCTTTCTTTACCAGGAGCAAACTTGACCGTGAAGGAACGAGCGCGATAGAGCACTCCTAACTACCTTCTTGGCGGGAAAGTCAGCGCAAAAGGCTCAGATAATGGATAGCGGCAGTAAATTCATCTATGCCGCTCGATCCTGAACTTGGCACGGAGCCATCTACGCACTTTTAAAGGAGCTCCAGGTCATAGAACATGGTCTGCGGGGCGTGATCGGAAAAACGCTCATCCTTATAAATGTCGGCGGCTAAGGCCTTGTCCTTTAAGCCGGGAGTGATCAGCTGATAATCCAAGCGCCACCCGACATTCTTTGCCCAAGCTTGTCCGCGGTTCGACCACCAGGTGTAGCGTTCCGCTTCTTGGTCGACCAAGCGGAACGAATCTATGTAACCCAATTCGTCATACACGCGATCGAGCCAGGCCCGTTCCTCTGGTAAAAACCCCGAATTCTTTTGGTTGCTACGCCAGTTCTTTAAGTCAATCTGTTTGTGACAGGTGTTCCAATCTGCGCAAATAATAAATTCGCGGCGTTTGCGGCGAAGACTGGCGAGATGAAGGTAAAAATCATCCATGAAGCGAAGTTTTTTCGCCAGTGCCTCATCGCTGCTCGACCCGGACGGAAGGTATAGAGACACGATTGATAGACCCTTGAAGTCGTACTGAACGTAGCGACCTTCTGAATCTAAGGGATCCCAGCCGAGACGGGTAAGGACTTTTTGCGGTTTGACGCGGCTGTAAACGGCCGTGCCGCTGTACCCCTTTTTTTGTGCATCACTGTAGGTGCAGTGATAGCCCGCGGGGTGGAACGCTTCGGCCGTTAACTGATCAAGCTGCGCTTTCGTTTCCTGCACACAGACCACGTCCGGTTTTACTTTGCGCATCCAAGCAAAGAAACCTTTGCGCTCTGCGGAGCGAATTCCGTTCGCATTAAAGCTGACTACTTGGAGTTTTCCTGTGAGTTTCTTAGGGGCCATCAGATACTCAAATCATCCAAAAGAGATAGCACGTCATCATGATGAGTCTTCGTCTTGACCTTATCAATCACGTGTTTTAGCCGCCCATCTCTACCGATGATGAAACTCGTGCGTAGGATTCCCATATACTCCTTGCCCATGAACTTCTTGAGTCCCCAGGCACCGTATTTTTCTGCTACCAAATGATCTTCGTCAGAAAGCAAGGTGAAATTTAAGCCTTCCTTATCGATGAACTTGTGCAGTCTAGCGACCGGATCGGGGCTTACTCCAAGCACAACAACACCTCGTTTTTCATAGGCCTTGCGGCTATCGCGCAGGCCGCAGGCCTGGACCGTGCAGCCGGGTGTCATTGCCTTTGGATAAAAATAGAGCACAACGGCCTTGCGATCCCGAAAGTCTTTTAGGGCGACTTTTTCACCGTTTTGGTCTAGCAGAGTAAACGCGGGCGCGAGATTACCGAGTTTGGGGAAACTCATAAGAAGTACATCCTTTTAGTATTAGAACGAACCGGCAACGCTAGCCAAGCGTGCTCGGTGTGGCTCCCGTTGATCGCTGTTTATGAATCACGTCGCTTACTTCGATTGGATAACTAGCAGCTTGCCGATCTAGAAAATACGATTCTAGAGTCTTTCGAACAACGGGGAATGCTATTTCATCCCAGGGAATTTCCGACTCCAAAAATAGACTTGTTTCTAAGCTTTCCGGCCCTACGCCGTAGGCGCCATCATTCAGATTGCAGCGATAGAAAACGTATACCTGGTTAATGTAAGGAACATCGAACACACGGTACAGTGCTAGGTCACTGACACGCGCGCGTGCCTCTTCCCAGGTTTCACGAGCCGCTCCTTGTCGCGTGGTCTCACCATTCTCCATAAAGCCCGCTGGCAGCGTCCAAAGGCCATAGCGAGGCTGAATCGCGCGCTTGCACAGCAATACCTGTTCGCCGAAGCAGGGCAAACAGCCCACGATTACTTTAGGGTTTTGGTAGTGAATAAAACCGCATTCGTTGCAGACAAAGCGTTCTCGATCATCATCAGCCGGCACCTTGAACTCAAGTGGCGCGGCGCACTCACTGCAGTATTTCACGGAAGGGCTCGATAGTTGCCGCCAAAAAATAGAAGC
Source organism: Pseudomonadota bacterium (assembly GCA_039815155.1). Taxonomy (GTDB): domain Bacteria; phylum Pseudomonadota; class Gammaproteobacteria; order Pseudomonadales; family Halieaceae; genus Congregibacter. Next base: position 11,426 of record JBCBZV010000027.1, read on the forward strand.
GGTTTACCGACCGGTCCGTTTATTAGGTTCTGTACTCGGCCCACTAGGATCGTATGATCGCCGCCGTCGATTGCTTCAAGCAAACAGCATTCGAAATTAACCAGCGCATCAGTAATCACCGGTGCACCGGTCTCACCAAGGGCGAAATGTTCTGCAAGTAGCTTATGGCATCCTTTTTGCGAATAGCGAATTGAATGCTCTTGCTGTAGATCATTTAAAACAGCGATCGAGTAGTTACTAGCGTTCCTATATACCGAATATAGGTCTGAATCTTTTTGCACGCTCCATAGAACCAGTGGAGGCTCTAAAGACACAGAAGAAAAGGAGTTCACCGTGACGGCACACGGCTCCCCTTCTGTATCGTGCGTAGCGACTAGGCACACACCAGTGGCAAAGAGGCCTAATGCGTCCCTGAGCTGTCGTGATTCGATTGTTTTATTGCTCATGCTTGCGTTGGGGCATAGCGCCCCATCCATCTGTTGGCGCGATCTTGATCTTGCGATCGCACCTCAACCCATTTCCAGACGCCATTTGCGTCCAATTCTTTTTTCCAAAAGGGGGCATCAACCTTCAGAAAATCCATTAAGAACTCGCAGGCTAAGAAGGCGGCCGCACGGTGGGCTGAAGCTACCGATACCCAAACAATTGGCTCGCTCACCGGCAAGGAACCAATACGATGAACAATAGAGGCCTTTCGAAGAGGCCAGCGTTTAGCTGCACTCTCAATTTTCTTGCTTAGCACGGACTCGGTCATCCCTGGATAGTGCTCAACTTCAATGGCCTGAATACCGTTTCCGCGCACAATACCTGTAAAGGAGACAACAGCGCCGATAGACTCATCAGTCCCCATAAATCTCTGATTTAGCGCACTCAGATCTAGTTCCGTCGCACTAAGCTCAACCTCAAACATCTGCTAACCACCGGTCATCGGTGGGAAGAATCCAACTTCGTCATCCGCTTGCACGATGTACTTGGGCTCAACGACCTTTTGGTTCACCGCGCAAAATACATTGGGTTCGAGCAGTGCTTGGCGAAACTCTTCGCTTCCCAGGCCCGCTAGAGAACTGCGCAGCTCGTCGACGGTTAGAGGGAGTTCATCATCTGGAAATGTGACGCTGGAGGCACCGTAATAGTCTCGAAGTTGGGCAAAGAGAAGTATGTTCATCGGCGGGCCTCAGCCGTTGGCTCAGCTCTCGTCCATGTTCCAGAACGTCCACCCTCTTTCTTTTCAAGCTGCGTAGGACCAATAACGATGCTTTTATCGACAGCCTTACACATATCATAGATCGTCAATGCGGCGACCGAAGCCGCTGTCAGGGCCTCCATTTCCACACCGGTCCTCGCGGTGACAACCACTTCTGCAATAACTCTTACCCCTGGCAGGTTCGCATCGCTATCGAAACTGAGTTGAACCGAATCCAGTGGCAGCGAATGACAAAGCGGTATTAATTCGTCACAACGCTTTGCCGCTTGAATTCCCGCAATGCGCGCCGTGTTCAGCACATCGCCCTTACTGATACCGTTGGACTCTATCAATCGGAGAGTCTCTCTATTCATGCTTACCACGGCACTGGCTACCGCCCGTCGCTTACTGACAGCTTTTTGGCTGACGTCGACCATGGAGGCACGACCGTCTTCGTCAAGATGGGTGAGCTTGCTCATCTGGGTATTGGTTCTAAAAAGAGCGCGAAGTCTAGCGGTTGGCGATGCTCCGTACCAGCGGCAGGCAAGAGCAGTATGTACTTATTAAAGCAACTCGAGGATGGGTTCCTCGCCTTCCTCTTCTGCGCCTAAATCGAGGGATACAGCAATTTCTCGTCCTGCACGTTTGCCGCTGGCATAGGCTCCCTCGATGGATCCTACTAGCGCTCGATCGCTGGTTGCATCGCCGGCGAAGAAAAGTGTATCGCCGAGGCTTCGCGCTAAGGAAAGGTGGGCGCTAGTGGAACTGACTTGAGTTATTGCCCCAGCGCTGAATACCTCTTCGGACCAATCGACGTACTGTGTCCATAGCGCATCTTCTAGTAGCGGCATTTGCGCAAGCACTTCCTCAAAATCCTGCAGCGCCAGCCGAAGCACAAGTTCTGAGCTCTCTCCAGCAAGAGATTCCGCTCGTAGATCAGAAAATTGAGCTTCTAACAACAACTCGCCATTAATGCCGTTTCGAGCCGCACGAAGGTGCGACCCGTAATCATCTTTTGACCAAGTGTCTTGTGCGGTGACGAGCTTGGCTTGTTCTGGCGAGAAGAGCATCGCGCAGCTCAAGCACGGACTTGATTGCATGCTAGCAAGCGCTTGCTGCTTTTCTGGCCCCAGCTCTGGCGTGATTTTAAGACCTTCTTTTTGCAGCACGGCAGCTGGAACAGTAAGCACTAAGCGCCGGGTCGTGACCGCACTTTTTAGACCCCGGTTTTGATAGTACACGCCTGCTAAACCCTCGCGCCAAAATATTTCAGAAACCTGGCTGCTGAGCTGAATTTTACCCTGGGACGCTGCGGCAACTGCATCGACAAGCGCCGCCATTCCCGGATAGAACTGCATGCGACCATCCGACATTTGTTGGGTTTGAAGTCCCAAGCGCTTTATCGGCTCCCAATCCATGCCCTGCTCAACCGACAGGTACTGGGCGCCCAGGTCGGCATTGCGGAACATGTCATCTCGGGACACAGAGTAAACCCTGCCACCGATACGATCTCGTGCCTCTAAGACCAGCACTTTTAGCTCGTTGTCTAGGGAAAGCAAGTGTTCCGCCGTCGCTAAACCGGACACCCCCGCACCGACGATGATTACGTCGTAGTCCGTGCCAAGTCCTTGGGCACGAGTGCTGGCACTGTTGAGTGAGGCAACAGCTGAGCCTGTTGCAAGCAAACTCATCAGATCTCGTCGTGTTATCACGCCAATCCCCTGCGCAATCCGCCGCGAGTTAGCATAACCTGTGTAGACTCCTGGCTAAAATACAGTTAGCTATATCCGAAGCTAAGACTGGAACTCTAGTTCTTCGGGACATCCGTTGAGGCATAAGCTTTGAATTCAATGATTTACACATCAACCCTATCAAATTTTCTAGGTAAGGACCGTATTCGGTCGTTCACTAAAGAGCGCGTTGCGATAAGCCTGTTGCTGGTGAGCTTTATTTCTATCGGTAGCGCGCCGCTAGTCGGAGCAGAAATAAGCCTGCAAGCCGAGGCCTTAGGATTTTCGGCTGAGCGGCTCACAAACATCGATCGCCGGATGGATGAGGCGGTGCAAGCGGGAGTTATGTCTGGGGGCCAAGGCCTTATTCTGAAGAATGGAGAACCCATCTATCGCGGTTCCTGGGGTTATGCAGATCGGGAATTGCGCACGCCGCTAACAGATGATACGCGGTTTCGTATCTACTCAATGACAAAACCAATCACCAGCGTCGCACTCCTGATGCTCTATGAAGAAGGCCTCTTTCTTCTGGAAGACCCAATCGCCGATTATCTGCCCGAACTTGCGGATCTTAAGTTAGCGCAGCTTTCCCCGGACGGAACGGCTTCGCTCGTGGAACCCACCAAGCAGCCCAGCATCCGCGATCTACTTCGCCATACCGCAGGTTTCAGCTACGGTATTTTTAGCGATACACCAGTGGACCAGCAGTATCGACAAAGCCAGCTTCTCCAAGCGGCGACATTACAGGAATTTACCGAGCGCCTAGGCAAACTGCCCCTCCTCCTAGAACCGGGCTCTCGCTGGCACTACTCGGTCGCAGTCGATGTTCAAGGGCGTTTAATTGAAGTCGTCGCCGGCAAACCGTTTAGCGAGGTCCTACAAGAGCGAATTTTTGCACCGCTGAAAATGAGCAGCACAAGCTTTCGTCTTAACGAAAGGGAAGCTAGAGACCTTGCTCAATTGTACTCACCTATTGGTACAAACCTTGACTGGAACAGCACCTGGGAATACTCCAATGAGCAAGGCTTAGAAGTCGCTGCAGCAGAGTTAACAGCCCCTTACCTAGACGGCAGTCTCTTCGAAAGCGGCGGCGCTGGCCTAGTCTCCACCCTGAGCGATTACGCTAAGTTTGCCCAGCTGTTAGCCAATCAGGGTGAGTTTGAGGGAAAGAGGCTCCTCTCTCCACACACCGTAGCGCTAATGCGCTCCGATAACTTAGATGGTGCCAACAGCGATGGCCTGTGGTCTATGGACGCTTTTGGCTTAGGCGTTGGTGTTGTTACCGATCCTGCCAAGAAAAGTGGCGAACTGGGCGGCGTCGGCGCCTACGGCTGGGGAGGCGCCGCCGGCACGAACTTTTGGGTCGATCCCAGCAACGATCTGATTGGCATATTTATGGTTCAGAGTATTCCGCACCAAACATCCCTGGCGAAGAAGTTTCGCGTATTAACCTACTCGGCGCTTATCACTCCACCTGTCTCTCCCCCTGCCTCTCAGCCGGGGAGCTAACATCTTCCGCTTTTAAGAGCACCGTATCACCGACAGGATCCATTCCGTTGCTGTCCTTAATTCGTGAGTTCCCCACCGCTCGATCTACAGGATAGAGGTAGAGATTTTCCTTTAGCCTAGGGTCGAACAGGGCCGAATCGCTTTCTATCGTGCCAGGCGCTAACCAGCTAGCGGCTTCGTCCGGAGTCAGCATCACGGGCATGCGCTTATGCCAGGGCTCAAAGGGGTTGGCCGCAGCAGTCGTTACCAAAGTGCATGAGAGCAAAGACTCCTGATTGTTCGAGCCAGGGGGACGCCAAAAATCCCAAAGTGCCGCGACCGAGAGTGCACTCGCTTCATTAGTAATGAGCCAGGGTTGTTTTCCACCCTCGCCTGCCCTCCACTCGATAAAGGAGGACATCGGTACAATCCCGCGCTGGGAAGCAAAAGGCTTTCTGAACGCTGGACTTTTTTTAAGGCCCTCGCAGCGAGCGTTAAACATGGCGTACTTGGTGTCAGGCCCCTTTGACCAGGCCGGAGTGAGCCACCAGCGGGCGGATCGGACTTCGACCACATCGGAAAAGCGGGCAAGCAATCCCACAGATTCCGTCGGGGCGATGTTGAAACGGGGCGGCGGCAGATCTATGGACAGCCCTAGACTGTCCATCAATGCTTGCAGACCCGGCGTGCTGCTAACGTTGAATCGTCCACACATAGATTTTTCCGTAAGCTTAACTCTGCGCCACTCTGCTACGGTTCCGATTTCTCTTTTCTTCGAACCACTTTGGCCACGCTTTGCGCGGTCGCGAGAAGCGTGCCATCGGTGCTGCGCAACTCGCTGTCAAGAAATGCGGTCTTGTAGGCAAGGCGGACGACGCGTCCTGTCACTCGAAAGGAACCGGCTCTAGCGACCGCAAGATAGCGCGTGCTGATTTCCAAGGACGAAATGTTGATCACCGAATCATCACATGCGAATACAGCATGGCTCATCGCAGCATCCAGCATCGCTGTGATAAACCCTCCCTGAACCACGTCTCCGGAGTGGCAGTAATCCGTTGAGATCGCGAAGCTGAACTCGGACGACATTGAATCGTGGTCAAGAGCAACAAGCTCCCCGCCGAGTAGCTCCATAAACTTCGGCAAATGACGCTGCAGCTTGTCGATATCTCGTGTTTTCGTCATAGATGAAACTCAAAACCCTTGATCGGAAGCGGCCAACTATACGAATCCGCTACCGGGAATCAACGCCTGCCTTAGCGCAGCTTGGGTATGAGAGGAGTGTAAGTGTCAGTGCGACCAGCAGTTGCGTAGCAAGACTTTCTGATCGCAATAAAACACGCCGAGGATAAGCAAAGCACCAGCTGCGCTAAGTCGCCGCGTTGTTCTAGTGGGTTCTACTCGACGGAGGTACTTTCGCCTCGTAGGTGCTCGTGAGCGCACGCTTGCGCTTGCTCCGATACATTCTTTGGTCGGCAACTTCGAGTAGCTCATCTAAATTACGTCCCTCTTCGGGCCATACCGCAGCTCCCACGCTTGCACTGACCACAACGGGATTCTCTACGCCGTGCCCCAACTCCTGAAAAGCTTGTTCGAAACTCCTCCTGAGCCTGTCCACCAGCGCCTCAGCAACGCCCCGACCCGCTCTGTCGAGGGCAATCACAAACTCATCTCCGCCTAGACGGCCAACGTAGTCTCCGGGCCTGAGTAAATTCTCGATTCGCCGAGCGGTTTCAATGAGAACCTGGTCACCTACCCGATGACCGTATTGATCGTTAACGGCTTTGAATCCGTCTAAATCCAGGAATAGCAATGCCATCGGTGCAGATTCCAAACGATCATTCAGTCGCTCTGCCACATAGTCGGAGAACGCCCCACGATTCAAGACGCGAGTTAGGCTGTCTACGCGGGCCATCACTTGCAGTGCTGCGCGTTCCCGGTGCTCCGCCGTGATATCTCGCAGCAGTACCGCGCACCCTATGGGCTGACCACCGGAACCTCGTAGTACCACCTCACGCACGGCGTAGAGTAGCCCTCCATGTTGTGCACTGCTGGAAATCGCCGTCTCTCCCTTTTCGTCTGTCAACCAGGGGAATGAGTCCTGCAAACGGCGGCCTATCGGGTCCGGATCGCTAGAAAGGGAAAGTGCTGCGGGATTGATGTCTACCACCCGGTATCCACTATCGATCATGATCGCGCCTTCCGCGGAGACCATAAATATTTCCCGATAAGACAGCGGCGCCATTCCCAAAAAGCCTCGAAACAGAGAAATTGCCACGCCAATGATAAAGACAGAAGCCAACATCGGGGTTGGATCCATGCCCTGAACACTAAACAAGCCGCCGATGTACAGAACGTTGACCAGGAACACGAGTAGAGAACTTAAGATTACGCCGAAAGTTTGCCGTCGATACGCAGCTAGGTCATCGAAAAAGTGGCGCAGTAGTACAAATAAACCCAACAGGTATAGGCCGTAGCTATAGGGAGTATGAATCCAGGTGAACCACCAGCCATGACTGACCACGAGGTCCGGGAGCGGCTCGTGAATCATTTTTACGTCGGTCCAGATAAGCCCGTGGCGGTCGGTTGTGTAAGCGAGAATGATAGTCAAGACAGGAACGACACAAAGACCCGCAATTGACCTGGAGCTTAAAAAACGTGTGGCGCCTAAGTAGCGAAGCGCGAACACGAGCCAAGCAACAGGGGTGGCAGCAGCGCCGAGATAAACGCTGAGACCAAACACCCGACGGGTCTCAAAATCTACCGTCAAATATTCGGCAGCGGCCGTAACACACCAGAAACCGGTTACAGCCGCAAAGACGCCGAATTCGCGACGACCCGGCAGCTTAGGACCGGTTAGCGCGAAAGCAACAACAAACATCATCGCGAGCGCACAGCTCGCCGGCAAAAGCACACTGAGGAGATGTAAATAAGACATGGAAAGTAACCGACAGCCAGCGCACAAGCTAACCTTTAGAACGTCGCTTAGGAAAGCCCTAATGCCGCTCGGCTAAGATCAAAAACTTCTAAAATCTCGGCTTTTAATTCAAGGCTAAACGGGCCCCGTTATTTGGTGGGACACAGGTGAAGGTAGCTGAATTTCCTGCCACTTGCGCCTGCTCGCGGACATAGTTGCTGGAGAGGCGGCGTCCTTCCGTATCGAGGTAACCACCCGCCCCTTCGTAGAGTGCAGAAAATCGGAAGTCCCCAAACCAACCTCGCACTATAAGGTCGCACTCCGCTCTGGGCGTTAACACACGGGAGCGACCTTCCAACAAGCTCAAACGATCTAGAGCTGCGGCCGTGGTGCTCGCTTGCAGCGTAATCTGTTGGCCAACGACTGGTGCCATATTGCTATCTGCCGCCATTACAAAGCGAACCACATCCGCTACGTTCGCAGCCCTCGGTTCAGGAAAAACAAAGGTGGGAGAAGCGAAGAAATCTAACAGACTTGCTATGGACCCATCGTGCAGGTATCCAAACCCCTTGATCTGATCACCAGCGAAGCCTGCCTGGTTAAGGCGACCACTCGTGCCGAACATTCCGACCTTGGCGTAGGCGTTGCGGAAGTGGGGAATCTTGAAGTTCTCCGCAATGCCCTGTCCTTCAAAGGTCATCAGCCCGGAAGTGCCAAATTGCTTCTCCAGCGGATCAAGTGTGTGGCAGTGGTTACAGCTTCCGATCCCCGTAATGTCGTCCACGTCAAAATAGATATCGCGCCCTCGTGCTTGAGCGGCAGTTAGCGAATTATCCAGCTGCCGGATAGGATTGGGCGGAGGCGTTAAGGCCATTGCGAAATCCGTGAAGGCCTGCATGGCGCTGCTACCGAGCGGGCTTGCGCGTCCAACCAAACCTACGAAGGCTGGATTGAACTCCTTAAAGGCTGCCGCCTCCAGGGATTCCAGTTCGCCGTTGACCACTGTGCGATTTTGCCCCGTTCGGTCCCCCCGCCAATGCTGTGGCCCGGAGTCCGAGATCCCTCTTAAGGTTTGCGTAGTCATAGGACCTTTCATCGGGTGGAACTCGAGGGTTGTGATTGGAGAGCGGCGCACATAGGAATTCGGATTACGCTGAAGATCACCGTCGGGATTGCCCAGGTCCCATGCCAGTTGATCCATATCGGCAAAAATATGGCAGCTTGAGCAGGCGCTGGTACCGTTTGCCGAGCTTTCCCGCGCGTCGTATAAAAAGCGCCGGCCAGACACAATCTCGGCCGGCTCCGGAGTAAACAGTGGTAACTGTTGAAGTAGTGCACCGGTACGCGTGTCCCAAAGACTCAACTCGTGAGCGAAGCGCCCGTAAACAATGGCCCGATCTCCTGCCGGGGTGAGAACTAAGCCTAGGGGCCCACCCCCGGGTATGTTTAGGTGTCGGCTGGAATCGGCTACGTAGGTGCCACGATCGAGCTCATCGGTGGGAATAGCGGCAACCTTTCCTGAGCCAAAGGCGGCGACATACAGCGTTTCCCCATCGGGGCTGACGACCATCGCGGTTGGCTGACTGAGACTTCGATCAACAATGCCTAACGAGTACACGCTGCCCTCTGGAAGGGAAAAGTCAACGTGCTCGTTAAGATGTGTCGCAAGCGCTTCTGCCGAAGGGTCGGCTACATTCAGTGCAGAAATACGATTCTCTGCGATATGCCCACGGACTGTTGTGGAGCCTTCCCCCGGGCCCTCGAAGCGAACATCGTTCAGAGCCTCCAAATTGCTGAGGTAAACCATCTCGTTGTCCGGATTGACCGCCATATTGAATAGCGTCGATCCGAGCCCGGAGTAGCTGCGGAGCAACCGCGGTGGCGAAGAAACCGCGTCAATGACAAACAGATCTTGGTCGGAAAGATCCAGGCGCACTGAGGCACTCCAATCGGTACCGGTCTCATCCAACCAAGCATTATCTTCTTTGCGCACAATCAATCCCGTCGCAGGCGCCGGGACGCCGCCGTGGTTGACGTTCGGGACTGGCTTTGCATTTGTAACAACGTCGGCGGAGAGAACCGTGGTTTGATTTCCTGAGGTAAAGGCGGCGGCGTAGACACTGCGCCCATCAGAAGACACCGCGAGCGCACGGGGAGAGTCAGCAAACAAGTTAACTATCGTAGTCGGGTCGCCATTTAAGCCAGTCCCCGGTGCCTGTGCGTCAAACACCCAGACATCTGCGCGACCAAGTCCCGGTTCTAGCAAATCATCGGCCTCAAAGCGCGGATGATTTTGCCCACGATAGCTTGCGCTCACAAACGCTCGATTCGAATTCTCTCCGGCGAATACGATATCTCTGGGTTCGTCACCTACGAGCAAGGTTTGCAGGACCCGTGGGCGCTCACCAAGAGCGACTATGCTGATTGAGTCGCTCAGCTGATTGATAACCCAGGCTTCGTCCTCACCGTTGAAGGCCACCGCAACCGGTTCAAGACCGACCATGATCGATGATTCAAACTCCAAGCCTTCTTCCGTCAGACGATAGCTTTCGAGGCAGTTTGACGGAGTATTTGTGAACAGTAATCGGTTGCCAGAAGGTGATATTGCTAGGGGCCTTACCGCACCGGACTCAAACAAAACGTAACTTTCGTGCTGCTCGTTTGCGGTCAAAGAGGCTCCACCGGACCCGCAAGCGAAAGCGGATTGAGTTGCCGGTGCTGGGTTGTCGAGCGGTGGATCTACCGCAGGAGGCTCGGGCGCCGGAGCCGGGTCTGCGGGAGGGCTAGGCGCGGGACCCGATGGAGGGACAGGTGGAGTCGAAACCGGGGGCGGCAATACGGATGAGTCTGTACCTTCAACACTGCCACCGCCACACGCGCCGATGAACAAAAACATCGATGCGAGCGAAAATCTCCGCCAATGTGCAGAGATGCGACCGTTTCCCCCAGTCATATTCAGCCTTAGTTTTTATGGGGATATTAACGCAGCTTCAGCCTTAGAGCGACCGGGGAAAATTTAGCTGACGCTGGTGTATGCAAAGATCAGCGGTCGTCTAATCGACAGCGGATCATACGGTGAGATATTCATCGACAAGCTGGTCGTTCAGTTCTGCTATCGGACCTCCAACGACTATTTGACCTCGGTCCATAAGAGAAAATCGGTCCGCATAGCGACGGGCAAACGGCAGTTTTTGCTCGATCAAAAGAATGCTCATCTGCATATCGTCGCGTAATCGCTCGAGTACGGAACCGATCAAACTGACGATATTGGGTTGGATGCCTTCGCAGGGTTCGTCCAGAATTAACAAGCGCGGCTGGGTGAGCAGTGCTCGCCCGATTGCTAGCTGTTGTTGTTGGCCGCCAGATAAGTCACCACCGCGACGTTCACGCATCTCGTTCAAAACGGGAAAGAACTCATAGACGAGAGATAGATCCGGGCCCGGGGTTGGCACCGTCGCAAGCGCTCGCGGTCGAAGAGCTAACTCTAAGTTCTCGCCAACGGTGAGGTCCGGAAAAATCATCCGCCCTTGCGGAACGTAACCCATGCCTAGATCCACACGCGCTTCTACCCGTTCTTCGCGTAGGTCCCGGGCCCCTAAACGGAGTTCATCTGCTTGCGCGGGCACAAGCGCCAGTAGCGATTTAACCAGAGTGGTTTTACCTACGCCATTTCGTCCCATTAGACAGTGAATCTCAGCTTCCTTTACCTCGAAATCTACGTCTCGCAGAACATGGCTCTGCCCGTAGTACTGATTAAGAGATCGGACCCTTAGCATTCGCCCAGGTAAACCTCGCGCACTCTTTGATCGTTCTGTACCTCTCCAATCTGCCCCTCCGCTAAAACACTGCCTTCATGCAGTACGGTCACTCGTTCTGAGATAGATCGAATGAAGTTCATATCGTGCTCGACCACCACGACCGTACGTTCTGGAATCAAGGAGCGAAGAAGATCGCCCGTCTTCTCGACTTCTGCATCGGTCATACCTGCGACCGGCTCGTCGATCAAAAGCAGCGTCGGGTTTTGCGCAAGCAGCATCCCCAGCTCCAACCACTGTTTCTGTCCGTGGGATAAACCACCGGCTACTTCGTCAAGCCTCGCTTCAAGCGCAATCTGCACGGCCAGCTGTTCCAATTCCGCTCTGCTAGCGGGAGACTCCCGATAACGCAGCGCTCGCCACGGATCTCGATTACCTGCTAAGGCGAGAGACAAATTATCTTTGACCGATAGCTCGGCAAAAACCGTAGGCTTTTGAAATTTTCGCCCCACGCCGACATTCGCAATTTCTACTTCACTCATGCGCAGGAGGTCTATGCTTTGACCTAAATATGCCTTGCCGCTATCGGGCCTCGTTTTCCCGGTAACTACATCCATCAAGGTGGTTTTCCCAGCGCCGTTGGGACCGATGAGACAACGTAGCTCTCCTTTGTCTATCGCCAGGGACAGACTGTTGAGCGCCTTAAATCCTGCAAAGCTAACGCTGATCTCTTCCAGATAGAGAATGACTCCATGGCGCGTGTCGATATTGCTAGGTGCGGGATGCATTTCCATTAGCGTGCCGCTTCTCGTCCCAGAATCCGTTGTGCTAACCCGGCGATACCGTGCGGGGCTAAAAGCGTAACCAGTAAAAACATCGCGCCAAGTACAAAGAGCCACACCTCGGGAAACGCTGCTGTCAACGTACTCTTAACAAAAGCTATGAACACAGCGCCCCAGATTGCACCGTAGAGCGTCCCGCGCCCGCCTACGGCCACCCATATGGCGATTTCAATCGAATTCAATGGGTGGAACTCCCCTGGGTTCACAATACCCACCTGCGGCACGTACAGCGCGCCAGCGATGCCTGCAAGAAAAGCGGACAGCACTAAGATCGCTACTTTGTACTGCTCAACCGGATAGCCCAAGAAGCGCACCCTCTCCTCCTCATCGCGAATCGCTTTCAAAACGTTTCCTAAGCGTGAGGCGGTGATAGATCGACAGGCACAGTAGGCGCAAATGAGGACGGCAACAGTTAGGGCAAATAAGCCCACCCTGGTAGCATCTGAGCTGAGACTGAACCCCAGAACATCTTTGAAGTCGGTAAGACCATTGTTACCGCCAAAACCCATCTCATTCCGAAAGAAAGCCAGCATAAGTGCAAAGGTGAGCGCTTGGGTCATTATCGAGAAGTAGACACCACTGACCCGAGAGCGAAATGCTAGCCATCCGAACACGAAAGCGAGCAACATAGGTACGACCACGGCCATCACGCTGGCAAACAGGAAGCTGTCGAAACCCCACCAAAACCAGGGGAGTGCCTCCCAGTCAAGAAACACCATAAAGTCGGGTAATACCGGGTCACCATAAACCCCGCGCGGACCAATCTCCCGCATGAGGTGCATACCCATTGCATAGCCACCGAGTGCAAAGAAGGCACCGTGGCCAAGACTCAGCAGGCCCAGGTATCCCCATAACAAGTCCAGGGCGAGGGCGAGCAGGGCCAGACAGAGATACTTGCCAAGCAGAGAGACGGTAAAGCTCGACAGGTGCAGCGGAGAGCTTTCTGGTACCAGCAGGCAGCCGACTGGAACCCAGAGTAAGGCGGCGACAAGCGCCAGCAGAGTCGCGTTGTGAAGGCGTGCATCTTCACTTACCGCAGAAGTGACCATCAGCGCCTCCCCTTTTGTGGGAACAGGCCCTCCGGTTTTCGCTGCAAAAACAGTATCAATGCAACGAGAATCGTAATCTTCGCCAGCACTGCTCCCGTACTCGGCTCCAACAGCTTGTTCGCCACACCGAGGGCAAAGGCCGCATTGAAAGTACCCCAAAGGTTACCCACACCGCCGAACACGACAACCAGGAAGCTATCTATGATGTAACCCTGCCCCAGGTTCGGCCCGACATTGGTTAGCTGAGACAGCGCAACACCAGCGATTCCCGCGACCCCGGATCCGAGCGCAAAGGTCATCGCATCGACACGAGCGCTACGAATGCCCAGCGCCCGTGCCATTTCACGATTCTGAGAAACCGCTCTAACCTCCAAACCTAAACGGGTTCGCTTGAACAGGAGCAGCAACAAAGTAAAGACCAGCAAAGAAAAAGCAAGAATGGCGAGCCGGTTGTAGGTAAGTGATAAGCCGGGGCTTAGCTCCCAGGCGCCCAGGAGCCAATCGGGCGTTACAACCGATCTATTCAGCGGTGAGAAAACGGACCGCACTGTCTGCTGGAGTATCAGGCTAATGCCGAAGGTGGCGAGCAGAGTTTCCAGGGGTCGTCCGTAGAGATGGCTGATAACGCTCCTTTCTATGAGTAGCCCCATAGCGCCCGATACAAGAAATGCTGCGGGAATAGCGATCAGCAAGGCCACACCCGGATAGGCCGGTAACCATTGCTGTAGAACCCAACAGGTATAGGCTCCGAGCATTATGAGCTCACCGTGCGCCATATTGATCACCCCCATCACGCCGAAGGTGATCGCTAAACCGATCGCAGAAAGTAAGAGTACGGAACCGAGGCTTAGACCGAAAAATGCGGCTTGAATGCGCTCCATCCATCGCTGACGGCTTTCTGCTTTGCGCAGCAAACTTGCCGATTTTGATCGCAGCTCATCGCTGAGGTCAGCGCGCTGACTGACGTCTTCTAGCGCGATCCTCACTCGCGGAGAAGCATTTCTTGCTAAAACTGCCAGCGCATCTTCAACAAGTGCTGCATCGCTGGATTCCAGATCACTAAGCGCCACCGCCAACGCCAGCCGCTCCCGAATCTCAGAATTTTGCTCAACCGAAGATCGAGCCCGTAGCGCTTCGATTGAGACGGCGGAAGGTGATGCCAGAAGCGTCTCTACCGCCTGCCGCAGCGTATCCGATTTATCTGTAGGACCTGCTAGAGATACGACTTTAATAGCCCGAAGCTCTAACAGACGAAGCCGCAGCTGATTGTTTACTGATAAGCGCCGAACATCTCTTCGTCGTAAATTCTCTAGCGCCTCATCAGAGAAAAGGTCGCTTGCCTCGATGGAAGAGCCAACTCTTTTTCCCTTAACCACGCTCTGGCTTTTACGATTTATGTACAGAGAACCTTCGAACAGCAATTCAAAGAACCTAGTGACTCTGGAATCGTCCAACTGGGCAATTGACTCAAACACCAGACCACGCTCTTTACTCGGAGCAGCGACTAATCTCTCTAGTAGTGATTCCAAAGTCTCCGTGGGAGAGACCTCGCCCGCTTCGAGCTGACCAGATACCGAAACCTCTGCGTCCAAGGAAGGGGCTGAGCGGACAGTCTGCGCCGCCAAAGAAGATGCGATCAATAGGCAGCAAAGTAGAGAAATGATCCTGCCAACGCGATACAGGGCCATCGTCTGTTGATGCCAACGAGTGATGAAGCAGGCGTTTCGAGACAGCGTGGTGGGATCAGTTGCTTAAGCAGCGGCTCTCTGCGACGGAGTAATTGCCGCAATTCTTCGGCGCAGTCCAATCAGCGATCAAGTCTTTAGACCCTGGTAAGTAATCGGACCAAGCGTCGCCATTTACCAACTCGGGCGTTTCCCAAACAACCTGAAACTGTCCGTCATCGAGAATCTCACCGATGAGCACAGGCTTACTGATGTGGTGGTTGGGGAGCATGGTGGCTTGCCCACCGGACAGATTGGCGACACTGACACCGACAATGGCTTCGCGCACTCGGTCAGCGTCCGTCGACCCGGCCTGCTTGACCGCCTCTAACCACATATTAAAACCAATATAGTGTGCTTCCATCGGATCATTCGTAACCCGATTATCGTCGTCGACGTAAGCTAACCACTGATCGATAAAATCGTAGTTTGCATCGTCTTCCACGCTCATAAAGTAGTTCCACGCAGCAAGGTGGCCAACGAGAGGGCCTGTATCGATCCCGGAGAGTTCTTCCTCGCCGACGGAGAACGCAATTACTGGGATCTCGGTGGCGTCGACTCCCTGATTGGCAAGCTCTTTATAGAAAGGTACGTTGGCATCGCCGTTTACCGTGGATACCACGGCGGTTTTCTTTCCCGCGCTTCCAAACCGTTTGATTTCTGCAACGATACTCTGCCAGTCAGAATGGCCAAAGGGAGTGTAGTTGATCAGAATATCTTCCTCAGCTACCCCATTTGCAGCGAGATAAGCCTGCAGTATTTTGTTGGTCGTTCGGGGGTAGACGTAATCGGTTCCCGCAAGCACCCAGCGCTCAATACCTAAATCGCGCAAATAGTCCACTGCGGGGATGGCTTGCTGATTTGGCGCAGCTCCGGTGTAAAACACATTCTTTGAGGACTCCTCCCCTTCGTATTGCACTGGATAGAACAGCAGACCGTTGAGCTCTTCGAAAACAGGTAAAACAGACTTTCGCGATACCGATGTCCAGCACCCAAAGACTACATCGACCTTATCTCGAACCAGTAATTCTCTCGCTTTTTCTGCGAACAGCGGCCAATCAGAAGCGGGATCTACCACTACCGCTTCAAGCGGCCTTCCAAGTAAACCGCCTTTTTTATTTTGCTCCTCCACCAGCATCAACACGGTATCTTTAAGCGTGGTTTCACTAATCGCCATCGTCCCAGATAAAGAGTGCAATACGCCGACCTTGATAGGCTCTACGGCTTGCTGCGACTGCGCGGCTAGCGCGTTCGGTAGCAATGCCAAACCGATGAGTAAGTGAACAAACCGCTGACTCGTCAGCTTGGAGCAATGGACTACAGCGGCAAGTGCACGAGCGCGCAAATTGATCATCAAATAACCTTTTACTGTGCGTGGGTTGGTAACAGCCGTGTCTTATCCATTACAGAAGAACGACCAATTAGCGGTAAATCGACTAGCTTTTCGCCGAAGGCCTCCCGACCTTGACACCATCAACCGAAAGTTCTGGAAGCTACTGCCGATACCTTAGTGATGCGAAGCCCAGTTTAGCAAGCATAGCCACGCGGAATGCACCAAGGGCAGAACAGACCAACGATCGAGGGCGACTGCGAATTCGTTTTATACCTCGCTGTAGTAGCCTGTGCACTCTTTAATCGGCTTCTAGCTTAAGCGGATAACGGCCTTGATAGTCCTTTACAAACCCGTTGACTCGTTGCCGAAGCTGCTCCACTCGATAGTCCGCCCGAACCTGTTCTTCTACCAATGAGTAATCCAAAAGTTCTCTTGCATGGCGATCGCGGACCAAAAAGAAGTGCCATCCATCTACCGAGGGCATAGGACCAAACCAAGCATTCAATTGCGCATCGAGCAAGCTCGCCAAAACAGCTTCACCAAATAGACCTCTTACCATACTGTTGCCATAAGCCGAAAACTCAAGGCCGTAACGAGATGGCTGCGAGGCCGGGGCACGCCCTTCCTGCAAGGCGATCACTAACTGCGCTGGATTGCTGGGTTTTTCAACGACGACGTGTTGCTGAAAACTAAGGCTCGATTCCTGGTAGTAACGGTCAATGTTGGAAGCGTAGAACAAGGCCAGCTCTGCTGCAGCCGGTTCACTGAGATCTTCGGCTACCGATTCCTGCATCTTTTCTATCAAGACTTCTCTAATTTCTGGATCCTTCTCGACGATGTTGCTGCGCAAAGCTTCTCGAAAGAGCACTTCCTGCTGATAGTGATCTCGGATAAGTTGATCACGCATCTTCAGTGAAGGTGGAGATCCGGTAAGCCTTTCGTAGTCTTGATCGAGGACCGCAAGCATCTCAGAAGTTAAGTTCACTGGATGCGTATTCCCGCCCACTAAAGAGTAGGTAGCGAAGAGCAGTATACCGCCCCATAAAAAGAGAAATAGCGGGTCGCGAATAAAACCACGCATCGGGAGGCTCACAGCGAACGGCTAACTCTAATGATGGGGATTGAAACGCCCATATTCCGGATCAATTTCTTCCGCTTCCCCACTCTTTAGGCCGGCTCTTCCGGCTCCGGGCTGTTTATCGTCAGTGGACAAATCGGATAGATAGCCCCCATCAGTAATGCCTTCATGACGCATAGCGACCCCTGTTAGGCACGCGTGCATAATGAAATTAGCGTTCAATGCGGAACGGTAGGTCGAGTCTAGAAGCGGATCCAATTCCACCACTTCGAAACCGACCATCTCGCTCTCTGTGCATAGCGCACGTACGATCGGGATTGCTTCGCGCATGGTAAGGCCACCGGGTACGGGCGTACCTGTGCCCGGTACGAAGGCAGGATCAAGCACGTCCACGTCGAAGGAGATGTAGAGCTTTTCCGTTCCCTCTCGGGCTTCTTTTATTGCCTGTTTCATCACCGCTTCCCAACCGCGTTTCTCGACCTCGGCCATGGTGTGATAACGCATTCCGTTGTTACGCATCCAGTCGAATCCCCACTTCCCTGGCCAAGAACCGCGCAAACCAACTTGGATAAAGTTCTCTGGTTTTACGTGGCCTTCTTTGATCGCTCGATAGACCGGTTGCCCATGGGTGATGTAATGCGGATAGTCTTTGCCCGCGTCAAAATGCGAGTCAAAGTGCACAACGCCAAAACTGCCCTTACCGTGGACATCAGCCAGACCCGCTAGATCTGGATACTCAAGCGAGTGATCACCACCCACGATAAACGGTAGTGCGCCGGTTCGTGCGATTTCGGCCACTCTTTCGCGAACGTGATGCACGCTGATTTCCGTACTCATGTTATCGATTGCGATATCGCCGTAGTCCACGATGTTGAGCACCTTGCTTGGGTTGATCATCGTGTTCATATCGTTGCCACCGCTATAGTAGGTAGAGCGCATCGCTTGCGGCCCAAAGCGTTGACCTCGATAGTAAGACCCCATATCTAACGGGGCTCCGACGATCGCAACATCAACCTCTCCGGCGATAAGATCTTCTGGATAAATCGCCAGGGGCGCGTTAGCGAACGTTCTAATCCCAGAGCGATCGTTGTCCATGTAGTAGCTAAGATGTATTGGACCCGGTTCGCGTTTTCGATTGAGCTCTTGGGGACGCTTGAGCTTCCAGCTATTGAAATACTCGGAATTCGTGTTCAGCGGGATGGAGGCCATATCCGTTTCCGGATTAAACAGCGAATCAGCGATGACCTTTTGCATTGCATCCGCAATCGCATTGGCTTCCTCAGCGGTCTTCCCTTTGAGCAATAAAAACAGCTTGTCCTGACTGCCTGCCATGTCGGAGGCTTCTTCGGAAAGTAAAAAAACGCGAGACGAGTCAGTGATGTTGTCAAACAGCGCTCGCAGCATCTCGGGGACAGCTGGCGATTCTTCCTGAGAGAAAGCATCCAGCGACGCAAGCAGAACGAAAATCGTCAGCCACTTCGAAGAAGCTCGTGTTTGAGGAGCCTGTGCGCTCTTCAATCTCTCCATTCCTTATCTCCAGGTCGTAATCTGAAACATGAGCCAAGTTATCAAAAAGACAGGCAACAGCACACCAATTGAGGGTGGCAAGTCACCGGTTTTGTCAGTTTATTCAGCGATCATCGCACCGCGGGTTGCCGGCGGGTGTTACCTAAGTCCTGTGGCGGCACGATCAGCCGGATAGGCTATGCTCTTTCTACGACGCTGAAATTACAGTTGCTGAACCGCAAACTGGCCAATCGGGCGCTGATGAGTACTAAAATCCGGATCGCTGCATACTCGGACGAGTTCGCCGACATTTTATTGGGACTTGCCGAACTTCCCAGCGCCGAAGCGCGCGCGTCCTATATCGATGGGCTCGCTAAGGAATACCAGAACTTGCGCGAGGAGCTAAGCTCTTTGGCTGCCACTCATACGGCTGCGGGGTATCAAAATTCGATAAGGGAAGCGCAGCCAGTGTATGCTCGCGGTATTCGACGTGCTGGTGAAATTAACCGTAGGGAGTGTTCTTTATGTGTTCCAACAAACCCACAACACAGATCTCAAACGCTGTTGTGCGCAGCTTACTAGTAGGTTTACTTTTCTTTATTCCCGCGACGTTAGCAGGCGAATCTGTTGCTTATCAGGTTGCTGGAGAAGACTTTGAAGGTTATTTCTCGAAAGCGGACGACGCCAAAGGTTTAGTTCTGATCATGCACGATTGGGACGGGCTTACTTCCTACGAAGAACAACGCGCCGATATGCTTGCCAGTCTTGGCTATGACGCCTTCGCTGTCGATCTTTTCGGTGCGGGTGTTCGCCCCACCACCGTTACAGACAAGCGTCAACACACTGGAGAGCTATACAAGGACCGGGAGAAGATGCGCAGTCTAATGCAAGTTGCCTTAGCAACGGCGCAAACTATGAGTGCAAGCCCCGACCAGGCCGTTGCGATGGGCTACTGTTTCGGCGGCGCGGCCGTGCTTGAATTTGCACGTTCTGGAGAAGCGCTAAAAGGTTTTGCCAGCTTCCACGGAGGACTCAGCACACCTGATGGACAGAACTATGCGAGCACAAAAGGAAAAGTGCTTGTCTACCACGGCACAGCGGACAGCGCGATCACCATGCAGCAGTTCGCCGAGCTTGCGGTCCAGCTTGAAACGGAAGAAGTTGGCCACGAGATGACAACGTATAGCGCTGCCCCTCATGGTTTTACTGTTTTTGGGAGCTCTCGCTACCAAAAACAGGCCGATGAGCAATCCTGGACCTCTTTTACAGAGTTTCTGGCAACCACTTTCGCTCCCTAGCCTGACCCGGCTTGAATAGCATAGATGAGAGCTAAGAGTTCAACGCGGTAGCGCACTCTAGCAATGGTGCACCAAAACTCAGACAGGGCATTTGGCCGAAAACGTCCAAGTCTTGACCGAGAGCGTAAGAAGGCCATGCGTTATCGTTACCGGACAGTCCTGCTTGCTATCTCCTCTATTAGCATCCTCAGCTGCTCAAACTTCGGTAATAGCCCGGAGGGAGAGCTTTTGAAACGGTTCGAAGAATCGCCCCAGTACAGCGTGAAACTTGAGCGCTTCGTAAATCGGCGGGACGCTGCATATGAGCGTGCCAAGAGAGATATTCAAGTCACTAAGCTCCTTAAGCAACAGTTTCTGGGTACGCAGACTCGCTCCCCTGTGCAAAAACTCCCAGAGGTCACGCCGGACTTTAGCGCGTTTCTGGATGAGTCAAATGCGATCAAGTACATCTGGTTTGGCCACTCCACGTTTTTAGTGAATGTCGATGGAAAAATTATCCTGTTCGACCCGGTGTTCTCCTCGGCAGCGTCACCGGTAAGTCTCTTTGTAAGAAGGTTCCAAGCTCCTGTGGCGCGCTTAGAAGAACTTCCAGCGATCGACTACGTAGTGATTTCACATGATCATTACGATCATCTCGACATGGAGTCAGTCAGGTTTTTTCGAAATAAAGAGACGAGATTTCTTACACCGCTGGGGGTCTCTTCTCATCTGCTTGGCTGGGGGATACCAGCCGAGCGAATCGATGAACTCGATTGGTGGGATGAATTCACCGATGGCAAGTGGACCTTTGTATGTACACCCTCTCAACACTTTTCCGGCCGCAAAGGCTTCCTCGATCAGAATAAGACACTCTGGTCATCCTGGGTGATTCAGAGCGAGACCCAAAACCTCTTCTTCAGCGGCGATTCCGGCTACGACGTACACTTTCAGGAGATCGGTGAGCGCTACGGCCCCTTTGATATTACCTTCATGGAAAACGGCCAGTACAACGAGCAATGGCCGATGAGTCATATGTTCCCTGAAGAAGCCGCGCAAGCCCATCGTGAGCTTGGTGGGAAAGCGATGCAAGCTGTTCATTGGGGCATGTTCAACCTCTCTCTTCACGATTGGTATGAACCGATCGAACGCGCGTTTGCAGCGGCGCAGGACTACGAAAATACGCTTCTCACACCTGTTTTGGGTGAGCTGGTAGACGTGTCGCAAACCTCCAGTCATACAAGCTGGTGGCGCGCTTATATCCCCAACCAGTAGCACCGACCACTGACTTGATAAAGGAACGAGTCGCATGAGTGGCAAACGCCAGTTCGATCTCATCCTCTACGGCGCGACCGGTTTCACCGGTAAATTGACCGCTGCTTATCTAGACACCCATCCGCAGTTGAAGGGTCGTCCTTGGGCAATCGCCGGTCGTAATGAGCAATCGCTGAAAGAGGTACAGACTCAACTCAAGAGCCCTAAGGTGGGCGTTATCACTTGCGCACTCACCGACCAGCAAGCCGTGCACAATATGGTGAATTCAACGAGCATGATCATCACCACCGCAGGCCCCTTCTCTGCCTATGATGGCGACAAACTTCTGGGCGCATGTGCCGAAGCCGGTGTGCACTATTCAGATCTTTCAGGCGAAGGTTTCTGGCAGAGAGAAATGATCGATGCGTATCATGAAACTGCACGGAACAGCGGCGCTAAAATCATCCTAGGCGGAGGGGTCGATTCAATTCCCAGTGATCTTGGTACCTACCTAGCCTTAAAGCCTTTCCTTAAAGACACCGGAGGCCACACAAGCATCCGAGTTACAGGGAAGTACACGGAATACAGCGGTTCTTTCTCTGGCGGCACGCTAGCCTCTGGCAAGGCGCGGCAAGCGGCCATCAAAAGCGGCAGACTGAAGAAGGAGTCGCTAAGTGATCCTTATATCCTGGCTCCAGACGCCGAGGGAAACCCGGATCAGGTACCGACCCTTGACGGTATGCCTGCAAACTTTAAGTTTTTGCGAGATCCAGTGAACGGCGTCATGTTGCCCTTCTTCATGGGCATCATTAACGCGCCTGTTGTTCGCCGCTCCCTGGCACTGATGAACTTAGATCGTACGGTGAGCTACCGTGAATGTTGCTCCCCGATCATGTGGGCACGCGCATCCTGGCTAGTGACCAGCCGTGGACTTGGCTATCCCCTCGGCGACCCAATCAATTTCAAGCCAAAGTCAGGCCAAGGGCCGCCCCTATGGCTGCAAAAACAGGGCGGTTTCGCGGTGGAAATTATGGCCGAAGCAAAAACAGGAGAACTAAGCGGGGTTCTCGTTACCGGCCGCGGCGACCCGGGCTACGGAGCAACGTCCAAAATGCTGGCCGAACTGGCTTTGTGCGTGATTACCGAGACGCACAAAAAGCCAGCGAACTCTGGCGTATTAACGCCCTCCACTGCCCTGGGAGATGCGTTGCTAACGCAGCTGAACGAGGCTCAAAACGGTGCTTTTATGCGCCTGGAATCTCTCTAGCCTTTTGGCTGCGATCACCTTCTCGCTTGGATCTGCCGTTCTCAAAACAAAAAGACTCCGCGGATTCAGGACGGCGATGATTTGTGGAAAGCCCATGTTTAGCTCCCTAGCGGCGCTTTTTCTATTGGTCGCTTCGATGGCGGCCTGCGCAGAAACGCCGAAGACGGCAACAGGTTTAGAAGCCTTATCAGAGCTACGCTGGCGTAATCGATTAATTCTTGTGGCTAACACCGAGGGCTCTAAAGAGGTCATCAAGACCTTACAAAAGAATAAAGCCGAGCTGGACGAGCGCGATACCGTTTGGATAGTGATTGATGAACCCTCGGCTCACAGTAATTTGCTGCTAGCCCTCACCTTGCCCGTTATGGAGGAAGTCGCCACGATCTTAGGGGAAAGTAACGTCGTTTTGCTGGGAAAAGACGGCGGAGTAAAAGCGCGGGCTTCAAATCTCGATCTTGAAAAGCTGTACGGATTAATAGATTCGATGCCCATGCGGCGACAGGAAATGTCACTCAGCCGTGAAGGTCGGCGCTTGTAAGCACTCAGAATCGGGGTCGGCGCCCTCTCCATTTACGACCTAGGCGTAGGTAGGATAGCCACAGGCACGAACATTTTCGATGCCTCCCCTAACGGTCTGTTCCTTAACGGTCTGGTTCCATGAACAGCCTAAAAAAAGCCGAGGCGATGTAGGAAGGTGAACGGGCCTGTCGCAGCTCAATTGCTATTCGACTAAAGTTGAACGCAAGAGGAAAGCACTCGGACACCCACTATGCCAAGAGTCGTTTCCATTTTTCGAACGGGGACACGCCAGTTCCTCGCCTACGCATTTTTCTTATTCATACTCCCTGTCGCTTTTATCGCACTGGTAAGCGGCCTGGAGCAACCTAAAGAACCCAGCTCCCGGGCGGCGCGTGAGCTTGCAGAGCGACAAGCCACAAGTACCTTCGCCTTCCCTGCTGCACCCGGCACGCATAAGGTGGTTCGCGTTATCAGTGGAGACTCGCTGGATGTCCGAGCGCCAGGACGCGGTGTAGAGCGAGTCGCTTTGGCCTGTGTTAATGCGCCGAAGATCGGACAGATGTTCGCTAGGAATTCGCGTCGTAAATTGTTCGATCGGATCGCGGGACGCATTGTACGAATAAGGGAAATCGGCAGGGATGCGAGTGGAGTGCCGCTGGTAGAACTTCTGTCGTCGGACGAAGACATCAACCTATGGATGCTCTCGAATGGCTACGCTTGGAAAACGCCAAGCGCTAACTGTAAGGCGCCCTACACCGATGCGGAACGTGCCGCTCGCGATCGTTTTGCCGGACTTTGGCAAGAGATAAACCCGATTCCGCCTTGGCGATGGAGCAAAAGCTAGTTACCAGTACGCTTGCTCAGCCCAGGGTTTTCGGTCTTCCGCTCCGCCAAAATAATCTGTGTCTTGCATTGCGTCCTGAATTGGAATCGCGATGTTTTCTCCTCTTGGGAAAGCTGCAAGAAACGTTTCCAGTTCTGCAACCAAATCGTCGTGCTGCGCAAGGATATTCGTGCTTTCTAGCGGATCAGCGCCGAGGTCGAATAGGCTCAAGGCGGCGCCATCTTCAACGATGAGTTTGTAGGGATAGCGATACACCGCAATAGATTCGCCAAGACGCACGGTTTGTACAAGATACGGATTTACCTTGGCCTCTGTTTCACTGAGTAAGGCTTCGAGAATGCTGTGTCCATCGTAAGGGCTGCTGTCCAGGGCACCGTCGACCAGGTCAAGCAAGGTGGGGACTAGATCCTGCACCGTAGCCATAGAGTTAAACTGGTGGGGGATAAGGGTGCCAGGCCAATAAGCGAATGCTGGTACGCGCACGCCTCCTTCCTTGACGGTACTTTTTCCTCCGGAAAAAGGTCTGTTGTCACCGGCACCGTCACGCATATTGGACTTTAGAAAATCGATAAATTTTTCATCAGCCTTTGCATCAAAGCGTGTTTCGACCACCAGTTTCAGCACCGAATCCGGTAAAAACCTAAGGGGATTATCGGTGGTGAGACCACCGTTATCACTCATGAACCAAAGTAGCGTCTCTTCCGCGATGCCCTCATCGATCAGAGTTGCTTCGATTCTTCCTATCGCTCGATCCAATTCGGTGACCATGGCGGCGTGAACCCGACGTTTGTCGTCTTTGATGTTCGCGTATTCGTCTATGGTCGAAGCGAGAGCCTCATTAGGAAGATGCGGTGCTCCAAACGCCGCGTAAAGAAAAAACGGTTTGTCGCGGATTCGCTCTCGAATCAGCTGTTCAGCTTCGCGGGCGATAAGCTGGGTCGTATACCCTTCATCCCTGACTGTTTGTCCGTTTCGCTGCCAGTCATAGCCGCCACCGTGCACCTTGTCGAAATAACCCACAGCGCCGGTTAGATTCCCGTAAAAGTGATCGAATCCGCGAGAGTTTGGATGGTAAGCCAGATTTCGAGCGCCAAGATGCCACTTGCCGACAAGAGCCGTTGCATACCCTCTTGCTTTCAGTAAATCCGCTAGTGTTTCTTCGTTAAGGGGTAAGCCCCGCGGGTTATTTTTTGCAAGCGGGTCTAAGATCCCCAGCCGTAGGGGGGCTTTACCGGTTAAAAGAGCTGCACGCGTGGGGCTACAGGTTGGCTGTGCATAAAAGCGATTAAAGCGAACACCCGTTTGCGCAAGGCGATCCATCACCGGCGTACGGATTTCACTGTGGTTGTAACCTACATCGCGCCAGCCCATATCATCGGCGAGCACGAGGATAATATTGGGCTTGCTACTAGAACGTGGCGACGAAGGAGGCACCCGCGCGCTGGCAGCAGCGGCCTGGAGCGCTGGCTCACTAAGGGGCATCCGCATGACCTCTTTTTCGGCAGCTTCAACCAAAGTGCCAAACTGTTCATCGCTTTTCAGTAAATACTCGTTTGCGCCAAGTATGCCCGCCAGCAAGAGCAAACATAGCAGGATACCGATCACTACTTTTCTTGCCATCGATCCCCAACCTCGTTGCGAAAAAAGCTTACGTAAGAAATCACTGAAGGGCTCTCTGTTTTTCGAACGCAAAGCTCGCTTTCATTAACATCGCAATGAAGCGTGTGTGAGCGTCAATGTATTGCTCAGAAAACACATCGACACCATGCGCGGTTTGTACAACATGAGCATCGATATAGGGAAAGTTGATCGCGCCGAAGATCGCGGGGGTTAGGATCGAGGCCAGATGAATACCAGTCGACTCTTTCCTAGCGCCAGAAATAGACTCCACAACATCGATGGCCAAGTTTTGTAGGGGAAGAAGGTAGCGCTCTTTCAACCAGTCGGCCCGTTCGCCTCCTTTGCTCGTTTCGTCCGTAGATATCCTTACGAGGTATGGATTCTGAGCCGAAAACCTCACGATCGCTTCGGCGAAACGGTCGATTACTTCGTCAGGATTTTTCTCTAGAAATTCCGGTACAAAACTCTCCGCTTCTCCTTGGAACTGTTCAAAACCATCGGAAACGGCTGCTATCCAGAGTTCTTGTTTTGAACCGAAGTGATAGTGGACCAGTGGTTTGGCAACACCAGCGGTGATTGCAATCCGCTCAACACTCGCGCCTTTGAAACCGCTGCCAGCAAACTCCTCCAAAGCGGCCGCCTTGATGAGTTCTTTACCGTCTTCTTTTGCTGCCGGGGGTCGGCCACGTTTTCTTTTTTCAGGGTTTTGTTTTTCCACTTTGAGAGAATTTCTACTCATAAATTTCCCATTGACAGATTAATTATAATGAATAGTATAATAAATAAAGCCTAGGAGCTAACGCTATTTATGGTGCACTTATGCAAATTGATCCCAGCACTGTAGTTACTCGGGAAGTCCTGGAATGGGAAGGGCTACACCTACTGAACTTCTCCCAATCTTCTTGCTCGCAGAAGGTCAGAATACTGCTGGCAGAAAAAAACGTCGATTACACTTCCCATGAGATCAATCTAAAAAGCGGCGACCAGACTACTCCCTGGTACCTCGGCATCAACCCTCGTGGGGTGGTACCGGTTCTTATTCACGATGGGCGATCCACGTGGAAAGCAATGATCTGCTCGAATACATCGACGAACAGTTTCCCAGTGAGGGTTTTTCTTGGCTACCCACTGACAGCGCTTCTCTTGCAACTGTTGATCAGTTGCTCACTCTAGAGGATGAGCTCCATATCCATCTCCGCGTCATCACGATGGGCTTTCTTCTGCCTCGGGTGGTGGCTAGGAAAAGTGAAAAGGAACTGGAGGCCTACGCGAACAACGGGGTAGATGATCCTTATCGAACTAAACAGATTGAATGGTGGCGAAATTTCGGGCGGCAAGGAGTCACCCATGAGCAAGCATTGGAAGCGGTGTCTGCTTTCCATAAGGCCTTTAGCAAGCTCGACGAATTAGTGTCTGATCAAGCGTGGCTTCTCGGTGACAAGCCCTCGGTGCTAGATATCGCTTGGTTTATCACCCTGCACCGAGCAGACCTCGCCGGTTACCCGCTGATCGAACACCGAAACCTACACCGAGTCTATGGGCAAATGTGTTCGCGCCCTGCATTTCAACAAGAGCTGAAGAAGGGCCCAGCGATCGTTCACTTCATTGGCCCGCTTTATCGTTTTATTAGAAAAACCCGCGGAACTACGCTGCGTTACTACTTCGACAGGTGGAAGAAATCGACAACTCGCTGTAGCAACGGCTCGGACGCGGCATCAGACGCAGGTGCAGCGAACGATCTTGTAGGTTCTCCACGGAATTCGCTATGAGTGAGAGCGATCTACAGACCGATGTCTTAATTGTTGGGGCCGGTCCCGCCGGTCTTGTAATGGCGCTATGCCTGGCAAAAA
>JBCBZV010000117.1:0-12598 GCA_039815155.1 Pseudomonadota bacterium
AAACGCAGTTTTCCGAAGTCATCGCCATGGCTGGCGGATTACTTCCGACCGCCTCGCTAAAGGATTCACTGATCGAACGCATTAAGCGAGGCGGTAGCCGAACAGTCATCGATTTTCATTCGGGTCAACGAGCGCTAAGCGAACAGAGCATCCTCGCCACCGCAATTCGCTCCGGTGACTTGCTGCGGATTCTTCCCCTTGAGGACGAACTAAAAGAGGTGGTTCTTCTCCAAGGTCATGTAGAGCGCCCAGGTGCCTACGAGTTCGAGCGGGAGATGCGACTCTCTACGCTGCTGCGCACTACCGAATCCATGCTCCCCGGCGTCGATATGAACTTTGCGATCATCGAGCGGGAAGATCGACGCACGCTGCGCTCTACTGTTTTATATGCATCGCCAATGCTGGCTTTGGATAATCCAGGCACCGCGTCCGACGTCGTCTTGAATGCTCGCGATCGCGTGCAAATTTTCCGTCTTAACGAAGATCGCGAGACGTCACTTGCCACGCTCCGCGATAAGTTGGAGCGTCAGGCGACCGACCCTCGTTCGGCACCGCTGGTCGAGATTCGCGGCGCTCTTCGTCACACTGGCCGAGTTCCCCTCGCCCAGGATGCACGTCTCCTGGATGTGATCACATTGGGCGGCGGGCTGCGTGCCGGCGCGGACACACACGTTGGCTTCATTGCCCGGACGGAATTCCCAAGCCTTGAGGTTCGTGTGTTCAGCTTTAGCGTTGAGTCCGCGCAACGGGATCCGTTCAATGGTGGCAACCCGAGCATCCAGGCGGGAGACCGAGTCTACCTTTTGCCAGCAGATGCCGATCGAAGCGCCTTGCTTGGCGACGAGATAAAGCGCCTGCGCGACCAGTCTCGCTATGGAGAAGCTGAACGAATCGTGCGCATTCTTGGGGAAGTTCTAAGCCCCGGTGATTACCCGCTGATCGAGCAAATGCGCGCAAGCGACCTATTGTGCGCAGCGCGGGGTTTGTCTCGTCGCGCCGATGGCGTGCTTATTCAACTGTCGCGCAGTGCCAGTAATTTCCGCGGCACGTCCGTAACTCATCAAGATTTGGACAGCGGTCGCCTCATGGCGCTCTGCGCCGAACAGCGACGGGCAGACCGGGGTGAACTCGGACCAGACGAACTGATGGCCTTTAATGAGCAATATCTGCATGCGGACATCAACCCGGTACTCCGCGCCCGAGATCAGCTTGCGATCAGCACCCGACCTGGCTGGACAGAACAGGCTACGGTCAACCTGATTGGCGAAGTTCATAAGCCAGGCGTTTATGTAGTGGCCCCTGGCGAAACTCTTTGTGAAGTCTTGAAACGCGCGGGAGGGCTAACGCAAGACGCCTACACCTTTGGATCAGAGTTCACTCGGGTGTCCGTTCGCGAACTTCAGCAAAAAACCCTAGACGAATTGCACGACCAGCTCGACGACCTGATGGTTGAGCTCTCCCTTTCCCACTCCTTCAACAACGAACAGAAAGTTTCCCATGAGTGGGGCGGAAAGCAGGACACGCTGAAGGTTATCCGTCAGCTGGAGCGAGCAGAAGCCAACGGTCGGATGGTCGTCGATATGGATCGTATCCAGCGCTGCCGGGGCCGTGACGCGCTGGTGCTCGAAAACGGCGATCAGCTCCTTGTTCCTCGGGTACCTAACCATGTCCAAGTGGCTGGCCAGGTCTACGTGTCCACCTCTCACCTATATG
Source organism: Pseudomonadota bacterium (assembly GCA_039815155.1). GTDB lineage: Bacteria > Pseudomonadota > Gammaproteobacteria > Pseudomonadales > Halieaceae > Congregibacter. The sequence goes on from JBCBZV010000117.1 coordinate 1,714, forward strand.
ACCAGGGTCGCACAATTCGCGACTACGTCGAGCTATCCGGTGGCCACACGGTGCTTGGACGAATCGATCACACCTACGTTGTTCAGGCGAACGGCGAAGTTTTAAACCTTAAGGGCAGCCGCAGCTCAAAGAGCATCGCGCGCAAGAAGGTCATGCCCGGTGCACGAATCTATGTGCCTCTCAATGTTGACCGTATGAACCCGACGGAGAAAGCCCAGTCGTGGGTCAGTACCCTTGCCCAGTCAGCAATCCTCGCTGGCATCCTCCTTTAACCGATAAACCCTGTCAGGAAACGGAACATGCAAACGGTCAATCGAGTCGCTCCCAGCAATACAGCTGCTGCCAGCATAGACCTCATGCCCTACGTGCAGGCGCTGCTCTGGTCTAGATGGATTCTACTGGCCGGCATGATTGGAAGTGCTGCGCTGGCGGGCTGGATGGCAATCAACACGCCTTACCAGTATGTGTCTGGTGCGCAGGTCAGCGTAGTCGATATAGAAGATCCCGGTGGTGTGTCGCCAGACAACCGGCGTGCCTCAGAAGTTCTTACCCTGGTCGAGCACGGGTTTGTGATGGGTACCACTCGCGACAACTACAGCGACGTCATCCTTGCTCGCCTGCGCTCACGTTCGTTCACCATGCACTTCCTCGATAGCAACAACATCTATCGCTTTCTCTACCCGCAGCACTGGTCAAAGGAGAATCAGTCCTGGATCGGCGACTTCCGCCCCGATCGTGGGGAAAGCTACACACGCTTCCGCGATGAGATTCGCGGTATCACCGTAGATGAAGAAACAGAAATCATCACCGTAGCGATGCGCTGGCCGGAAGCCGCTTTGCCCAGGGATTGGGCAAATCTTTACGTCAAAACATTTAACGAGTACATGCGGGCTAAAACTGCAGAAGAAGTCGCCCGCAAGCAAGAATTCTTGGAGGAGCGACTGCGACAGTCTGACGTGGTAGAGATTCAAAAGTCTATTTACCGACTGATAGAGGCGCAAACCGCAATCATGATGCTAGCAAACGCTCGCGAAGAGTACGTTTTAGAAATTATTGATCCGGCCGCTCGGGCGTATCGCAGCATAAACATGTCGCGCAAGAAGAAGGTCGTCGTCGGCGCTGTGGTTGGACTGCTTCTTAGCGGTTTCGCAGTCCTTGGACTGACCCTGATTCGAGAGCTATGGACGAGTTTTCGGCTGACGCAGAACGCCCAAACAAGGACCTGTTCAACATCCTCGGCGTCTAGGAGCTAGGCAGCCTTCGGCGATGCATGGCAGAAGGTAGGAGATTGAAATGAGCATCCTAGTTTGTAACCCCGGTAGAGACTTTGTGAACAGTCTGGGGATTCCGGTAGACAACCTCACTCTGAGCTCCGCAGTAGCGCGGGTCATCTCTATGGCAAAGGCGACGGACGGGAACGCTCGTCTGGTCTCAACACTGAACGTGGATTTTCTCGTGAACAGCCTTGGAACCGCATTTAGCAAGCCTCGACATCCGGAGCTGTTGGAAGTACTGCGCAGTTCCGATTTGGTTACGGCCGATGGTTTCCCGATTATCTGGTTAAGTCGGCTTCTCGGACGGCCTCTGCCCGAGCGAGTGTGCGGATCTGACATGGTCCCGGCCATCGCCGATCAGGCCGCTCGCGAAGGCCTTTCCCTGTTTCTTCTCGGAGGCGCTGAAGGTGTCGCCGCCAAGGCCGCGGCGACGCTAGTGAAAAGGTATCCCGGTCTGAAAATCGCTGGTACCGCCGCCCCCTTCGTCAACACAGCAGGCGCCGCGCTGGCGACCGCTGCGGAAAACGATGAGCGTCTAGTCGCCGAAATACACGCTTCTGATGCAGACATTCTGTTGGTAGGACTGGGTAACCCAAAGCAAGAGTTGTGGTTTAACCGGAATCGCAGCCAACTGAAGACCCCAGTCTCGATAGGCGTTGGGGGCACTTTCGAGTTCATCACAGGAGCTACGCGCCGTGCTCCTGCGCTGTGGCGGACACTCAATCTCGAGTGGGTTTATCGAATCATGCAGGATCCGGCCCGCCTGTGGCGTCGCTATGCGATCGGCCTGGGCAAACTCGCCGTGCTTACCACGCCGGTCTTATGGGCTCGAATCTGTGAAACGCTCAGCCCAACCCCATGCGCTTTACCTGGCAGCACCGGCCTGCCCTGGCGCCGTCTCTGGAGTTCACGGGAGCAATCGATTGCGCTGTTGGAGTTGCCCTCTCATCTGGGCAAACAGTACTTGGAAAGCACCGTAAGAGAGCTTAGCAGCGGTTCCGTAGCCGCTGAGCTCAAAATTCTTGATTTTTCCAAGGTCCGACATATCGCCCTGGCCGCCCAGCAGGAACTATTCAATCTGGCAGCACTGCTGCGCACACAGCGTTCATCACTCCAATTAATGGGTATGTCGCGAAGGGTCCGCCAGCAGTTGTCAGCTGCACGCGTTATCGATCTCCTCGAAGGCGATACTCGCGGTGCGCTGCAGAGACTAACGGAAAGATCCACTAACGGATCGGAGTTTTCTTGTGATTCTTATGCGTTGGGAAATGCGTCTCTGGTGATGCTTTCGGGGCGCGTGAATCGGGAAAATCTGAGCACACTCGGCTTTGTCGAATGCCTTCTACACAGCGTCCGTGACCGATGCTGCATTATCGATTTTCGCAATGTCGATCTACTGGAGAGCTCTGGTATCGCGGAGCTACTGCCGCTGTTCAATAGGGAGCAGCAGGATCAGGTGTTGCTCAGTGGTGTAGGGCACAGTGTGAAGCAGATGCTCCGGATGACTGAGATCGAAAACAACGCGTCATTAATAGACGATTCAGAGCTGCTCGCTCTGATCACCAAGGAACATGATCATGGCTGAGAACTCTGGGATCTACATAGTCCTGCTCAACTGGAATGGATGGAGAGATACCATCGCTTGTCTGGAAAGTTTGCTTCCCGACATTAATCGCGGCGCCCGGGTGGTCATTTGCGACAACGATTCCGCCGACAACAGCCTAGAACACATTCGTGCCTGGTCCCAAGGTCGGCTCCAGGCCGGATGCTCGGGGAACCCTCGCCTCGACCGGCTACAGCAGCATAGGCTGGCTCGCCCGCTCACTCGAAGAATTAGTTGCGATGAAGCAGAGCTAGGTATCGTCGATCAAGAGGCACAACTTATCCTGATCGATAACGGTGCGAATCTAGGCTTCGCAGGCGGCAACAACGTGGGACTGCGCTTTGCGATGCTGCAAGAGGACATGACTCACGTGTGGCTCTTAAACAACGATACTCTTGTAGAGCCGGATTGCCTGCGAGAAATGCGTAATAAGCTTGCACTTCATGGTGGCCCAGCAGTATGCGGTTCCGTCATTCATTTTTTTGACGCACCCGAGGTAATCCAGTGTATTGGGGGAAATCGCTTTGACACCAGTAGCGGTCGGGCTCTCCAATCAGAGGGGCGCCATCTGAATGAGAACGATCTCCCGGCGATGACGACGGTCGAAAACCGCATCGACTATCTCAGCGGATGTTCAATGCTGCTTCCCCGAGGATTTCTTGAAGGCGTCGGCCTAATGAACGAGGAATACTTCTTATATTACGAGGAGATTGATTGGTTCACCCGCGCGAAGGGACGCTTTGATTTGCTCGTCGCCCGCGAAGCTCGCCTCTATCATCGAGAGGGCGGCAGCATCGGCTCGCGCAGCTTGAGCTGCGGGCCATCATTGCTTTCCGATTTGCACATGTTCCGCAGCCGGCTGTCTTTCATGCGACGCTACTACCCGAAGCAGCTGTGGCGCTGCGTCTTCTTCAACTGGGTCGATGCATTCAAGAGTCTGGTCAAAGGCCGCTGGAGAAACGCTGCTGTAATCGCTCGCGTCAACATGCAAGGCAAAGAAGTCTCAGCCCCGACGCCGTGATCGCCTGTACGGACAAATCGGAGCGAACCCTGCGCTTGAGTATGGAACCGTTTTTGTATGCGGCGCTTTTCATGGCGGTGTTTGCAGGTTTTCAGGGTGGACGCTACTACCTTGCCAATCGCCTTCAGGAGCTAGGTATTGCCTGCGCTCTATTGCTCTTCACTGTCGGTATTTGGCGGGCCTTATTCCGCTTGAACTACTACGAATGGCGAGCCTGGGCTATGAGACCGGTCCTCCTAATCAGTGGAATCATGATCGTTAGCGGTATGGTCTTTTCGCTTAATTACGAGGGTAAATTTATAAACAGCGTCTTCTCTGCGCGCGAGTTTCTGCTGGCGTTTTGCGGGCCGGGCATTTACCTCCTCTGCCGCACCGGCCTACCCCTGGCGAAAGTGGAACGAGTGATCTGGCTGGCGCTTTTTGCGCTTATCATGAATTACCTCTTTTTTTACTTCACCATGGATCTTCGCCAGGCGTTTTTTTCAAGCGATCACACGGTGAGTAATCTGGTGACCTACGATGCCTGGAGGGGTTTTCGCCTGAAGCCCCCGCTGTTCGCCATTATGGTAGCCCTGCTTGCGTCCATGGCTTTGCTGCTCCAAAAACGGGGGGCCCTAAGCAAGTTGGCTTCGCTGCTGCTGATCGGGCTGAGCGCGTACATATGGTCAATCGTCTTATTCAGGTCGACCCTTGCGACGATGCTGCTGGCGATACTTCTGTACCCGGTATTTTTCTCTCATCGCAATCGCTTAAAGCTGGCGATTCTGGTAACTCCGCTGCTCATCATTGCGGTTCCTATGGGCACTTCTATTTTGGTGGATAACTTTTTGAATGCGGACGGCGGCGGTATTCGAGCCAAAGCCTACGTTAAAGGAATCGAATTCTTTCAATTACACCCAATCCTCGGGGTCGGGGAAGACAGCGCTTACGGTGAGTCTTACCAAGATATTGTTGCCCCTTACTTCTATCCTTCGGACATTGGCTTAGTGGGAATTGCCTTTAAGTATGGAGTGGTAGGCGTGTTTCTGTATTTATTCCTCCACTTCAAAATTCTCTTTTGTCTTTGGAAAGCAAACCTTTTTTGTAAGTCGACTGATAACCGAGTGAACCCATTACTCTGGGGACTGCTTATGTTTATGACTGCACAAACCTTCAATCTAGTTCTCAATCCTGGCTTGGCCTACGCACAAGGCATCACAGCAGGCAGCATGGCCTTTGCGCTAGCTAGTCTTCATCTCGTGCGATGCCAGCACGGCGACGTTGTTTCCCAGCTCGCCCCGGTTAACAATACATCCCTAGAGCCTGCGGTAGGAGTGGCGTCATGATCTTACCGGCGATGTTCACTAACCAGGATGCGTTCATGGCGGAAGAACTAAAACTGCTGATGGTCGAAGATAGTGCTTCGCTGAGCACTATCTACAGCGCTTATCTGCAAGAAGAACCTTATAAGGTCGTCAGCGTTGATACGCTGGGCAAGGCCCATGCAACACTCGATGCATTTGCTCCGGACATTGTACTGCTGGACATCGAGCTACCGGACGGCAATGGCATGGATTTTCTTGCGCACGTCAGCGAACTGGCTAAATCTCCCCAAGTTGTCGTTATGACGGCTCACGGCACTTCCTCTATGGCAGTCAAAGCCATCGAAATGGGAGCAGCTGACTTTCTCACAAAACCCTTTGACGCAGCGCGACTGCGCGTCACTTTAGCCAATGCGGCTAAGCAATTGATTTTAGATCGGCAGGTGCAAACCCTCGCCAATCAACGGAGGGACAACTACGGGGGGTTCATCGGTCGCTCCAGCGCGATGCAAAGCGTCTACGACACCATAGACTCGCTGGCACCAACAGATGCAACCGGTTTTATAGTGGGAGAAAGCGGCACTGGTAAAGAACTCGCGGCAGAAGCAATTCATGCAAACAGTCGACGGGTTGAAGGCGAGTTTGTGGCCATAAACTGCGGTGCAATTCCCGGTGATCTAATGGAAAGCGAGCTATTTGGTCACGTCAAAGGCGCTTTCACCGGTGCGAGTTCGGCTCGAGAAGGCGCAGCCAGTGTCGCCAATGGAGGCACTCTGTTCCTTGATGAAATTTGTGAAATGGACCTGGAGCTGCAAAAGAAACTGCTCCGATTTATCCAGACGGGCACTTTCCGTAAAGTCGGAAGTAACACGCTAGAAACCGTAGATGTTCGGTTTGTGTGTGCTACGAATCGAGACCCGCTGCTAGAGGTGCGCGAAGGCCGCTTCCGCGAAGACCTTTTTTATCGTTTACATGTGGTTCCCCTTCGCCTTCCTCCCTTGCGCGAAAGAGAGCAAGATATTTTGCTGATCGCGAGAAATTTTCTGGAAGCTTATGCCCAGCAAGCCGGCAAGGCGTTTTCCGGCTTCTCCGCCGCGGTAGAGGAGCAGCTCATGCGCTACGCATGGCCAGGCAACGTGCGCCAGTTGCAAAACGTAATCCAACAAACCGTGGTGCTTAACGACGGTACGATTGTAGAGCTCGAAATGTTGCCCATAGAAGTGCGCGAAGGGCATTTAGAAAGTGAGCTCGCTAGCTCTTTCGTTGCGGTTACGGGCGGAAGTGGGAACGCTACGCGAGAAGCCAGGATCGTCGGCGAAAAATCTTCGGAGCCGCAGCCCTCGGATACGCTCTTGAACGTTCGCAACCAGATTGAGCCACTGTGGATAGTCGAGAAACAAGCGATAGAGAAAGCGATCGAATTGTGTAATGGCAATATCAATCGTGCTGCGGGTCTACTGGAGGTTGCACCTTCAACCCTGTATCGAAAAAGACAGAGCTGGACAGAGAAAACCAGCGGCTAATAGTTAGAGGCATTTCTATGTACGGGCTGATAAACAGCGCGCTGCAGGACATGGTGGTCACGCACTTTGGCGAGGAACAGTGGCAACACATCCACGCCCACTCTGGTGTACCAAATGACTCCTTTTTGACTATGCGGCATTACGATGACGCAATTACCTACCAGTTAGCGGGGGCCGCGTCGGAGATCCTTGAGGCACCGCTGGATGATTGTCTTGAGATGTTCGGCCAGCATTGGGTTGAAGCTATTGCCACGCGTAACTTTGAAGCGCTCATGGATGCCACCGGCAACACAACAATCAGTTTTCTGCACAATTTAAATGGGCTGCACGACCGTATCAGCAGTACCTTCCTTGACTACGTTCCGCCCGCCTTTGATATTGAAACTATCGACTCGACTGTCGGTATTTATCGGGTGCATTATCATTCGGAACGGAAGAGTCTGACGCCATTTGTGACCGGCCTGCTGCGAGGGCTAGCGAAACACTTCGACGACGCCATCGAAATCGTATCTATTAAGATTGACGACTCGGGAAGCGGGACTTACAGCATTTTTGAAATCAAGCTCCAGTAACCGAGCATTTCGATGATCACAGCGCTCAACAGGCACCCTGGTTAAAAGCCAATGAACACAGACACGGCTCTTAACTGGGAACAACTCACTGGATTGTTCACCGTTGTGTTGGCGCTTGATGATCAGGGCCGAGTGCTCCGTTCTAGCGACACGGCCTTGCGCCATGCGCCGGAGCTGAGTCCCGGAGCCAGCTTCTTCGACTCCTTCGTTTTGTTAAGGCCAGCGGGCACAACCGATATAGCGGGCCTGAGAAAACACCTTCACTCTCTGTTCCTAATGAAGACCCTCGATGAACGCTTCGCCGTTCGCGGTCAAATGCTCGACCTATTCCTCGATGGTGAACCACGCTTGTGTTTTTGCGGCTCGCCTTGGCTGTTCTGGATGAACGCAAACTGCCCGGACGTGAAGCTTGGAATGGGCGATTTCTCACCGCAGGATTCGCAGCTCGATCAACTGTTCTTGATGACCACAGAACAACGAATGGTCGCGGATCTCGAGAAGCTCAATAGCGAGCTAAAAAACGCCAAGCAGGAAACCGAGGCCGCGCAGAAGACCAAAAACGCGCTCTTTGCACGCATGAGTCACGAAATGCGAACACCGTTGAACGGCGTTGTGAGCGCGCTCTCCCTGCTCGCCGACAAGGAACTTCCGAGCGAGGCTCGCAAACTACTAGGTTTGGCGCACAGCTCCTCGCGAAACCTCCTGCATGTGATCAACTACGTACTGGACATCTCGAAAATGGAGTCCGGAGAGGACACGCTCGATAAAACCGTCTTTGCTCTGCCGCGGCTATTGAAGTCGGTTACCGATATCATCCGCGCGCGAGCCGTCGAGAAAAATCTGGAACTGGTATGGAGAACCAGTCCACAGCTGGGACAAATGTATGCCGCAGATAAGGCAAAACTGCGTCAGTGTCTACTAAACTTAGTCACCAACGCCATCAAGTTTACCGATGCTGGATCCGTTGTGATTCGAGCCGTGCCTTCCGCCCTTGGGGTCGAGGGCCAGGTACGCTTTGAAGTCGAAGACACCGGCCGCGGTATCAGCGAAGAGCATCAAGAGAAAATCTTCGAGCCATTTTGGACGGATGCGGAGCCTTCGACCGGTGAAGAAGCCGGCACCGGGCTTGGACTGGATATCGTTCGCCGCTACGTCAATCTAATGCACGGAGAAGTTGGCGTCATCTCTAAGCTTGGAAGAGGATCACTATTCTGGTTTGAGATCCCTCTTGAAGCCAGCGATCAAGAAACCGCGCTAAACGACGCTGAACACGGTATAGGAGCACAAGTCCCCGACCGCTTCGACGGCCGAGTGTTGCTCGTAGATGACAATGCTACCAATCGAATGCTGGGCCGGATGATCCTTGAATCCTTGGGCCTTGTAATCGACGAGGCGAACGACGGTGGCGAGGCCGTTGAGAAGTCACTGGCCGAACCCTTCGACCTCGTTCTAATGGATATCAGCATGCCGGTACTGGATGGGGTTGATGCGACAAAAAAGATTCGCAAACGACTTGGACCGGCCGAGCTTCCGATTGTGGCACTCACGGCCTACGCAAGCACGGAAGAAAAAGAACGTTGTTTGCACGCTGGCATGAATGATTATTTAACTAAACCGATCGTTCGCGATCGGCTGGCGGAACAGTTGAACCGGTTTTTGAATCGACGCTCCGAAATTGATGGCGTAGACATCGACGGGGGTGGAAACTTAGGCGACGAAGTCGATCCACCGTTGGTAAAAGAAGTTCTTAACGATCTTCGAGAGCAAATCGGAGATGCGAATCTTGGCACCGTTCTCGATCAGTTCGAAGGAGAAGTCCGCGTACGCTGGGATGCCTTGGTTGCAGCTCATGCCGCCAATGACATTCCATCAATGACCCGTGAAACGCACACGCTTTCTAGCACCTGCCGAAGCCTTGGGTTAATTGCCGCCGGTGAACATTTCAGCGCCCTCGAAGATCACCTGCGCGCCGAAAATACCGCGCCGGCCGACGGGCTCGACAAGTCCAATCAGCTGTTGGAACGGGGTTTAGACGCGTTAGGAGACTATCGCGCAGCTTAGGCTTTGATCCGCTACTGAGAGCGCGTGGAGTCTGCTAGTCTCTTGCTTGTTCCGTCCCGATGGCTTCTTAGCACGCTTCGAACAGTCAGTAGGCGTTACAGCAGCTAGTCGGCGATTGGAAACTGGCCGAGCAGACCCGGAGAAAAGCTATGCGCGTACTTTTATGGATTGTTGCAATACCGGTTGTCCTTATTGCCTTGCTCGCGGTCCTCATTCCCCTGTTTCTTGACGAAAAGGCCTTGGTGGACCTTGCCTCTGAGCAGATCCAAGAGCAGACCGGAGCGATCTTGCGCGTCGAGGGTGATGCTTCTTTCTCGCTCTTTCCAGAGGTGGGCATTGCGGCGAGCAAGGTCAGCGTAGATGTACCGGACAGCAAGGCCACGATAGACGCAGAATCACTCTCTGTGGGTGTGGCACTCATGCCTCTCTTTAGTCGTACGGTCGACATCAAAGCAATCCGAGTTGAGGGAATGACCGTTACTCAACAAGCAGCCAACGAGGACGCGGCCAAGGCGGCCACCTTAGACACAAGCACCTTCAGTGATGCGGAACTCGACGCTTACTACGCTGCCCGAGATCAGGCCCGCGCCACGGCGCAGGCGGAAGCGGCCGCCAGCGTGCTAGCCGTTCCCCTCGCTTTAGAAGTTGGAGAACTGGCGCTGAGAGATATCCGCCTGATTACGGTCGACTCAGAACAGCAGCCCATTAGTGAACTACAACTTAAAGACTTCACTGCCACAGATATGAACATTGGCGGTCGACCAATACCTTTGAACGCCCACATAGTGGTACCCGGTGAGGACGCCGCGCCACCGATCGAAGTCCAGATTGCGGGCGAAGTCGAGGCTGCTATCAACGATAATCTTATTTCACTGAACGGCTTAGACATTGAGGTAACCGGTGCTACGCCAGATCCGGTGACCGTGTCGATGGCCGGGGAATTCTCTCTGACCGACCAAGTCGCTACGCTGGATATTCGGCTCGAAATCGGTGAGATGACCGGTGAAGGGTCTGTGCGTTATGCAAGCTTCGAAAGCCCGCAAATAGATGCGGACTTATCGTTGACCGAATTGAATCCTGCGCTTCTCGTATTGGCGGGACCAGAAGCGGCTGAAACCGTCGCAGCGGCGGAAACAGAAGCGCCTGCTGGCGGTGAGACGCCGCTACCGTTGGATACGATCAGGGCGATAGATACGCGGGCAATCCTATCTATCGATACGGTGGTAGTAGAACCGCACGTGCTAACTGACGTAGAAGCGACCCTACGCGTGGTTGATGGAGTCGTCCGTTTAGAGCCGGTCAGTGCGACCGTGTATGAGGGAGAAATCGACTTCCAGCTGGTTCTCGATGGCCGCTATAACAATGCCAACTTGGCAACTAGCGGAGGCGTAAGCAACTTAAGCTTTGCGCCCGCAGCCGAGGCGATGGACGTTGGGATAGCCGCAAGCGGTGAAGCCAACCTGAGCTTCGATCTATCCGGATCTGGCAAAACCGTAGAAGACCTCCAAGGCTCTATGACGGGACCGATTG
>JBCBZV010000056.1:0-25811 GCA_039815155.1 Pseudomonadota bacterium
CAACTGAACGGGTCAAAAAGACCCTCTACCCGAGTTCAGAAAAAATCATACGCACCGCACGCTGCTCCTCCCCCCAAGGTGCGATGTTCGTCATCTGTAAGACGAGACTGTCGTCGGGCCTTTGGGAGATCGCCAATCTCCACCCCCAGTCCGGACCTTCTCCCGCCGGGTATGTGTAATACAAGCTAAGGAGAGACCAGCGTTCCTCTCGTGCGCAGGACACGGGTTCCGCTTGATGGAAGCTGTCAGACCATTGAACTGTGTCGGCGTCGCCGTTCGCAAAGCGACCCTCATAGTGTTTTTCACCCCGAGACCAGGTGTAGGTGAGTTGATCGGGTTCAACTGCTAGCTCGCAGGAACTCTCGATGGCCTCATTGCCCCCTATATCCAGCCAAAGTTCGGATCGCCCGCTCCAGTGGCCGCCGCCTATTCCTGGAAGTAGTTCCATTCCTCGCTCCTTGATTCCCATCTGCATTTCAAATGAGTGACTTCGCTTCCGTGGTCAGATTGAGCCCAGCAATGCCCACCACAATAAGCAGAATACACCCGATCCGCACAATGGAAGCTGATTCTTCGAACCATACAATGCCAGCGATCGCGACACCTACCGCACCCACCCCGGTCCATGCAGCGTAGGCCGCGCCAATCGGGAGCGATTTGATGGCCTGCGATAGCAGCAGGAAGCTAGCCCAGGCAGAAATGCCGAACAGGACTGTCGGCCAGAGTTTGCTGAAACCTTCCGACTGCTTGAGCGACAAGGCCCAAACAACTTCGAACAGACCGGCAATAATCAGTATCAGCCAAGCCATGATTTATCTCCTCTCGCTAAGCCCTTTTGTCTGGCCTCTCTCAATTCCCGGTCAAGTCCCTCGTCCCTGGCTTTGCAAAGAGAACACCGCTGGGCTCTAGGGAAAGTGTCAAAGTGGTGCTGATCCGTGCTTGATCGTGATCAATGGGAACGAATCCCACATTTGAGAGAAAATAGAACCCTTTGCCGAAGACCTTCTAGTCATTACAATCCGCAGCTGGTGAAATAGTTGTAAACTTTACCTTACAGACTATCATTAAACATTAGTTGACACTTACGTGTCAGTCCCCGGTATGCCGACGTAGGCCTGGAAAAGACCACGTCGCTAGGATCTGTTAGAGATTCGCAGCCAGGGGTCACGCTTAGGGGAGCGAAATGGCGGGGCAAGAGCTTCGAAGTAGCGGTGAGTATATGACGCCCGTGCCTACTCAGTGGGTAGGCCCGATCAAGATAACCGGGGATGTGCTGAATGAAGAGGTCAGCGTACCCATGGCCACCTACGAAAGCCCCCTGTGGCCTTCTACGGGACGCGGAGCCAAGGTATCTCGCATCTGTGGCGGTATTCGCTGCACCGTCGTTGACGAGCGCATGAGTCGATCAATCGCCTTGCGAGCCCCGAACGCGCAAGAAGCCAACAACGCCTGGCAGTCGATTGCAGCCCGCCAGACCGAACTGGAAGCGGTTGTTGCCTCCACGAGTCGGTTCACCCGCCTGATCAAGATCAATCGTCAAATTGTTGGCAACCTGCTTTTTTTGCGTTTTGAATGCGTTACCGGTGATGCCTCGGGTCACAACATGGTCACCGGCGCCGCCGACGCCTTGCAAGCCTGGCTGCTAAGCGAGTATCCGGTACTGGAGTATTCGACGATTTCAGGAAACTTCTGTACCGATAAAAAAGTCAGTGCCGTAAACAGTATCCTCGGCCGGGGCAAATATGTCGTAGCTGAGATCGAAATTCCAAGGGACATCTGCACCGCTAAGCTACGTACCACACCCGAGGAAATGCTGCGACTCAACATCGAAAAAAACCTAATCGGCGGCAATATCGCTGGCAGTCTGCGCAGTGCAAACGCACACTTTGCAAACATGCTTCTCGGTTTTTATTTGGCTACCGGCCAGGACGCTGCAAACATTATTGAAGCGTCTCAAGGCATCGTGCACTGCGAAGCGCGAGCAGATCATCTCTATTTCTCCTGCACCCTTCCAAACATCATTGTCGGCACCGTAGGGAATGGAAAGGGACTCGATGTCATCACCGAGACGCTTGAGAAGATGGGATGTCGCGAGGAAAGAGAGCCCGGTGAGAATGGACGGCGACTAGCCGCCCTGTGCGCGGCGACCGTGCTGTGTGGCGAGCTGTCCTTGCTCGCAGCACAAACAAATCCCGGTGAACTAATGCGAACTCACTTCAAAATGGAGCGCTAGTGACCGACCTCATCAACACCCGCAAGCTAGATCACCTCCGCGCACTGGCGGACGATGCGGGTATTGAGCGTGGCGCCACGGGCTTCGACGGTGTGCGCTTGAGGCACCGAGCTCTGCCTGAGGTAGACTACGCAGAGATCAACACGAGCACACGGTTTCTGGACAGAGAACTCAAGATGCCGTTGTTGATATCCTCGATGACCGGCGGTGCCGATGAGGAAATCACCAGAATCAACCGTAATTTAGCCGAGGCAGCAGAACGCTGTGGCGTTGCCATCGCCGTAGGGTCGCAACGCGTTATGATCAGCAATCCGGCCGCCGAGGAGAGCTTTACGCTTAGAGATTGCTGCCCCAGCGTGCCTCTTATCGGCAACCTCGGCGCGGTTCAGCTAAATCACGGGTTCGGCCTGGCTGAGTGCCAAGCCGCTGTAGATACGCTGAGCGCAGATGCGCTCTATCTCCATCTCAATCCGCTACAAGAAGCGGTTCAACCGGAGGGTGATCTCAAGTTTGGCGGTCTAGCTGGTCGAATTGCCACTGTAGTTGATGGCTTGTCGGTCCCGGTTCTACTTAAGGAAGTCGGGTCTGGATTATCGCGCGAAGATGTTGAACTGGGTTGGGAGGCCGGCGTCCGCCATTTTGACGTGGCCGGGCGAGGCGGCACATCCTGGAGCCGTATCGAGTACCATCGCCGCGTCGATGCGGCCGACGATATCGGCTTGCTGTTTCAAGATTGGGGGCTCACGACTGTCGAGTCGCTTCAGGAAGTGTCCACCGCCCTGACCAATCGCCCTGAGGACTCCACGATCATCGCCAGCGGAGGCATGCGTAACGGCATTGATATGGCGAAAGCAATGATTCTTGGAGCCGATCTTTGTGGCATAGCAGCGCCCTTTTTAGACGCCGCCAAGGAATCCAGCGAAGCAGTAGTTGCGCGCATCACACGCTTGCATCGTGAATTCAAAACGGCTCTTTTCCTGTTGGGCTGCGCCGAAAGCAAAGCGCTCATTGGCGAGAAATCGCTGTTGTTAAGTTAACGAGAGGACACGCCTATGAGTGTCAGCCAGACAAACGGACAGACAGACCACGCAGACCGCATCCAAGCGGGAGCAACTGAGCAAATGCCAGCAGCAGCCACAATTCGGGTTGGCATCGACTGTATGAGCTTTTATGTCCCCCACCAATATCTCGCTTTAGAAACGCTCGCCGAGCGGCAGCAGATCGATCCAAAAAAATTCTTTGCCGGTCTGGGGCAGGAAAAAATCGCAATTCCGGGCCACGACGAAGATGTGGTTACGTTAGCGGCGGAGGCCGCAAAACCTCTCATCGAGAAGTGCGGTACCGAGGGTATCGACACGCTCCTATTTGCGACGGAGACCGGTATAGATCAGTCCAAGGCGGCAGGCCTCTATGTCCATCGGCTTTTGGGACTTCCTCAGAACTGTCGGAACGTCGAACTCAAGCAAGCCTGCTACAGCGCGACCGCCGCGCTGCAAATGGCGTGCGGACATGTGGCGAGAAAACCCGATCGCAAGGTTCTGATCATAGCCTCAGACATCTCACGCTACGACCTAGATAGCGCTGCGGAAGCCACCCAGGGCAGCGGCGCGGTCGCAATGCTTGTGAGCGCCAACCCAAGGCTGCTAGAAATAGACGCTGCATCCGGATGTTTTAGCGAAGACATTATGGATTTTTGGCGCCCGAATTATCGAAAAACACCATTAGTTGATGGGAAATTTTCCACGCTCAAGTACCTCTATTCGCTCGCCCACGCTTGGCAGGACTACGGCGAGAATGGAGGCCGCGCCTACAAAGACTTGGCCCAGTTCTGCTACCACATTCCGTTCACACGCATGGGCAACAAAGCGCACGAGCAACTTGCCACTCTAAATAGTGAAAAGGCCGCAGCGGAAACGGTTTCCCCGGGTCTCACCTATGCGCGACAAATTGGCAATTGCTACGCCGCATCTTTGTATCTCAGCATGATTTCTATGTTGGAAACTTGCGAAGAGGATTTAAGTGGCAGGCCAGTAGGACTATTCAGCTATGGGTCTGGCGCGGTTGCGGAATTCTTCTCTGGTGTCGTTCAACCAGGCTATCGGGAACACCTTCTCAAAGAACACCATCAAATGTTACTTGCCGAGCGCAGCGCATTGAATTACGAAGACTACCGACGGCTTTGGTTTGCGCCAGACCCTCAGGATGGCAGTAAAATCGTCATTGATCGTTCGAACGGGCCTTTTGCCCGCGGGCAATTTAAACTAGCAAAGATAGATGAGCACAAACGCCATTACCAAAACGCAGGAACGTGATACCGCCGTAGCGCCTGGAAAGGTCATACTTTCCGGTGAGCACTCGGTCGTCTATGGGGCGCCGGCCGTTGCCGTTGCCGTGGATCGACACACGGAACTCACGTTCACGCCGATGCACAAAACCGAAGGGGTGCGCACCGCCTTCGAAGATTTATCTCACGGTCAGTTTTACCCACTCGATATTTTAAAGACCTTTAAGGCCGGGCTCGATCGGCGCTTCGACCAGTTTGTTCGCGGTGACATTCCGGTACAAAAAATTCTGCAGCGACCGGACGATTTGGCGGTCTATACGATCGTCTTCCTAATGCACTTACTACCTATTCCGGGCGTTAGCCAAACGCGGCGCTTACCGGTCCCGGGTCAGTTGAACTCCCGCACAGCGTTGCCCATGGGCGCTGGCATGGGTTCATCCGCAGCAATTATTGCGGCGACATTTGTACTCTACGAGCACATGCTCAACATGCCGCAGACCTTGTCCGAACGTTTCGAGCGGGTTCGTTTTTGCGAGCGCTTACAACACGGTAAGGGCAGCGCCATCGATGCTGCAGCCGTCGTTTACGGCGGCGTAAACCGAGTATACCAAGACACTCTCGAGCATCCGGCCATCAGCCCCCTACACCCCTTGCGGACCGGCACTGGCTGGTATTGGGTGCTTCAGGGTGTCCCTACCTCATCCACCGGTGAGTGCGTCGCCTCTGTCCGAGAAAATCACGGTGGGGACAGGGCGCTTTGGAGCGCCTTTGAACAGTGCACGAACGCTTTTACGCGCGGCCTTGAAGAAAACCAAGATCCGCGAGAAGTTCTCAAAGAAAATCACCAGCTGTTAACGCGAATCGGCGTTGTTCCTGCGCCTGCGCAGCGCTTTATCGACGAGGTTGAGCGCGCCGGAGGTGCGGCCAAAGTCTCTGGAGCGGGTTCGATTCGCGGAGACAATGCTGGCGTCGTGCTTGTCAATATGCCCGAAGAAACGCAGATGGAGCTTCTGATGCAAAAGCACCCCACCATGCGTTGGGAGCCGCTACGGATGGCAAGTCAGGGTGCACATCTTAGGCTAGCCCCGCGAGCGCTCGAAGCGAGTGCTGGAGCGGTCGAACCCGTCTAGCAAGGGGGGATGAGCCTTGTCCGAAGTCGTGGCCTCGGCGCCAGGCTCTATCATGATTACCGGCGAGCATGCGGTGGTCTACGGGCACCCAGCGATCGTTACCGCGATCGACCAACGTATTACCGTCTATGCGAAACCGCGTTCGGAGCGAGTGCTAGAAATACACTCGGCAATCTCTGATCCGGTCGAAATACCCCTTGATGAGCTCACAGAGAGCGGTCCTCTTCGTTTCGTAACCGGCACGGTGGCACGGTATCGCGAAGCACTGCGCCACGGACTGACGCTCCGGATTGAGTCTACGATTGACAGTACGCTAGGTCTCGGATCTTCTGCCGCGGTTATCGCCGCCGTATCGCTGGCTGTCATTGGCAGCAACTGGAGAGATTCGAACAAGCTGAACTCGGCAAAGCTCGATGAGCAAGTTCTGCACGATGTACACCGCCAAGGGCTTGCTCTTATCCGCGCAATACAAGGGCGCGGTAGCGGTGCGGACCTCGCCGCCAGTCTCTGGGGCGGCATGCTCCGCTATCAGCTAGTCGACGACGGCTGTGCGATTAAAACACTCCCCTTCCCGCCACCACTAAGTCTCTGCTACTGCGGCTATAAAACGCCCACGGAGCAGGTGCTAGAAGCGGTCGCCAAAAGCAGCAAGGGACGTGAAGAGGAAATCGACGGCGTCTATTCGTGTATGGGCTCCTCTGCGCAGCGAGCTATTGAAGCTGCTGATCAGCAGGATTGGCGTAACTTCGCCCAAGAACTCAACCATTATCAGCAGCACATGAAAACACTTGGAGTATCTGACCCAACACTCGATCAGCTCGTCGCAGAGGCGCGCTCCCAACCCGGAAATCAGGCAGCCAAGATTTCTGGCTCTGGTCTCGGAGACTGCGTACTTGCCGTCGGCGGCGCCCCTGAAACGTTTTCTTCTTCGCCGGTCGCCCAGCGAGGGGCTCTAATTCATGGCTGAGCAGCAGGGAGTGGCAGAAATCTCACGTTTGGTCTCCTCGCTCTGTGGACCGGCTCCCAAGCAACTGCGCGACGCGCAGGCGTTCGCACCGAGCAATATTGCTCTCGCAAAGTACTGGGGTAAACGAGATGAGGCGCTGAACCTTCCGCATAACTCCTCGGTTTCTATTTCTTTAGGAACCCTGGGAACGCACACCAAAATCTCAGCCGCTGAATACGAGGATCAGGTCTATTTGGCCGGAAAGGAGATCGCTCGCAGCGAGCCGTTTGCGATAAAAGTGATGCAGTTCGTTGAACTGTTCCGCCGGGGCCAAAAGCTTCCCGTGAAAGTAGAAACCACCAACACTATTCCGACCG
Source organism: Pseudomonadota bacterium (assembly GCA_039815155.1). GTDB lineage: Bacteria > Pseudomonadota > Gammaproteobacteria > Pseudomonadales > Halieaceae > Congregibacter. Next base: position 6,971 of record JBCBZV010000056.1, read on the forward strand.
CCGCGGGCCTCGCCTCTTCTGCCTCTGGCTTCGCTGCGCTAATGAAAGCACTTAACCATGCCTTTGATCTTGCTTTAACCCTACCTCAGCAAAGCATGTTTTCGCGCTTCGGAAGTGGGAGCGCAACCCGATCATTCTGGGACGGCTTTGTCACTTGGGAGCGTGGCTTGCAGGCCGATGGTCGCGACAGCTTCGGAGTGCCTCTTACAACCGTGTGGCCAGAGTTTCGCCTAGCTCTAATCCCGGTAAATACCGCACCGAAAAGCCACTCGTCTAGAGACGGGATGAATCATACAACGGCGACAAGCCCGCTCTATCCATCCTGGCCCGAGCAAGCAGAAGAAGACACCCGTTCGGCAGTTGCTGCAATTGAAGCTCGTGACTTTAAGACCCTGGGACCGCTGTGCGAGGCAAACGCGCTCGCTATGCACGCTACCATGAGCGCAGCGCGCCCGGCTCTGCACTACCTCACAGAGCAGTCTTGGGGCGTACTTGAGACATTATCACTCGCTCGAAGCGAAGGTTTATTTGCTTTCGCAACTATGGATGCAGGGCCCAACATCAAGCTTCTCTACTTGCAGGACTCGAGCGAAGACGTGCTCAGTTTATTTCCTCAGCGCACGGAAATTATCCCTTTTCGCGCTTAGTGCCCTAGTAAGCGCGCTGGCAGCCAGAAAAGGTGGTTTATCTTTACTGGTATCGTTTACTGATTGGTCGTCATGCGGAGGATGAAATGCAGCGCCACTGCAACAGCTTAGATTGTAAGTTCAAAGAAGCATGTGCTGGACTCGTAGAAGGTAATCGAGCCATTTCTAGCGGACGAATTCCTTTGTCAAACCGGGGCATCGCGTGACGACGAAACAGCTGCTCCGCCATCGCACCGTTAAACACGATTTGATTCAGTTTCGGGCAATCACGCAATAGCCCATTAAAATCGTTAATGACGACGGATTTATTTTGTATCGACGAATCCAAACTACCCTCGCGGACACAGCTTTCCAGCACATCCCATAGGCCCACTCCCAGCTTTAGCAGCGCTGCAGTTCGTTGCGGGTAGGGCCATCCACGCTCAATGGAGAACAAGGCTTCCATAATCGGCCAAAACTGATTCCGAGGATGAGCATAGTATTCGTTAGCTAACAACGAGGCCTGCCCGGGCATCGTACCGAGAACGAGGGTACGAGTAGCTTCACTAACGACCGGCGGAAAACAGGAAAGCCTGGGCATCGATGCTTGTTTCGAACTTGTACCTATTGAGCCGTTCGTCTACGGCGCGATGAACGCCTTCCAGACCCCAACCGGTTCCCACACGCGACGAAGGTCTTCCATAGCGAGCTCCGGCTCGTGCCCTAGCACTTGCGTGCGATAGCGATAGGTGAACGCAGAAACTCTCATGTTCGCCGCACAATGAACCCAGAGCGTGTCGTTTGCTTGCGTCGCTAGCAGCGAACAGAAACGCTCAAAGTCCTCATCGGTCGGGTTTTGAAAGTCGACGGGGATATGGTGGTATTCCAGATCCAGAGCCTCAAGAATTCGAGGCTCATCAATCAAGGCATTTTCGAGAACGCTGGTCGGCGCCAAGTTTATTACCGAGAGTACACCCGACGCTTTGATGAGCGCAAATTGTCGCTCACTCGGCTGCCCAGACGTTGCATACATGCCGTCAATTAAGTGGTAGTTGTAGATATCGTCGAGTCGAGTCGCCGGGCCACCCCCGAACAGCTTGCGACGAAAAACCTCGCGCAGGAATTTCGCTACGGTCTTTAACGTACTAAAGTGCGCAGCCACGTGAGCCCCCAAGCGAAAGGCAAAACAGCGGAAAAGAGGTAGTAGGCGCTAGCGGGGAAGGCGGTAGCTGACATTGCCGTCGCTGATCTTGAGATACCGCTTTTTTTCGAGCGTATTAATTAGGGACTGCAATTGCGATTCGGACAGTTTTTCGGAAAAGAGCGCTTGAATCGTATTGGACAAAGTCTTTTCCTTTCTCGGCCTGGACTGCCCACGACCAACTAAGTTCTTTACGATGGCGTCGATCTTTTCGTCGTTAGAAGTCTCCTTGGACATCCGCAGCACGGAAATCTCCGCGAGATCATTAACCCGCTGTGCATCGATCTTGCGCGAGCGCATATGCGCTAGCAAAGGATCAAACCCCTTATCTTTAGACACTATGTGAAAGGCTGCTTCCGGCTCCTTGGACGCGATCTCTCCCAAGTAATAGGCCAGGTGAAAATCCAACGCATTATTGCCCGTCCCGGAAATTTTTAGGTACTGCGCCGAGTCCCCCATCGCCTGCATCGCTTCTGCCAGATCGAAGGGGATACGCGATTGAGTAGCACCAACAAAAACCAGTACTTTGAACGGGTGACGCTTTAAGACTTCAAGATTCTTAGGGCGCACGTTTTCAAAGTCGATTAGCACATAATTTGTTTTCAACCACGCTCTCCTTTAACAGTCACAGGCTTTAGGTAAAAGCTCAACGATAAAGAAGAGTAACAACGACTGACAGACTCACGCCAGCCGCCGCCTGTCCCAGCAGAAATTCTCTTTACCATTGCTTAGTGACAAACCGTTCTTACCGCTGCCGTCTGAGTAACCCGCCGATTCATTGCGGGCCGTAGGAAGAGTTTTGAGGGGTATCTACCACGCAAAAACGCCATGTAAAGTGTGCTTTACTTTTTCGATTAATTAGGCGTAGACTAAATGTAAAGCTTCCTTTACCAATAAAGGCCATCGTATGCTCAACAAAAGACAGTACGCTATTGAATTTGGCAGTAGCATGATCCTTTACACCATCTCGATATTTGCCAGCGTCACCTTTCTCCTCAAGTATCCCGAATCGCCTTGGAAAGTCTGGATTTCGGTTACTCCGATGATCCCAGCTATTCTTGCGACCATTGCAGTACTAAGAGCGCTTCGCAAACTCGACGAAATGCAGCGCAGCATCCAGATGAACAGCTTCGCAATTAGCTTCCTGATCGTCGGACTAGTGACGTTCACCTATGGTTTTCTCGAAAACGTCGGTTTTCCACACATTCCTTTCTTATGGATTTTTCCATTCATGATCGCGACCTGGGGTATCTGTACACCGTTCGTGGCCATGAGCTATAAATGAGAAATCACCTTAAGGCGCTGCGCAAAGAACGTGGCATCTCGCAAGCGGAGCTAGCCGAAGCGCTAGCTGTGTCACGGCAAACTGTGATCTCGATAGAAAACGGAAAGTACGACCCGAGTCTTCCTCTCGCGTTTTTAATCGCGGATTACTTTTCGCTCTTGATCGAGGACGTCTTCTTCCCAGAGTAGCGACCGAACCTCAACGGTTCCCAGCTATCGTCACTCGACAGTGAATCGATCTAAATAAGCTGTCACGCCAGAACCGCCCGGATTAGTGGCGCCGCCTAGTAAGTAAATGGCGCCATTCGCGGCGACGGCCCCCAAGCCATGCCGAGGTCGAGTCATCGGCGTAGTGGCGGTCCAGCGATCACTGGCTGGCGAGTACTCCCACGCGTCGTCGAACACGCCGCGCTCCCCCCCTAACCACTCGCCTCCAAAAGCATAGATTTTTCCGTCTAAGACCGCCGCGGCAAGACCGCCCTGCCCCTCTTTCGAGGCGGCTCTGGGAGACGGTGGCAGAGGGGCGATGGTTTCCCATCGGTCACTGAGAAGGTGGTAACGAGAACAGCTTCTAGATTCCTGACGATTCACTGTGCGTCCGCTGATAACATAAAGCTGATCATCAAGGACCGCGCCGGCGGACGAATTTCGTGCTTCCGGAAGCGGTGCGAGCTCCTCCCATCGATCCGCCGCCGGGTCGTAGCGATGGTGCAGACCGCTGTCGCGATGATCTTCCCAATCGGCGTTGGCGTCTCCGGCGGGGACGCGACCACCGATCATATGAAGCTTATTTTCAGTCAGCAGAGTAACCGCTTCCGCGCGAGGTCCGGGCAATGGAGCGGCCGCTTCCCAAACGCCATTCAGCGGGTCGCTGATACGCCAGTGCTCCGTCCTCATTTGCCACATATCCAGACCATTGCGTCGAAATCCACCAAATGCATGCAGCTGACCGGCAGCTTGCGCCAAGGCGATATGATGCCGTGCCTCCGGGAGCGCAACACCCTCTTGCCACTGGTGAGTTTGAAGATCGTAAAGCGCCATTTTGCTGAGCACCGGATCACCGAGCCGCACCGCAATACCACCGCCGGTTACCAGAAAGGAACGACCTTCTCGCTCGAATAAGCAGGGGTAGATCTCCTGCGATGCAAATGGCATATCGCTAAGCGCTTCATAGCGACCCCTTGTCGCAGACAATATCGACACGGAAAGACCTGCACCGAGCGGCAGAATAATGCTGGACTTAAGGAAAGCTCGTCTACGCACGGATTCACCTCTGACAAACGATGGACGCCTTCTCGGCTAAGGCCGAATAGGACATGAAGCATAGGTGATGAGATGCTACCAGCAAACCTCTTGGATAGGTTCGACGCGCGGCCTATCCATCAGATGCGCTTCCTAACCAGGAGTCGATAAAAGCGCGACTCCGCGGGTCGGAAGTGAGCTTTTGCGCTCGCTTCAGCGACGCCGTCAATTGAGTTCTACTGTTGCTAGCGTCGGCCAGCTTGGCGCGCACTACCCAGTAGGGTTGATAGACCTCAGCACGCTCGCCTAGCGCCTCAAGAATATCCTTGGCAGCGGTGAGGTCTCCTGCTTCGATAAGCGCAGCCGCCAATCCACAGTGCGCACCGAGGGTCGGTGCAAAATGAATAAGACGTCGATAGAGAGCGACTACTTCCTGGTGTACCGATCTGCGCTCTAGGCAGCCTACGATATGTGCAGACTGAATCGCCGCTTCTAGCTGGAAACGCCCGGGAGCACGACGCTGCGCCGCGCGTTTTAGAATCGCTTCGGCGCGAGCGATACGCGCGTTGTCCCAGCGTGAAGCATCCCGTTCAGCTATCGGACCGATCGACTCATCAGCAGCAAGGGCTAAGCGAAAAAGGCAGAGTGCAAACAAACCGAGCACTTCTGGCTCCTCCGGAAACGCCGATGCCAGCAGCGCCGCTAAGTACTCCGCCTCGAGCGCGAGTACTAGCCCCTCCCCTCCAATCGTGAGCGCAGCATAGACCGCATCTACCACCGCACCCAAACGCTCTGCTCTTTCGTGCGGCGGAGGAATCACAAAGGGAATCGCATTCGCGCTGATTTTGGTTTTTGCACGCACCAGTCGCTGGCCCATCGCCGTCGCTTTGCTCAACCAAAGAGAAGCCATAGTCTCCGCCTTGACGCCAAGAACCGTTTGCAGCATCAACGGGGCTCGAATGTGTTCGTCGATTGCGGGATGGGCGCACACGAATAGCAGCGCTATCCGCGAGTCCTCGGACGGATTCGAGGGTGATACCGGATCTGAACCAGATGCCTTGCCGCCAGCACCCAAGGAGCGCTCACCCTGCTCTTCAATCAGCTGTTGCAGGTGCTCTTCATTCGCTTCTGCGATGCCAGCCTTGCGCCGGCTATCGATAAAACCACGCTGCGCAACTGTCAGTAACCAAGCTTCCGGATGATCAGGTACGCCTTGCTCCGGCCATACGCTAAGGGCTTTCGCGAACGCATCGGCCAGCGCGTCTTCCGCGCTGTGAATATCGCCGATTTTCTTGGCCAAGATCGCAACGAGTCGCCCGCGGCTTTCTCGGGCGACTCGTTCAGCTGCAGACCAGCTGCGATCAGACATGGTTCCTGCTACGCAAGGTCGGCGATCGGGCGAATCTCGACATGGCCGGACGCCGCTGCGGGGCACTTTTCCGCCCACTTGATCGCCTCATCCAGAGAGTCAACCTCAATGATGTAGTAGCCACCCAGCTGTTCTTTGGTATCGATGAACGGACCATCTTGGATGGTGCGCTTACCTTCGCGAACACTCACCGTAGAGGCCGTCGCGGCTCCCTCGAGCGGATTGCAGCCGACCATAACGCCAGCTTCTTCCATCTCCGTTGAGTAAGTGATCCAAGGTGCCATATAAGCCTCGAAAGCCGCGCTGTCTTGTGCGCGCTGCATGATCGCTTCGTCTTCAAACAGGATAAGCATGTATTGCATCGTAAAACTCCTTCAGTTTTATGCCCGCAGCGTGCATTGGTGAGTCTGCTGCAAGCCGTCTCCTACTAGCTGCCCTTCCGGGTCCGTACTAGAGACGTGCGCCAAGCCTGAATTTCGACAAAATTTTTGACTTCTATCAATTTATTTTTTACTACTGATCGTAATAGCGCTCCGATGTGAGATCCCAATGAACGACTTTGCTCGGTGGCCGTCGACAGGAATTGAGAAACGGTCTAGTACCGCTTCGCGATGGCGACGCTAAGCCGGCAGCGTGGAAACACTGCAAGAATTCTAGCGCGACGGGCTGCCTACGCCTGTGTTTTGCTGGATGCTAAAGGTCGTGTCTCCCGTGAGTGCCTCCATAGCCTGCTGTTGGCAGAGGAACACCCTTCCACTGAGTCGCGCAAGCATATCGGATCGTTTTAGCGAGTCCATAACAGGACCTTTTACTTCGCTTAGGTGCAGGGCTATACCCCGCTGGCTTAAGCTCTCGCAAAGCTCTTGCATCATGAGCACGGCGCTCAGATCGATCGCGTTAACCGCAGAACACTGCAAGACTAGATGCTCGACCTGCCAGTTCTGTTCCCGAAGAAGATCACTGACTACTTTTCTTAGATAATCCGCATTAGCAAAATGGAGACTCTCATCGATGCGCAGGGACAGTACCCCCGGATCGGTGATGACCGAATGCCGGCGAACGTTTCGAAAATGTCCGGTTCCAGGCACCTCTCCGATAACGGCAACATGGGGCTTTGTGGTTCGGTGAAAGTGCAGACTGATGGACAGCAGAATCCCCACTAACACTCCGAGTTCGACCCCTAGCATCAGAGTAAAGAGGATCGTTACGGACACCGCCGCAAAGTCAGAATGGCTATAACGCCATGCTGCAAAGATCATTTGAAAGTCTACGAGAGAGAGGACAGCGACAATAATTGCGGCAGCGAGCACCGTTTTTGGTAGTTGGTAAAGCAGCGGCGCCGCGAAAAGAATCACAAGCGCCATAGCAATCGCAGCCAAAATGCTGGCAACCTGAGTTTGCGCCCCCGCATCAAAATTTACTACCGAGCGAGAAAAGCCGCCGCTTACCGGAAAGCCTCCTGATACGCTAGAGGCGACGTTGGCCGCTCCCAGGGCTACCAGTTCCCGATCGGGGTCGACCGTCTGTTCTCGCTTAGCCGCGAGCGTCTTAGCCACAGTTACCGACTCGATATACCCGACCAGGGCAATCAATAATGCAGAGGTCGTTAGTTCGGCCCACAGTTCTGCGCTTAGCCGTGGAATAACTAACGTCGGCAGGTCAGCGGTAAAAGCGCCGACTACCGGTAAACCGATCCGATGATAGGAAATTAAAAAACCTAATAACAGCACCGCAAGGACAAGCACAGCTGGCGCCAGTTTTACAAGATTCAGTGCCGATGTACGTGAAAAACCGAGCAGCTGTAGGGCGCTACAACCCCACAACTTCGTACTGAGCAAAAAACCCATGCTCGCCAACCCGAAAGCCAATGTTGGCAGCAGCATCTCGTTCCAATGCCTTATAAGGTCCAAAATAATCGCAGGCAAATTGGAGCCGGCAGCACTCACGCCCAGCAGGTGCTGGAGCTGAGAAATAGCGATGAGTACAGCCGAGGCGCTGATAAAACCTGACATTACCGGTCGCGAGAGCAGACTCGCCAACGGTCCCAAACGAGCCAAACCCATACCGATCAATATGCACCCGGACAATGCCGCCAGGGCGACGGCGGCGCCGACGTAGCCGATGCTGCCCTGTTCCGCAATGCGACCGACGGACGTGGCGGTCATGAGCGACACCACCGCGACCGGGCCTACAGAAAGGGTGCGCGAGGTACCAAGTACAGCGTAGAAGATCAGCGGAAACATGCTGGAGTAAAGCCCCATCTCTGGAGGGAGTCCTGCGACCATCGCATAGGCTAAAGACTGCGGCACCAATAGAAAGGTGACAACGAGCGCAGCAGCTGCGTCGCTAGCAAAGACCCGTCGATTGTAGCCTTCTAAGGATTCAGCGATTGAAATCAAACGCATGCGAACGATTCTCCGCCAGACGAAAACGCCAGGTGCTAAGCCACCTGCCTGGAAACAAGTGATTCATGTGAGACCTCCTGAGGAAGTGCAAACCAACAGATTTTTTTTGCCTCATCGGAGAGATGATGTACGTACCGAGCTTGATCATCTCGCTGTTCGAGCAAGATCGACTCCGCCATCGTTACCAGCTGCTGTAAATCCCAGGCAGGCAGCGCCGCTTGCCGGGACTCAACCGATGGAGCACGCGCTGATCGCTCAATGAGGACCGCGAAAGAATCCTGTGTAATTGATGGAGCTACCTCACGCCCCCCATAGCGCCAAGTACCGGACAGCCCATCGAATTGATAGAAGGGAAGGAGCCTCCAGCCATGATCAGCAATCAACTCTACCGCCCGCAAAAGGTAGTGCACAGTTGACGTATCCAAGAAGTAATTGAAATTTAGGCGCACCCAGCCTGGGCGAAGACTGGCTTCGCCTCCCATGAATAGCCTCTCTAGAACTGCACTGTACTCGGCGCTCATGTCCAACAATGCATGCGCATAGGGTCCAGCGCAGGAACACCCTCCGCGCGCCTGAATTCCGAACAGGTCGTTTAATAGAGCAACGACAAATCCGTAATGAAGATCTTTATTGCGCCATCGAATGCGAAGAGAAAAAATCGGTAACCGCGCCTGTTGCGAAGGACCGAGAATCTCGATATTGGGATGCGCTCCCCAGCGTTCCATCACTTGCCGCGTAAATTGATGCTCTCGCCGTTCAATTTGATCAAGACCGACTTCTTGCTGCAGGGCGAATACTAGACCGGCGCGTATCGACTCAACGATTGACGGCGTACCGCCCTCTTCCCTTCGGTGTGGATCGGTGCAGTAACGGTGCCCATTTGGGGTCACATAGCTGACCGTGCCCCCACCGGGAATGGAAGGTACGGAGTTGTTCACCAGCTTGCCGTTTAAGATCAAAACTCCTGGTGTACCGGGACCACCGACAAACTTGTGCGCTGAGATGAATACCGCATCCTTGCTGCAATCCTTGGCATGGCTAACCGACCCCTGCATATCGATCCGCATATAGGGAGCGGCCGCCGCATAGTCCCAAAATGCCAGAGCGCCATGCTCGTGCAGCATCTCGCTTATAAGATCCGTGTCGGTTCTTATGCCAGTAACATTTGACGCAGCCGAAAAGGAACCGATTTTTAAGGGGCGGTTCGCATATTCCTTGAGCTTAAGCTGCAGGTAATCCAAATCGATAGCACCGATAGCGTTGAGCGGAACAGCTACAACGTCGGCAATGCTTTCGCGCCAGGGTAATTCGTTGGAGTGGTGCTCGTAGGGCCCGACAAACACAACAGGACGCTCACTCTCCGCTATTCGATCAGTCAGCCGGTAGCTGCGATTAAGGTCATGGGGAATACGGAGATTGAAAATATCGATGACTTTTTGTACCGCAGCGGTCGCTCCCGAGCCGCAAAATAAAACCAGGTCGTCGTCTCGAGCATTTACCGCTGTACGAATCGTTCGCCGCGCCGTCTCTCGAAGGTGAGTCGTGTAGGCACCGGTAAATGAAGTCTCAGTATGCGTATTGGCGTAGTACGGCAGTACCTGATCCCGGATCAGATCTTCGATGAACGCGAGAGCGCGTCCCGAGGCAGTGTAGTCCGCATAAATCAGCGGCTTGGTTCCAAAGGGTGTTTCGATCGGTACCTTTTCTCCAATAACGGATTCGCGAACTTTCTGTATTAGCTTGCTCATACGGTCTCCCTCAAGTCCGTCTTAGCGTACCCGAAGGCGTAAGGCCGCGTGTTCCTAAGAGTGCGTTATTTTCTCTAATTATGAATAATAATTTCAAAATTTAGTTAATATATGAAACAACGTGCTGAAACAAATATCATTAGGGAGATATACGATCGTGAGCATGGACGATAAAGACCGTCGTTTACTAGCACTGATGCAAAGAGATGCGACCCTATCAGTAGCCCATCTCGCCGAGGCTATTCACGTCTCTAAATCTGCCTGCTGGAGGAGGATTCAACGCCTGGAAGAGGAAGGCGTGATTACGTCGCGTGTCACTTTGTTGGATGCAAACCGAGTCGGCCTGCCCGTGACCGTGTACATATCCATTCGCACCAATCAACACAACGATAAGTGGGCAACGCAATTTAGACAGGTGATCGCTGACATCGATCAAGTGATCGAGGTGCATCGCATGAGTGGTGATCTCGACTATTTAATTAAAGCAGTCGTAAAGGACATGTCTGACTACGACAAGCTGTACAAACAACTCATCAAGGCTGACTTGTTCGATGTCAGTTCGAGCTTTGTTTTGGAAGAAATGAAGTATACGACCGTACTGCCAGTAGACAAGAGTTTTGCCTAGGTGAGCGAGCCAACTACCACCATTGCACTATCTGTCGCTAACTAAGCAGGTATCGCTAGGCTATTCCCGACCTGTCTTGCAACTCCTGGCACCAAAGCTGCCCCCGGTCCCGACGAACGCTGATTAGCCCGAGAGGAACTAAGAGAGACCATGCGCTCAACACTGGCCGCTGCGTGCTATACAAAAAACCTTTAACCGGCCCCTAATATTCGCGGCTTAGATTTCGAAGCGTATCCCTAGCTCCTCCTCGGAGAGCGACCACAGCCTTTCACATAACGACTTATCCGAAGCCTTGTCGGGCAAGGGCACCAGACCAGGAGACCCCTTCATCTCGTTCTTTCCCGTGGGCCCGATGAAATCTCCTGCCGACACGTCTGCTTTCAACGCGGCATGAACAGTCGATTCAGCTCCCTGCGTTGGCTTAGACGCTCCCATAAATTGCCCCATAATTGGCGTTAGCAGGCGAAGGTGAAGCGGCATGTTCCGCCCGAGATCAGACATCGAAAAGCCAGGATGCACCACTATCGCTTTTATCAGCTTGCTCGCACGCTCCAGTCGATCTTTAAGCTCCATAGTGAACAAGACGTTTGCCAATTTGCTCTGGCTATAAGCCACCATGCCGCTCAAACCCAATCGCTTTGGGCCATCATAGTAGGTGCCTTCAAAATTGAGATTGTCAAAATGGATATCGGCCCAAGGCCTTTTGGCCGCGAGGCTTGAGACATTTACTATGCGGGTCTCCTGCTCTTGATCCAGCGAGTCGAGCAACAAAGAGGTTAAATAGAAATGGCCGATGTGGTTTGCGTCGAACTGCAATTCAAGGTTATTCGCTGTGATCGTATAGTCCGGCCCCATCACACCCGCATTGTTCACCAATAGATTCAGCTTCGGATAGCGACTCTTAAAAGTTTCGGCAAAGCGAACTACGGATGCGCGATCAATCAGATCCAGCTCGATGAAATCCAGTTCCGCTGCGGGCAAATCAAGCTTGATGTTTGCCATCGCCGCTGTTGCCTTTTCGGCGCTGCGGCAAGCGAGGACAACAAGATGGGTCTTCGCGAGCGCGCGGCTCGTCTCCAGCCCGAGCCCTGTATTAGCGCCGGTAACGATTGCTACTTTCTTAGCCTCTTCGTTCATGAACCCTCCCACATCAAACCACCAAAATATCGATCATCCGCCCGAATCTATCGCGCTTCCTTTGCGGACCATAAGCCGAACAAGCCAAGCACCGCGATCACCGTCCATACATAGGGAGCCGGTGTACCCCACATCGCACTGCTGCCGAGTACACCCAATCCGATACCCAAAAGAGCAAACCCAAGACTCATAAGCGATGCGATAAACGCCATGGGTAAGTTACCAGCTTTCACCGAGGCGTAGAGAAACATCGCCGCCATTGCGACGACCGCGACGCTGCCGACATGCCACGAGAAGTGATGAAGCCACACAACCTCGTCAGCTAAGCCCGCATCGGCTAGCGGAGGCAACACCATGGGCGCGCCTAGCAGCTCATGCGCTAAAAGAGTGGCCACGCATATAAAAGCGCAAATCCGAAAAAGCCAAGTAGACATCATGCGTTAGCCCACCAACGGCATGTGCCCTGCTAGCACCTGCTCTCCAAACAAAAGTGCTTTGCAGTTGTCGGTAAATGGGCCAAACGCCCCATCGAATTCGCCGACTCCGGTGAAGCCGAGCCACTGCTGCACAACGGTGCGGCTACTCTCCGTGATCTCTGACATAGCAACTCCCAAAGCTCTCGATGACCGCATGTAAGATAGCGCAAGAAGCCATGCATTGGATAACCCACTAAGGATTGGATGACCGCCCTAAGCGGCTCGCGATCGCTGGCACGCGGCGTGAACGTCGAGGCTGCGACTAGCCTACTGGGCCTCGTCGCATCGGCCTTGTTGGCGTCCTCTTATGGCTGCCAAACGTGAGTCGATATCGCCCACGTGCAGCTCCAAGCGGTGGCCGTCGGGACAGCAGAAGTAAAGGGACTCGCCCTCGCTTTGGTTTTCCTTCCAAAGTTTGACACCGGAGGAGAGAACACGGTCGCGAATGAGCGGAAAGTGCGCTGCCTCCACGTTAAAGGCAACGTGCGTATAGTCCGACCCACCGTGGGCGCTTGCCTCAACGGACAGGCAGAGCCACAGACCACCCGCATCCAAATATGCGCCAGCATCCCACACATAGACCGTGCGGGTACCAAGCACATCGCGATAGAAACTTAGCGAGCGATCTAAGTCAGAGACGGCGAAGGTTATGTGATTGATTCCAGAGATCACGACTGCGTTCTCTGAAGGTTGAAGCAGGAGAAGCTCGAAGTATAAGCACGGGCTGGGTCGTCAGTGAGTGCTAGCGCATTTTCAACGGTAGAGCTACGAATCGAAAACGTATCCGGAACATCCTCCACCGTCATGACCCTAAGTGTGAACAAACGATCCCTCTCTTTTGGGCTCATTGCCGATCGAAAAGCGCTATACAGCATGCGCGATCGGGTACGTGGACCCGTCTATTCGGGGTTGCGGAGCAGCAATAAAATCATTGAGTGGCCGGACCGGCCTGTACTCTAAGCTGTTGCTCCAAGGCCGTAACTCTTGCGTCTAGGCTTGCGGAGCTGAAATCGGACCCAAGTTGCCCATCAGTATTTGAGGAGAAATATTTCTCTAATTTCCCTAGGCGCTCCTCCAATGCGTCGAGTCGAGAATGCACTGACTCAATTTGTTTAGCCCGCAGGTCGATCTTTGGCTTGCTTTCCGCCCAGCCCAGTGAACTGGGAATCGCCACTAGAGCGAGTGCGCCAAAAACTATCGGGACAGAAATACTGTGTTTAATCATCGAGACAACCTTCTAAGTTAGATCTTGGATACGAAAGAACGCAAACGCTTCGTACCGCTTACGGCCTGCGGATACGGTGAGTTTTCAGAATCCATGCACATGAACCAGCTAAGCAGACCGCAAGTAGCACCGCTATTTTTGCGAAAAGTATTTGTAATCCCGCTAGGCGTCGGCGTTATGACAGACCACCTCGATGTTGTGTCCGTCAGGATCAAAAACAAACGCCGCATAATAGCAATCACTGTACTCAGTCCGTACTCCGGGCGGTCCGTTGTCCAGCCCACCCGCGTCGATTGCGGCGCGATAGAACGCGTCTACTTGATGACGGTGCGCTGCCACGAAGGCAATGTGTAGATGAGCGGGCCTCTCTTCCGTTTGGTACAGGCACAGGGAACTCAAGCCATTCGGCTGACTAAGCTCGGCTCCATTGGGCGGCCAATCCGTAATCACGGTTACTCCGATAGGCTCGAGCGCCTTCAGGTAGAAAGTTCTGCTCAACGCAAAATCGCGAACGCCAAATTTCACATGATCAAACACGACTGACCTCTGAATTACTATGCCGTATAGGTTGCAGCGTTCCGAATCGCCCAACTATCAATCAGCATGCTGCACGAACAACGTTATCACCTAGCTATTCACTAAAGCTTACTACGCTGGATTTTGTAACGAGTCATCAATAGCTTTTCGCGCGCGCGTGACTCCGCCAAAAATTGACTGACCGATGCGTAAGCCTTACACCTCCGACCCCTAAACCTGGCATCGTGGTACTCGATCCACGTTAGCGAATCGTCGCCGTTACAGTCCGCCTGATAAAAGTCAGATCGACTGCAGTTTTGGAGCGGATGGCGGTGCGTACCGTAGTACCACATCCATTCGACGTAACTAACTTCATCATTTGAATTAACGTCTAGCGACTGAAAAAAGTCAGATTGGCCGAGCATTCCACTTTGGCGCAACTGGAATAGCAAGACGACCACCACTACGAACGAGAAACCCGACAGAATCAATCCGATGACGACCGTCAGAACCGGTGCTGCCAGCGCTCGCAGCTCAGTCTTGGATGCAATAAGAGAACAGACCTTTTTGGCGTCTTCCAGAACCAGACAACAAGTTAACAGCTACGAACTAAACGCTCGAACCTTTATCTGCAAATCTGTTGCTCGCTATCGAGATATAAGTCTTGTCGAGCAGGAAGTAAATGCATATAGCGAGTGGAAAGCGAACAAGGTAAACAAGAATGTCCGCTAGTGAACGCACCTCAGACAATGGGTGCATAAGCCAATTCCAGTCAAGCGCCCATGCGCCAACATCTAGAAGGGCAAAGGACACTACCACCAGAATAATTGTTTTCATCTGTAGTCTCGTTGCTGTCGCTAACGCCGCGTTTTGGGGCGAGCCGCGCAGCAGACCATCCCAGCCGAAGGAGACAACACCGATTGGTTAGTTGCTGCTGCGGCCACTCAAAATCCAGCCTGCTAAAAGAAAAGCTGCTGCCACTGTGAAGGTAAACATATTTGCATCTAATCCCAATGGACCTTGCTCTATTCCACCTTCCATGTCACTCAGGGCTCCACCGTAGAGAGAAATCGTGAATGCGCTCATATAGAACGCCGCAAACATGATCGAGCTTAGGAGAACGGAAAGGTTTACGCGAAACCTACGATCCGAACCCGGCGCCCAAAGCAGATACAAGGCCAACATACCAATTCCCGATGAGACTCCAAGCAGCCACACCGTGTGCATTCGTGCGTGCGGCATCCAACCCTCGTGGAACACGTGAGTATCGGTAGTGAGATCTGCGATGGGAGGTATCACCGTGTAAACAATGATTGAAAGCGTGATCAATGCCTTGCTCAAATAGTTCATCCTAGAGTCCTACCCTCGAGTATGGTCGACGCATAACACCGCCAGCATGGACGGCGAACCGCAGGTTTGACGCACAGCGAAGCGGTTTGCCTTGCCTTGTATGGTTGAAATATCACTTTCCTTTTATGGCGTGCGACAACACTGCGGACTATATTCATAGTGTACCGCCGACCTCGTCGTAAGAACTGTCAGGGTCGCGAGGCTCCAACGAGATTTCGACGAAAACTCTCCCTTTATTTGATTCGAACTTCCAGTTCTCGAATTGATCCATGTCGGCAGAAACATAACGCTGCAGCAACTCAATCATCACTTCAAATTCGCTACTGGTTAGACTTTCCATTTCGCTAACACTCATCGATTCACACAGGCCGTCTTCAAGTACACCTAACGCCAAGGTAAGCGGCGCTCAGCTCGGAGCGCTTGATCGGGCGACAATGGCGTAGCCATGCCCGAGAAAGCGCGGAGTGCTGAGCGTCCAAATTAGGAGCAAAGCGGCGAGTGGCTTGACCGCCTTGTTAGGCGCTGCATTCTGCTCTGACTCTAGTTCTCCACAACCACATAACGCCTAACGCGATAAGAAAAGGCGTGGATGGCTCATTTACCCGTCTGACATCGATCCGCCAAACGTACGAAAAACTCTGCCCGGGAGAAAAACCCGCTCCGGCTTGGAAGCTGATTACCGCCAACTCGGGGATCGCTTCAGAAAGAGACGAATTCGGGAACAATTCCACTATCCCGTTTTGAGTCGGCGCAACGTTGATTGGGCCATTTGCACCAAAAGCGGCAGACCCAACGAACAAAGATGTAGGAGACAGCCCAGTGCCAACAAAGTCATTCACCAATACGCTTATGGCAAATAACTCTGCGTCGGATGGAACTGACATTCGGAAGCCATCAAAGGCCTCATCGAAGTTTGCGAAAAGATCATTCGTTGCATCGACTTCACCGATGAGTACGTTTCTACCTACACCTAGAAAACCAAGGATGTTGTCCCCGGTAGCTCCCAATAGCTCCCCATCGACACCCTCATTGTAATTAAGGGGGGAAGCAGAAGCATAACCAGCGAAAAGAAGGGCCATTGCTAAGACGAACGCTCTGCGGTTTTTGTTCATAAAAATCCTTCTTCGAGTAAATCAATAGTGTGTCGGACGTGGTCGACATCAAGCCTCAAAACAACGCTCCTCTAGAAAAAACACCGACATCTTTCTATCGCCTAACGCTTCAAACAACGGCGCAGCTTTGCTGCGTCCGAGTGCTTTGACTTGTTAAGTGCCGTAAAATTGTTACACACAGGCCCCTCTGAGACTGACTAATGCCAACGATATCAATGTTTTATGGCCTGATTATCAGGATGTACTATTTCGATAACCAGCAACACAATACACCACATATACATGTTCATTACCAAGAACACTCAGCGGTGATAGAGATTCCTAGCGGCACGGTGCTTGAGGGAAGCTTACCCAGAGGCAAGCAGAAACTTGTGGATGCTTGGGTCGAACTGCGCCAAGAAGAATTGCTAGCGGATTGGCAGCTTGCCCTTAATGGTGATTCTGTCTTTAAAATCGAACCGTTGAAATAGGCCATTTATGAATCCTCAAGTTACACAAGTTGAAGCTCTGCCAAATTACAAACTCCGAGTTCGGTTCGAGAACGATGAGACTAGGGATTTTGATGCGGCCCCATTTCTAGATAAGGGTATCTTCGAAGAGCTAAAAGACGAAAGTTACTTCAAGCAAGTTCGCGTCGTCTTTGGCTCGGTCGAATGGCCAAATGAACAAGATTTCAGCAAGGACACGCTGTACATACTTGGCACGCCATCATGCACTTAACGCCGTAAGCAGTGGGCGACCAGGCGGGCGCGAAGCGCACGGTTGGGCGTCCGGCGACCGAAGGGAGCGAACTGCCCCAACTTGTTAACTGTATGCCTTAACGAACCTGCGCTCATCTTCGATAAAGCCTCTAGACCGGTAAAATGAGTGAGCCGAGTCGCGGTGCTCGCCGCTCGTTACCTCTGAGCGCACGCAACCGGATATTTGGAAGAATTCTTCAGCGGCATACAACAAAGCTGTGCCCACACCTTTTCCTTGAAACTTACTAGCAACAATGAAACTTGTAACGCGCCCTAACTTGCCTTTCTGGTGAAACAAATTCATTACGTGGCAAGAGACAACACCAACTAATCGATTGTCCAACTCAGCAACGAACACTTGGTCTGAATCATCATTAAAGACTTCGGCTAACTTTAACGACAGCAGATCTTCCTCGATGTCATATCCCAGCTCTTTCATGAGGACTACTACTTGCGCGACATCTTCAGAGCTAGCACTACGTATGAGCATTCAGTTAACGCTTCAAGCTGGGGCGGCGGAACCGCGCAGCGGTTACGACGTCCCGGCGCGAAGCGCCCTTACAGCCTTGACTTGTATGGTTGAAATATCACTTTCCTAGATATCCCCCCCTAGCGATTAGAGTGAGGCCCGAACCTGTAGCAGCAGGTTCTCGGTTGGGTAGCTCGATGCCTGACAGGCGCCGATCGCTCGAGCCCGTTAACAAGCCGGAGCACCCAATCGATTCCAATTCAAACTCGAACAGTCGAAAGGGCCTCGAGCCCGAATGTAGCAAGGGTGAGACATGCAAACAAACAACTCTAAGCACATCAGAACAAAATCATTGAATATCGGCATCGACGTCGGTAAGTCGCTTCTCGATATCTCCTTCCTCGAACACGAGGAACATCTTCAAATCGAGAACGCTCAAGACGCAATTCAGAGCTTTGTCCGTCGATGCCGCAGGCTTAGGCCACAACGCATCGTTATGGAAGCCACCGGTGGCTACGAACGGCAACTGGCCAGCGCCTGCGCCTCCGCCAAGCTCCCCATCGTCATCATTCAACCCATGAAGGTTCGGCAATTTGCCAAGGCCGAAGGCCAACTGGCTAAGACCGATCGAATCGACAGTGCGCTAATCGCCCGATGCGCCAAGGCTCTGCAGATCGAACCCCGTCCCTTACCCGATGAAAACGTCCAGAAAGTCAGAGACTTACTCGCGCGCAAGCGGCAACTCACAGAGCAGCGCACGCAAGAGCTCAATCGTGCCCATAAAGCATCAACACCGTTGCAGCGCTCTCATCAGCGGTCCATACGATTCCTAGAGCAAGAGATCGCCTGGGTCGATAAGCAGCTTGCCAAAGCGGTCGGCGCCGTCGACGAGTGGCAATCCACCTACGCGATCCTAAAGTCCGTTCCCGGCATCGGTGACGGTGTTGCTTACACGCTTATGGGTGAACTGCCCGAGTTGGGTCACCTCAATCATCGGCAGATTGCTGCACTCACCGGGTTGGCTCCCTTTAACCGGGACAGTGGTGCGTTCAGAGGTAAGCGGAGAATCCGCGGAGGCAGAGCGCCCATTCGAACCATGCTCTACATGGCCATGCTCAGTGCGATTCAGCACAACCCCATCATGAAAGCCTTCTACGAAAAGCTAGTCACCCAAGGAAAGCACAAGAAAGTCGCCATAACGGCGTGCATGCGAAAAATGATGGTCATACTCAATGCGATGATCCGAGATCAGAAGGAGTGGCAGATGGCCTAAAAAATTCGCTACAGGCTTGATTTGGGATCACAGTCGCTTGTTA
>JBCBZV010000004.1:0-70826 GCA_039815155.1 Pseudomonadota bacterium
AATCAATAACTTAAATTTAATAAAATTAGATCTAAACGTTTACCGTCAAGCTTCTGGCGCTTCTTCAGGACGATAAATATTGTACTTACGCATTTTTTCTACCAGGGTAGTACGTTGCAAATTGAGCATTTTCGCCGCGCGGGCGACCACCCAATCAGATTGCTCCAGAGCCTGAACCATCAGCGAACGCTCCAGATCCGCCAGATGGGTCTTTAAGTCCATACCGTCGGCCGAGAGTAAGGTCGCGCCGCTAGACGAATCGGATTCCAACGCGTCCAAATCGCTGGGGTTAGGGGCGTCCATCGTTGACGGAGGGGATACTCCGTTGGATCGCAGCGGCGATAGCTCCGGCTCCGGATCTAGAATAGGATTCCGCGGTGCAACCGCACGAGCCCCAGAAATTTTCCCCGGAAGGGAAGACGCGCGCACCTCCCCTTCCGGATGGAGTATTGCCAAACGCTCCACCAAGTTGGATAACTCTCGCACATTGCCCGGCCAGTGATAGGACATTAATTGACGCATAGCATCATCGGCTAACTCGATACTGCCTCGATTGTCCCGTTCCATAAGATCAATAAAGCGCCTTACGAGCGCAGGAATGTCTTCAACTCTCTCACGCAGCGCAGGCACATCGATCGGAAATACATTCAGTCGGTAATACAAATCCATGCGAAAGCCGCCGTCATCAACTTGCCGCTCTAGGTCCTGATGCGTCGCGGCGATTACCCGAACATCACACTGCTGGGTTTTGTTGCTGCCGACGCGTTCGAAACACTTCTCTTGCAGCACGCGCAGCAGCTTTACCTGCATTTGCAGCGGCATATCACCTATTTCATCTAAAAATAGGGTGCCGCCGGCCGCCATTTCAAAACGTCCTTGGCGTGAGTTAATTGCTCCAGTGAAGGCGCCTTTTTCGTGACCGAATAACTCCGATTCGAGAAGCTCGCCGGGAATGGCGCCACAGTTGACTGGCACGAATGGGCCGCTTGCGCGCTCTGATAGCTGATGGATCCCGCGCGCCACTAGTTCCTTACCGGTGCCGGATTCACCAAGGATCAAAACGGAAGCTTCCGAAGGAGCTACTTGAGCCACCAGACGGCGTATGGCTTCCATTTGCCCGCTGCCCCCGACCAACTCCCCAGAGAGGCGCCTGCTCGCGTCACGCAATTTGCCCTCATCTTGGGCCATTTTGACTCCTTCGAGTGGAAGCATCTGTGGACAGCAAAGGAAAAAAGCGGCTCTGGGCTAAGAGGCGAACAAGGCTGTCGGAGCCAGAGAGTTTCAGAGCTACAAGCAGTTAAGTCAACAATTTGACACCTGTTGCCTGCGCCTTTTCCTCTTGAGCGTGCACAGGGGAGGATTGTTGAGAGTTTGTTGCCTCAGTCTTCAGCTGATCGCATGAAGGCGACTTCGCGCCGGTGATGGCGAAAAATCAGTTTCTCCAACCAGCTACGAGCGGCACCAGTGAGCCCGATGAAACTGACGCGAGCAGTTGCCGCAGCAAACTCCTCTTCGGTGCTGACTACTTTCCCGTAGCAACACAAGGGCTTAGGCAAACCTCGTTTGATATAAAGTTGAAGATAAACAGTGCTACCGGGATTGGGTACCTGTCCGTGCCAAGCGACTCCTGAGGCGGACACGCGAACCGGCGTTGTGTCGGGAATATCAAGCTGGTTGTAGATCAGCGTAGCAACCAAATCCATAAGAAGGTTGAGCTTTAGATCGATGCGTCCAACCTCCTGAGCCAGCTGGTTGTTGGAGTCCTGTAGTTCCGTCGGAGATCCGCCATCACCGATCACCGCAACCGCCCGTAAAAAATCTTCGTTCGAGGCATTCACCCTGGCGAGGTGAGTTTGATCCAGGCCGTGCGTGACCGGTTGCCAGGCGATGGCCATATTGTCACTGTAGGTAAGCCCTTTACCGGCGTTTTCTGCTTCCTCACCCATTTTGCAAGTCCCCAGAACTAAAAGCTTACGCTAGCACAGGCAGGATTTTTGTGGGTGACTAAGAACGACGCACTAGCTGTCGAGTACCTGCTGATACTTACCGAGCGCAGCACGGGTTCGTGCTTGCTGAGCGCTTTGCTCCAGGACCGTGTCCCGCGCTGCGGCCAGTTGATCCATCAGTTCCTTGTTCAAATGCAAAAGAACAGCAAGCGCCTCCGCCACTAGTTCGCTGTGCTCCTGCTTTATCGGATCAGCAAAGCACCGCTGTAATTCGACTCGGCGCTGTTGCTCGAGGGTTTGAACATGCTCCCATTCATGGTTTGCTGCTAGCTCCACCATGCTCCGGGTCATTTCCAGAATACCTGCTAGTCGCTCGGTCGGTGACATCCTTTCATCCAGCAGTTTTTTTTGCTCCGGCGTCTGGTCGGACAAATCCATAGGGATCGCGTTCATCTAGGTCAGCGCGCCTTCGACGATGCCGTCCCAACCAACTTTAAGCTCGCGCATGAGGCGGCTTACCTCATCGAGCGCTTCACTGTCGGCCCTTGCTGCGCCTTCGAGCAAGCGTCGCTCCATATAATCGTAGAGATCGCGAAGGTTGGCTGCAATGTCGCCGCCCTGATCGAGATCGAGACTTGCACGCATGCCATCGATAATACCAATAGCTTTTCCCACCAGCTCACCCTGCGTTGAGATATCTCCCCGATTCATCGCTCCTTTGGCGGAGGCGATTCGATCTAACGCACCTTCCATAAGCATCGCGATAAGCTGATGAGGATTTGCATCAGTAATACCGCTTTGAGTCCCAATTGATCGATAGGCATTGATGGCCTGACTTGTGTTCATAGCTTTTCCTTATATGCACAAATGCGTGCAACCGATCTCTTATTTTCGACGCTGCTAGTTGTTCGAACTGTCAGCGCCAGGAATTGGTATGTTAGCGAGCTGTTGAGTCAAGAAGTCACTAGTGGTTTGCAGGCTCGCGAGGAGCGTGTCGAGCGCATTAAACTGGCTCCTTAACCGCGCTTCTAAAGCTTGCAAGCGCGTCTCGAGCGCTTCGCGATCCTCGCCTACACGATCCACGCTGCTCTGCAGTCCATCGGTGCGGAGTTCAATGAGTCCCTGGCTGTTCAGGAAGTTCTCGAGGACACCGTTAAGACCCACCGCAAGACCATTGCTTACGGCTACCGTGCCTTGAAGGCCCAGAGTAGTGCCGCTAACACTGACGGATAGACCTTCGGCGGCACTTCCCACCGCAGCCGTTAACACCTGGCCCTGTACTGTCGCGGCGACTCCGTCTATCGTTCCTTGCAGATCCTCGCCATCGGTCCCCGAAGCCACGGAAAGCCCTAAAGTGGAGCTACTGGTACTATCGACCGAAGTGATCGCGATAGAACTGGCAGACCCAGTACTCTGCGATGATATCCGGATTTGAAAATCTGAGGTGAAAGATACGGCTACACCGACGCCCGCTTGATTTAGAGCGTCGTCCGCATCGATTTGCGTTTGAATTTCAGCCGCAAGAGCAGCACCGGTGGCGAAACTCCCCTGGGTGAGCGTTATAGTGTCCGAAGTTGTGCCGTCAACGGTGATTGTGAAGGTATCATTGTCAGCGTCGATCACAGCGGGTGACGAGGAGCTTGGTTCATTGATCACCGCTCCCAATAGCTCACCTTGCGTTGCGAATTGGGTCACCTCGATCGCAAAACTTGCGTCTTCGGCAAGGTTGGGAAAACTGTTCACGGAGACACTGCCGCTGGCCGTTGCCACCTGAGCGAACACGGAGGCAATATCGTCAAAGTTGCTTTGCAGAGCCGCATCTAAAACGGCATCGTCGATAGACAAAGTGCCATCAGACTGCGTCTGAATCCCCAATTCCGCTAGCGTACTAAAAGCTCCGGTCGCACCATCCACCGCATCGGTTACAGCGCCGCGCACCTGATTTATGATGCTTCGAGCAGTGAAATCTCCTTGGAGCGGGCCCGCACTCGACGTAGCGGGATCGAATGCAGTCAGGCTGTTTACCACGCCGGTAAAGTTGTTAAAGCCGTTGACAAAATCCTCTATTGCGGTGCGAACCGCCTGCGTGTTCTCACTGGTTGTGAGCGTGACTGGAGACGTTGTGGTTGCCAGTAGGGTCAAATCCAATCCATCGATGACATTACTCACCGAATTGCTTGCGCTGCTCACTTCAAGCCCGGCAATTGTGAACTGCGCGTCCTGACCGGCGACCGTCTGCTGCAGATTATTGGCAGCGGTATTGAACGCAAAGCGTGACAAGCCGGAGCTGTCCGTGTTGTCGTTATCGCCGGTGTCAGATACCTGAAGCTCTATGGCGTTGTTTTCACCGGTTTGCTCCGAGCTTAGGAGTAAGCGAAATCCAGTTCCGTCATCAACCAGGGCTGCCGAAATACCAATGTCTGCATCGTTTATTGCATCGCGGACACCCGCAAGGGTGTTGTTACTGGCATCAATAGTGACCGAAGCACCCGGCTGCTCACTATTTTCGCTGAAGGCGTCGAAACTCTGTGGTGTCCCAGTCGGTGGCGTCGCTGTCACGGTGCCAAAGCGAAAATTCAGAACGCCCTCGCCGACCACATCAGAAGTGCTAGAAAACGCCGTTGATGCGAGAGACTGCGCTTGGGCAAGACTCGAGACCGAAACAGATAGACTGCCCAGTGGCGTATCGTCGCCGGCGACGCTGGGACTGACCGCCGCGCTATTGGATGAGGTAACAAGGCGCTGGGAGAACGTCGAGGCATTCGCTAGGCTCTGGGCGCTTGCCTGAAGACTGCTCAAAGCACCTTGAAGCGTACCGAAAGCCGATATTTCGCTGGTAAGGCGTGCCTCACGCTGAAGTAAGCGGGTCTCCGTAGGAGCTCGCTCCGCCGCAACCAGCTGCGTCACAAGGCTCTCGATGTCTAAGCCTGAGCCTATTCCTGTAGCAGCAACCATGAACTGCCTCCTGTACTAACCGCTGTCCGAACGCGACGTCGAGCATACGGTATCGAACGAAGCGAGCGTAGGAAATTCCCAGAGTTTCATATAACAAGCGCGCCTGCCAGCAAACAGCGTAACGACCAGCCAAAAACGACGCTGCGCTGTGTTAGAGCGGATCGCCCCTAACCTTCCCGGTCAATCAAAACACCCTGCAATGATTGCGGTGGTTCAACATCACTTTGCTGCAAGGATAAGAAACGCGCAATTTCCAATATTTCTTCCGCGGGGATTTGTCGCACAATCTCATCAGTTTCCGAATCCAGAACCGTAATGACGGTCTGACCCAGATCATCGTCGACGGAGATTTGAAGCGAACGTGAAACCGATTGGATATATTCGTTTATGTCCCGCGCCGCCTGGGCAACGCGGGGCGGATCGCTCGTCTCTGCGGACGATGCTTGCTCGTCGTTTGCAACGGCCGTAGCCGAATCGCTAACGCGGTCAGCCGCAACCGTGGTCGTGCCTAGCCCAACTCCCTGGGGAGGCAAGGGGGATGACGTATCAATGGGGCCTGTCATGCCTTTGTTCCTCCGTGTTTTGCAATTTCTTTCTTGTCTTTTTAGCCGTATTTGGTGGCTCTAAAAGACGAAAAAAGTGAGGGGGGCTTACGCCCGCCTCACTCGCGAAACCGCGCTCAGCTAAGATCTACTGAAGCAGCGCCAACACGTTCTGAGGCTGGGCGTTTGCCTGAGCCAGAACAGATATTCCCGCCTGCTGCAGAATCTGAGCTCTGGTCAGCGCCGCAGTCTCAGCCGCAAAGTCCGCGTCCTGAATCCTAGACCTGGAGGCACTCAGGTTCTCGGAAGTGGTCTGCAAAGAAGCAACGACCGAATCGAAACGGTTTTGAACCGCACCGAGGTCGGCTCGAGACCCATTAACAGACGAAAGTGCCGCATCGATGGCCGAAATCGCTGTGTTTGAGCCCTGCACTGTTGAAATGTCGAGAGCCGCTACCGCGGTACCGGTGGCCGCAATTGCTTGCGCACCAGGGTCAAAGGCACCGGTGAAGGTGACCGAACCAGAGACACCAGGCTCAGCTTCAAACCGAAGGTTAAGTGTTGCCCCCGTGGTTGCGGCAGCGCCCAGACCGTACTCGGCAAGCCCGTTAGTACTGTTCAATGTTCCGTCTGCAACCGTAATATTCCTACCGTCAGCCGCGCCAAGAGAAACGCCCGTGCCATCGTTCGTGGCAACTACGCCAGTCACAGACGACTGCGAATTGATAGCAGCTACTGCGAGGTCGCGGTTAGTGGCCGCATTTCCACTGTTGACCAGATTGAAGGTGATTCCATTAACCGAGAACGAATCGGCATCACCGGCATCGCCGGCCGTGGTATTGGATGCCACGGAAGCAACGGATGTTGCGTTAGCGCTAGCGGTAAAACCTAGGCCAGACTCATTAAACGCGAGAGCCAGCGCAGCGGCGTCGTTCGCTACGGTACCAATATCGGAACTAGCACCACCGATATCGACTGACTGCAGCGCCGCAGTATCGTTGGCAGTTCCGATTCCCTGGTTAGTCAATTCAAAGCCCGTAAACTGGCCAAGATCAGCAGACCGAGCGCTTCCGATCGAATCCACGGTAATGGTTTCGCCAGCATTTGCGCCTACCTGGAATACCTGTGCCGAAAATGTGCCGTCAAGCAAACTAACGCCGTTGAAGTTGGTCTGCGTGGCAACTCGGTCAATTTCCGCCACCAGCTGGTCTACCTCAGCCTGAAGTGCGGCCCGGTCAGAAGCGGAGTTAGTCGCGTTGGCAGACTGCACCGCCAGCTCACGAATTCGCTGCAGGTTGTTGGTAACCTCGCCGAGCGCGCCTTCGGCTGTTTGCGCCAGTGAAATGCCATCGTTAGCGTTTCGGGCGGCTTGATTCAGCCCGCGAATCTGAGCGGTAAATCGCTCGGAAATAGCGAGACCGGCGGCGTCATCCCGCGCGCTGTTGATGCGCAAACCCGATGATAGCCGCTGCAAAGCGGTCGCCACGTCGTTCTGCGATTCATTCAAATTCCGCTGTGTAGTCAGCGAAGCTATGTTGGTGTTGATAACCTGAGGCATGGCTGCGTCCCCTTCTGCTTCAGAGCTGGCTTAAATGTTGACGTTTTCCTGCGTCTTCATCAAAACCAAAAAGTTTATTTGTATCAGGCGCTTACCTCTTTTATTGCACCCGACGAGTTGTAGCAAACTTTGCCACTGTTTCAGTTAGCGGATGTATTGCGAATCACTTTAGCCCTTTTTGTGATTTTTTTATTTTTCTTCGAAAACGGTATTTCGTATCACGGGCTAGCGACAACGGAGAGACACCATCACCAGCACCGTCAACATCAAGATGGCCAAAAGGCCAAAGCGACCTAGAAGTAGGCGGATTTGCCGCGCCTAAACAAGCCAATAGACTAAAAAAGACCGGAGTAAAAACTGAATAGACAGGGCATGGGTGGACGAGGGCGTCGCGTCAACTCGTGTATTGACGTTGGCCACGAGTTTAGCAATCAGTTGCGAACCCGGATTAGATCAGAAACTCCCTATATGAAATTAAACAGGGATAGTGATTGAGTTTGAACGAACGTCTGCTGCGCGGCTTGTAGCGCGACCAACTGTAAATTAAGCCGGCTAATGGCTTCGGTGTAGTCCAAATCCTGCACATTCGACAAGGTCGTTTGCAGCTGCAGATTGAACTCCGAATTAATTTCTTGCTGACTATCGATACGGTTCAGCCGGGCGCCGATCTCGGCTTGCACTTCGACAACGTTTCCGATCGCCTGATCGAGGTTCAATAGGCCACTGCCAAGGGCGTTGTTGACCTCGGCATTGTTGGCTTCTTCACCGGTGGATGAACGAAGTGTTTCGACGATTTCCGAAACGGTTTCGAAAATTGATTGATTCGCAGTGGACTGAATCTCGACACTGTCACCGTCAGCAGGCTCCCCCTCTAAGACCACGGTTGCCCCAGCGAAGGTAATGGCCTCACCGGACTGGAAGGTGCCGGTTGAAACCACCGTCGCACTGCTATCGACAACTTCATAGGTGATCGGGTCAGTGGGTAGGGCCTGAATGAAATTGATCGTATAGTCGTCGCGTATGAAACTGGTTGTTGCCGTAGCGCTGTCAACGACCACGCTACCTGTATTCCCGCTTACAGAGAAGTCGAAACTGCCATTTCCCGCAGGTACGGCTAGAAACACCCGAGATCCAGAATCGCGCACCGCAACTTGCGAACCCGCAGCTATTTGCACAAAGCGCTGGCCATCATCACCAGCGTAGTTCACCGTAGCACCGGAGCGAGTAAACGGTTGAGAAGTCGCTTGAAATCCCGCAAAAATAAACTCATCGTTCGCATCACGGGTATTGGCCAGGTCTAGGAGTTCGTCCAAGCGAGAATCGATTTCCTGCGCGATTGCAGACCGCTGTTCCGGCCCGGACGTCGCATTATTAGCTTGTACCGTGAGTTCACGCACTCTTTGCAGAACCGACACGACGTTGCTGAGCGTCGTGTCTTCTAGGGAAAGCTGACTTTCTGCCAGACTCGAGTTGCGTTGAAACTGATCAACTTGGCGCAAGTCCTCCTCAATATCCAGGATTTGGATAGCGCCCGTCGGATCGTCCGACGGCGACAATATAGAGCGACCGGTGGCCAGCTCTTGCTGGGTACGGGCGAGCTCAGTTTGTCGGGCTAGAATCGTAGAAACACCCGATTGGAATATCTGTAGGGTCGAGATTCGCTCAACCATTGCTCATTGCCTCTCTGCGACCCTAACGTCTGGTCGCGTTCAGAAGAACCTGGAAGACCTCGTCGGCGACGGCGATGAATTGGGCGGCCGCAGAGTAAGCTTGTTGATAGCGCAGCAAATTTGCCGCCTCTTCGTCGAGGTTAACGCCCTGCGCGCCGTTTCTCGCGGCAAGTGCCTGGTCTAAAAATGCACCCTCAGTACTCGCAAGGCTGCTAGCTTGCTGCCCCCTAACAGCAACATCGCCAACGATCGTCGCGTAGGCATCCTGGAAGCTTGCGGTTCCTCCTAACAGGTTGGGTTCGCGTTGGATGCCTGCTAGGGCCAAAGCATTCCGATTATCGCCGGATCCGTCCAAGTTGTTTTGAATGGTAAAGCTGTCGCCACTGACGGGAGCGCCAGTCAATTCAAAACTGAAGTCGCCAAGCGTAGCGCTAACGCCCCCGCTGTCTGTCGATGGATCAAACGCGATTGGTCCACCCGCGATACCGACTACGTCAAAACCCGGTATGCCCGCACCAAGCGCATCCGGATTAAACGTCAGGGTCACATCGCCAGGCAGCGGCAAGCCCGCCGTGCTGTTGACGGCCAGATTTCCCAGCTCACCGGATCCGGCGTTGGCGATAGACGCAGAACTTCGAATGGGCGATGCCGCCGCTATCAGGCGGGGATCCGACAGTTCCACAGAGAAAAGTCCCGCTGCGGTGGTTACCGGCTCGATTAGGAAACTATCGCCGGCAGCAGGGGCGGTAGCCACAGAAATGCCAACACCATCCACGGTGAAGTTCGGACCTGCTCCAGTCTGGCTGGCATTGGTGCCGTTGTTGGTAATGGTGTAGTCGGTGCCATCAAAGCTAATCGTGTAGCTAGCGCCGGTGAGCTGGGATACGTCATCGATGCTAGCCGTTATGATTCCGGCGCCAGTATTCTGAGCGCTGCCAGCGACTGCGGGCTCTATTGACCGGAAGAAGTCACCGCCAAGATCACCATTCAGATCAAGACCCAGCGCCTGCTGTGCATTGAAAGTTTCTGTGACCCCAACCGCTACCACCCCGAGTTGCGCGCGAGCAGGGTCAACCACTGAATTTCGGAACTGTAAGGCCGCACCGAGCTCTCCGCCGGACAAAAATCGACCAACATCAGTTGGATTTGATACGCCTGCGATACCCACATTGACGCGAGTAACGTCGTCTGGATCGGTGAAAGCAGAGAGCTGCGAGGCTGAGTTTCCGATGACCAAAGACTGGCCATTGCCGATAAATATATTCAGCGCTCCGTCATCCTGCTCTACGCTGGTAACGCCAACCAGTTCAGCAAGCTCGAGCACAACCTGATCACGAGTATCAAGAAGATCGTTGGGTTCGAAACCGGTTTGTTTCGCATCGACGATCTGTTCGTTCAGGCTGGCGATGTTCTGGGCGAGCGCATTGATTTGACTTACTGAATCGGTAAGCCTTTGATTTACCTCGCGATCAAAAGCAGAAAGGCGTTCATCCAGAAAGGAAAAGCGCTCCGCGAGCACCTGCCCCTGACCGATCAAAACCTGTCTCTCCGGTATGGAACCGGGGTTGTTGGCGACATCCTGTACCGCCGCGAAAAAGTTGTCCAACACAGGGCCTAAGCCAGTATCAGAATCCGCGAGCAAAGTGTTGATGCGCCCAGTAAGGTCCGCGAGCGTGCTCGCTCCCGCGGCGCTGGACGTGCGATCACGCAAATCGTCAGTCAGAAATTGATCGAAGCTGCGCTCAATGTTTCGGATCTGAACACCGGAACCAATGAAACCGACACCGACGTTGCGCGGCGTCCGAGCCGTGAACTCTACGGACTGGCGGCTGTACCCCTCGGTGTTAACGTTGGCTATATTCTGTCCCGTCGTCGCGATGGCTCGCTGCAACGAAAGCAGTGCTGAAGTGCCTATGCCAAGTACGTCTGCCAAACCTCAGATCACTCTTCTATTGGTATCGAAGCTCATTAATCGTCACCCCTGCTCACTAGCGACAACTGGGGCGATTCCTTTAGCGCCAGTGTCTTAGCTTCGGACTCACCCTGTATCCGCATGTGATCTTGAATGCGCTCTCTAATTGCTAGGACCTTGTCCGCGTAGGCAGGATCTGTTGCATAACCAGCGGTCTGCAGCTCACGGATATAGGCCTCTGGATCAGCCGCAAGCTGCACGGCTGTCGCATAACGTGGAGAGCCAGACACGAAATCCACGTAGTCTCGGAATGACTCCTCGGCGCTGCTATAAGCACGGAAACGAGCCTGTTCCCGCTGCGATATGCCGTCCTTAAACTCCAACGTTGTGTGGGCAACGCTAGCGCCATGCCAGTCGGAGCTGGCCTTGATATTAAAAAAGTTGAAGCTGCTGCCAGATTGCGCAGTGCCCGTCGATGCGGTTTGGAGTACTTTCGCTCCCCACCCTGTTTCCAGGGCGGACTGCGCAAGCAAGAGATCCGCGTCAACACCAAGTCTCTTCGCCGCCTCTTCTGCAAGTGGTTGCAGCCGCTCAAGAAAGGCCTCGGGATTCGCAAAGCTTATTGAGTTGCCAACTTTATCTTTGTCGCTGGCGGCGTTGATGACGCCCTGAATCGACGGCTCTGACAGCACTTGAACCGCCGTATTAGGGCGAGAATCCCGGCTTGACGAACTAATGACCGAGAGCGACGGAATACGCTCGCTTGGCAAAGGATTGAATTGTGATAGTGGCTCCGCCGGCGTAGATGACCCAAAACCTTCAAACTGCTGCATGATCACATCGGCTAGGCCAATACCGCCGCGGTTTGCGAGCTCCAAAGCCATCTGCTGGTCATACATCGACTGGTAGCTCTCCAACTGGCTGGAGTTGAACAAACCGCCTTTGGGTGTCGCATCGCGCATGGCCTTCACCATCATCTGCACAAATAAGGCTTCAAACTGACCAGCCACCTCTCGCCGATTGGCGGCATCTTGACCCTGAGAGCCCAAGCGAAGACTGGCCAGTTCGCCAAAGTCGCTGTAAAGAGCCGCTGCTTGCATGGTGTGAGCGGGTATCGCCTAGATCACAACGAGCTGGGCACGCAGAGCGCCGGCCTGTTGCAGTGCTTCCAGGATGGCAATCAGGTCCCCTGGAGCAGCACCGACCCGGTTGACCGCCGACACCAGCTCCTGAAGGGTGATGCCCGGCTCAAGCAAGAACATGCGCGCGTCCTCTTCACCGATGTCAATTTCTGATTCGGGTGTGACGGCTGTTTGTCCGGAGCCCGCGAAGGCGCCGGGCTGGCTCACATTGATGTTCTCAGAAACAGTCACGGTAAGATTGCCGTGGGCTACGGCGGCGCGTTCAACCCGGACTTGGCTGCCAATCACGATGGTGCCGCTGCGACTGTTAACGACAACTTTGGCAGCGGCCGTGGCTGGATCGACTTCCATATTTTCAAGCACAGACATGAACGCGACCTTTTGACCCGGATCCTCTGGCGCGCGGACTTCTACCGAAACCGCATCAATGGGCCTGGCTACATCGTCACCGAGCGTGTCATTGATCGTGGCTGAGACGCGCTGAGCCGTGGTGAAATCGGCCGCATGAAGGTTCATCACCATGACTGGCGCGGTACCGAAAGGTGATGGCACCCCCCGCTCCACGGTTGCTCCGTTCGGAATACGACCCGCGCTGGGAACGTTTACGGTCACGCTAGAGCCGTCAGCGCCATCCGCACCGAATCCGCTCACAATCAAAGACCCCTGTGCCAGCGCATAAATCTGGCCATCGGCGGCACGCAGCTCAGTCATCAGCAGCGACCCACCGCGAAGGCTGCCCGCATTTCCGAGGGAAGAGACAGTCACATCGAGAGTTTGCCCGGGCTTAGTAAACGGCGGCAGCTCCGCGTGAACGGAAACGGCAGCTATATTCGTTAGCTGGGGGTTTACGCCGGCGGGCAGGTTCAGACCCATTTGGGTGAGAAAGTTACGAAGGCTCTGCACCGTGAACGGCGCCTGAATCACCTGGTCACCGGTGCCGTCTAAGCCAACCACCAGTCCGTAGCCAACGAGCTGGTTGCTACGTACGCCAGCGATATCAGCAATGTCCTTGATACGCTCTGCAGAGGCAAACGGTGATAGCCAGGTACCGAATACTAAGCTGAGTGCGAGTGCCAGGCGCAGGATGTATGACGCGCTGCTATGTCGACGCTGTGTAGCTAGGTTCAGAATCCGCGTATTCATAGACACACCCTAGAAAGGCCAAATAGGGCTGACGAAGAATCGCGCCAACCAACCGGGTTTATTGCTGTCCTGGAGTACGCCTGTTCCCGAGTAGGAAATACGAGCATCAGCGACCAGCGTTGAAGGAATCGTATTAAAAGAACTCACGTCCTCTGGGCGAATAACACCGCGCAAGCGAATGTACTCATCCCCTTGATTAATCCGTATTCGCTTCTCCCCCTGGACTATCAAATTTCCATTGGGCAATACCTTAGAAACTTGCACTGCAATTGAACCCTGGAGGCTGTTGCTCTGGTTACTGGTGGCTTCGCCCTCGAAGGAATTGTTGGAATCCATACTCACGCCGAGGTTATAGCGGCCATTGATCGTCACGGGAGCGCCAAAAAGAGTCGGGTCTGTGATACCGGTGCTATTGGTCTTGTCGATCTCTGTATCGGCACTTTTGGCCGCCGAGGTTGACTCAACCAATTGAACGGAAACGATATCCCCAATTTCGTGAGCCCGCGTGTCTGTAAATAGAGACACATTCCGCGCCCCGACAAATAAGCTTCCGGTACTCGGCGCTGAAGACACCGTGACATCCGGATACTCGATGGGCTCTATAGCAATATAGTCCGGGTGCGAAGGGCTGTTTACGCTGGCGCATCCACAGGTCACTGCGAGCGCCAGGACTGCGATCGATCGGAAACCTGCGAGCAGCACTTGAGAAAGTGGCTTGGCTCTTCTCAACATGCCCGACGGCGCCTGGAAAAAGCGGGTGAGCATTACAGGTTGTTGGACACGTACTGGAGCATCTGATCGGCGGTCGAGATCGCTCGCGAGTTCATTTCGTACGCACGCTGCGTCTCGATCATGTTGACCAACTCCTCAACAACATTCACGTTAGAGCTCTCCACATAGCCCTGCACTAAGGTTCCCAGACCATTCAGTCCTGGATTACCCGGCTGCGGTGCGCCGCTGGCGCCCGATTCAATAAACAGGTTCTCGCCTCGCGCTTGCAAACCAGCGGGATTAATAAAGTCGGACAACTGGATGCTACCCACCTGTGTCGATGCGGCGGTGCCATTTTGCTGGACCGATACGGTGCCATCGGGAGCGATACTGACCGAAAGTGCACCCTGAGGAATGGTGATGGGCGGTTGGAGCTGATACCCGGCGGAGGTCACCATGATCCCGGTATCGTTTACCTGAAAAGACCCGTCCCGAGTAAACGCCTGCGTTCCATCGGGAAGCAGAATCTCGAAGAATCCTCGGCCTTGAACCGCAATGTCGAGTTGATTATCGGTCTGCGTTAGATTGCCCTGGGTAAACAAGCGCTCGGTGGCAACTACGCGTGTCCCGGTACCCAACTGGAGACCTGACGGTAGCAGCGTATCCTGGGATGACTGTGAACCTACCTGCCGAACGTTCTGATAAACGAGATCCTCAAAGATCGCGCGCCCTCGCTTGAAGCCGGTCGTACCGACATTGGCAAGGTTGTTTGCAACCGTCGACATGCGGGTCTGCTGTGCGTCGAGGCCCGTTTTTGATATCCAGAGCGCCTGATTCACCTTCCTCTCCTACTGATTCTGTCCGTATTACTGAATGCGCATAAGGCTGGCAGAGGAGGTATC
Organism: Pseudomonadota bacterium; assembly: GCA_039815155.1. Taxonomy (GTDB): domain Bacteria; phylum Pseudomonadota; class Gammaproteobacteria; order Pseudomonadales; family Halieaceae; genus Congregibacter. The sequence continues at coordinate 14,482 of JBCBZV010000004.1, forward strand.
CATCTCTTCACCCACCGACACGACTTTCATAAACTGTTCGAACTCACGCGCCAACTCAATCATTTGCACCATCGACGTTACCGAGTTCACATTGCTGGCCTCTAGAGCGCCGCTGGTGATGCGCACATTCGCATCGGCGAGCGATGGTAGGCCGTCATTGACGACAATCATGCCGCTGCGATCTTTCACTAGAGTTTCCTCGGGAGGGTTCACTAGCTTTATGCGATCTAGAATCGCCACCGCGTTCGGCTGCTCGCCTTGGGGCACGATAGAGATCGTGCCGTCTTCGCCAATAGCGATAGAGCTAAAGGGTGGCAACGCAATCGGCCCGTCATTCCCAAGCACCGGATCGCCCGCTCCATTGAGTAGCTGTCCAAAGGGATCGACCCTTAAATCGCCACGCCGCGTCAGCCCTTCGAGGCCGCTCGGCGTCTGCACGGCTATCCACCCGGTGCCGTTTAGGGCGATATCGAGGTCACGGCCGGTCTGCTGGAGGGCTCCGCTGCTCAAATCAGTAGCTACCCCAGATACCGTTTTTAGGGCCTGCGTCTCATGCCCTTCACCCGTCAGATACAGAGACTCCACCTGAGCCAGGTCAGCCTTGAATCCCACGGTGGAGGCGTTGGCCAGGTTATGAGCATTCACAGCTTGCTGAAGCATGGCTTCCTTGGCTCCGGCGGCCGCTACACGAATAAATCCATCCATGCGACTAAAGTCCTTTTTTAGAGTGCAGGATTATCGAAGATTGATTACGGTCTGCGTGGTGGCATCTGCCGTCTGAATAACCTGCGCGTTCGCCTGGAAGTTTCGCTGAGCGATAATCAAATCAACCAGCTGCTCGGTAATTTCCACGTTTGAGTCCTCGAGAGCAGCTGACTGGATAACACCCAGACCCGAGGTACCGGCCTCGCTCACGTTCGGCGGACCAGATGAGAATGTCTCTACCCAGTTGGTATCCCCGATTGGTTGTAGACCGTTCTGATTGTTAAAACCGGCGAGGGCAATCTGACCCAGAGCTCGAGACTCACCGTTGGTGTAGCGAGCGAAAGCAATACCGGTATCGTCAATATCCAGACCTCGAAGCTGACCAGCTGCAAAGCCGTCCTGAATAATGCTCGATACGGTAAAAGGCGTTCCAAATTGCGATGTGGCGGTAAGGTCGATTTCAAACGTTTGCACGGCCGCGCCGTTTGCGTTGCCAATCGAATCGACCGGAGCGTAACCTGCGATGGTCACGGAGGTCGCAGACGCCGGATCGAACTGACCGTTGGAGGTGAAGGTAAGCGTTTCAGGCGCACCCCCATTCTGACTCTGACCATCGATCAGCGAGTAGACCTCCCAGGTGTTTGCTGTGGCGGTTTTAACGTAATAAAGGCTCAGAACGTGCGGGTTACCAAGACTGTCGAATACGGTTGTGGAGGTCGTTGCGTTGAAATCCAGAGGATTTGGAACCGTGGGCGGCACCGCAAATGCGTCATAGGGACCATTGGTAGCAAAGCCTGTACCCAGGGTAACGTCCCGCGAGTCGAGATTGCTCGTCAGCGATACGGTGCCTGTTGCATTGGGATCGATCAGTGACGTGTCGATCTGAAGATCACCGACCTGGCCCGTGATGTCGCCATTGGGATCAACCTGAAACGCCTGTAGGCGAAGCCCCTGATTGGAAACTACAAAACCATCGCTATCGACCTGAAATGCACCGGCCCGCGTGTATTCGAGCGCTCCTTCATTACTCAGCTGGAAAAACCCGCCGCCGTTTATCGCGAGATCAAGGGAGTTATTGGTAAAGTTGATGTTACCCTGACCGAATTCCTGCGTAACATCTGCAAGGGTTACCCCTAAGCCGATTTCATTACCGCCAGCGCCAAGCAGGCTGCTCGCATAGACGTCGGCGAATTCCGCACGCGACGCCTTAAATCCAGTCGTGGATGCGTTCGCGATGTTGTTACTGATCACGCCAAGATCTGAGTTTGCAGCGTTGATTCCAGAAATCGCGGTACTAAATGTCATGGCCTTACTCCCACCGTTCTAAATCTGTTTTCCTAGCCCTAGATGGCTGTTGCTTCGCTTAATTACAAAAATTGTTTAACCTGCTCAATCGGCAAGCTAGTGCCGTCGCTGAGGTTCAGAGTCACTGCACCGGTGCTGCTGTCAACGGCGACCGAAGACACTTGGAGATGCGCGTAAACCGGAATCGCGGTGTTTTGCCCGTTGATCTGACCTTCTGCCGAAACGCGATAGCTGCCCTCTGGTACTAGCTCGCCATTACTATCGCGGCCGTCCCACTGAATCTGGAACTCTCCGCTCTGGCCCGCGGGCAGCGCCTCGCTGTGAATCAGACGACCACTGAGATCTTGGATAAACAGGGTCCCTCCACTGGGATTGCCCTGAAAATCGACCGTCGCGGTCAAGGAGAACTCACCGTCACCGTCTTCAATCGCCTCCAGCTGAGCAACGTTGCTCTCACCCACGACCTCACGGCCTACGAGGCTTGCGGCCTGCCAGCTTTGACTAGCCGTTAGCGTGGCACCCAGGCTTGCAAAACTTTCGTTGAGCTCTTGCACGCCGGACACCGTGCCAAACTGTGCGAGTTGGGCCACAAACTCCGTGTTATCAAGCGGCTTGCTTGGATCCTGGTTTTCGAGCTGCGCAACCATTAGCTCCAGGAACGCTTCCGATCCTAGGTCCTCGACCGAGTTTGCACCTCGCGTATTGGTTTCAGACGGCGGGGGAAAGAGTTCGTTGATCGTATTTAGGTCTGTCATCTGATTTCTCTTAGATCCATTTCGTTGAAAGCGCTGCCCCGGTGTTCACTCTTAAAGATCGCTTTACCGACCGAGCGTCAACGTTCTTAAGATCAGCTGCTTAACCGTATTCATTGCCTCGACACTGCTTTGATAGGAACGCGATGCCTCAACCATGTTGGCAATCTCTTCAACAGAGTTGACAGTGGACCGGTAGACAAAGCCGTTTTCGTCAGCCAAGGGATGCCCTGGCGAATATTCCTGGCGCGCCGGAACCTCCGATAAGACCACTTCACTGACCTGCACGCCGGCGTTTGCATCGGCAAAAGCCTGATGCGCATCGCTGTACATCGTCTCGAATACGACGTGCTGCGCTCGATACGCCGAATTGGGGTCGCCGCTGACCGTGTTCGCATTTGCCAGATTGCTGGAGATGGTATTGAGACGAAGCGTTTGCGCCTCTAAGGCGGTCGCGGACACGTCGATTGCAGAAAAGAGACTCATTTTCTAAACCTAGACCTGTCCACGAATGGCGATGCGGAGCCCGCGAATACGACCGTCCAGGAAGTTCAGGCTGGCTTGATAGCGAACGGCGTTGTCCATAAAGGCCGCATGCTCGCGATGAGAGTCCACCGTATTTCCGTCAGTGGATGGCTGCGAGGGTGCGCGATACTTAACCTCGATCTCGCCACTCCCACTACCGGGCCCAATATGATTTTCATGTGTTCGCATCATCGCTGACCCGGAATCCCGCGCCGCTCCGATTACCGATGCGAAATCGATGTCACGAGCCTTGTAGCCAGGGGTGTCTGCGTTAGCAATGTTCGCAGAGAGCAACTCCATACGCTTAGAACGCACTTCCATTACTTGTGGCGTCATTCCCATGGCACTCTTGATAGGGCTCATTGCACTGTTCCTAATTAAACTTTGTCGACTAGCCTTTCCTCCTTTGGTAATTCAATTTGCATGCCAATCTAATTTATATAATAAATTCAATGGGTTAAATATTTCTTAGGTTTATCGAAACGGCAATAAAAGGTCAAAGCGGCAAAGCTTGCCGGGTGCAGAAAAACCCAGAACTCGTTCACGGCTGCGTTTGGCACAGATACTGCTCGAGCATGACCCAACAGCGATTCTGGTGAAAGAAGCGTCAAATCAATGGCACTAAGCCTTCGCAAGAGCTCCCCTGGCTGCTCTCAAGTCCTGCAGCGATCATTGCTCGGACTGTCTTGTCTGCCAGCAATCTGGATTGGGTTGTTCAAGATATGAACATGCAATGAGGTCGTATCAGTGACACGAGAGATATTTCAGAAAGTAATGCCGGACGAATCTATTTTTAGGTTCGCGTTAGCGCTCGCTTCGTCGCTTGCTTACATTCTGAGCTTCGGTTCGCCCTCAGTCAGTGCAAGTAGTAGCCACCCACACCAAGACATCGTTGCGAGTGTGGAAGGTGCGGCACTGCGCTACGCGGCCGATCAGGGATTTGAAGATATAGAGGTCAGAGTGAGGCCCTTAGACCCTCGTCTTCGACCAGCAAGCTGTGATCGAGCGCTTGAAACCACCCGACCGCACGCAGGCCGGGCACTGGGCCCTGTCAGCTTTGGTGTTCGATGCAGCAGCCCTACGCCTTGGACGCTGTATATCCGAGCGGAAGTCACAGCAGCTTTAAGAGTGCCCGTGCTTAAAGAGTCGTTACCACGGGGCAGTATATTATCCAAACAAGATCTAGAGTATGTGACTCGTCGGGTGACCACTCGAAAGACGGACCTAATTGGCAAAATTGAAGACGCTGTTGGAATGGAGTTGCAGCGACCCATCGCCGCCGGCGTACCCCTACGACACGGCCAGGTATCTCTTCCCGAACTCATTACAAGAGGGCAGCAGGTGACCCTTATCGCCGGCGGACTTGGGTTTGAGGTGCGTATGCAGGGCAAGGCTCTCGCCTCCGGTGCGGAAGGAGATCGTCTACGAGTCACCAATCTAAGTTCAGGAAGGCGGTTAGAGGGGATTGTTTTAGCCGACGGCACTGTCCGAGTACCCTAATTGTCTAGAGGCGCTTAGAGCGTGGCTTTTGTGAAAACACATTTTTTGCACAAAGAGCGCTAACCGGAGTGCCCTCCTTGAGTTTTCGGGGTAGAAAGCGTGAATGTGCTAACATTTTCATGTCTTATGCCGCTAACCGTAGGACAAACGATTGTAGGATGTGCGGTGAGTAGCGACCGAACCGCAATTAATCGTTGGCATTACGCAAACTTGTGTACCGCACAACAACTTAGTGCACAGATCCGTTTGTTGTCGTTTATGCTGGTGAATATCTTGCTGCCTTGATAGATGTCGTTTGAAACTATATTTCGTTTAGAAAAAATGGCGTTCATAAAGGGCATTGAAGGAACAAATGAACCCGATTGATACAAATACAAACTTGCGCACATCGCGGTCAGATACTGACTCCGCGACGCGGCGTAGTGCGCAAGCTGCATCTTCCGGTTCTGCAAGCGCGACTGCCGACTCTGGGTCGACGGAGAGCGCCGAATCTATTTCTCTCACACAAGCTGCGGCAGACCTTCTTGCCCTGGAAAATCAGCTTCGCGCGCTCCCCACCATAGACCAAGCCCGAGTGGCAGAGATTAGACAGTCAATTGAAGACGGCAGCTATAGTGTGGACCCGCAACGCATCGTCGATAATCTCCTAGAGAGCGAACGCGATCTCACTTAATTCGCGCAGGCAACACCCGTTGTTAGCTAGCCTCCAAATTCAAAGCTCTCCAAAATCAATTCCCTTAAAACAGAAGGCAGTGGGATGAGTGAGCGCTTACACTCGATTACTGCGTTGCTCACTAAAGAGCTTGAGCTTCTGCAGCTGGTAGGAGACAGCATCGAACGAGAGCATGAAGCTCTACTCAAGAACAATCTTGAAACGCTTCAACAGGCCACAAAAAGCAAAGCTCAAGCAGTTAGTGACTTCCGAGAGCAGCAGCAGCTCCGCTTGCAGTGGATGCGCGCGCACGGTCTAAAGACCGATTCTTCTCTCCTAGATTTAGTACGAGCAGTAGCGGATTTGGAACCGCGGCCGGAACCTCTGACTGACATCAGAGACCTTGAAGATCTCGCTAAGTCACTGAATGAGCTTGCGTTAAGCTGTGACAGCAATAACAGGCGGAACGGGGGACTGATTGTTCGACTGCAAGAAAAAACACGAAATACGCTCAGTGTGCTTCGTGGCGAGGGAGCATCGGAAGATCTTTACTCCGATAGCGGCGAAAAAGCGCCTTCTACGGGCAGTCGCAGCCTAGGAAAAGCCTAACACCCTATCCTGCTAGCACCGCTTTCCAGCAGTTCGAGGTCGTCAACCCAGCCAAACGCAAAACCCCGAGCCTGGGCAGGCTGTGCCGGTGGGTAGCTGAATTTCGCTTCCTTATGAAAACCTAAGCGATCACACGATCAGTGCCTGCCCACGTGCTTTTCGACTCGATCGAACAAAATCTAAGGTAGAGGAAAAAAATAACCGCCTTGATGACGTATTCTTGCCGCCATCATGTGTCGATATTTTGGCGGAAGACTTAAAAATCATCAAATTTCAATAAAATCAGGCTTAAAAATCGCTAACTTCTTGAAACGTGTTTGGCACACCGTTTGCTAAAAACTCTGCGAGATCGTTCAAACGCATTCGATAGAGCGTCAGCAGGGCTAAGCCGATGAAAAAAGTAATACCGTTCGACAGCGCCGCAGAAAGGTCAAACAAAAGGCCTAGCGCCCCTATTGGAGCATCTGCCGCGACTGGGGTGGCGGCCGATGTTTTGAGTTATGCGGGAGGCAGTGAACAGCAGCTTCTGCTTCTGCAAAGACTCATAGGCCGCACGACCATCTCGGAACTGCTGGATCGCTACTTCGCATGGCTGAGCGATCTGCGCCTCGCTGATGGGCTCACCTACGCCGCTCCACAGCGAACTGATGTGATCGCATTGGGTAATCGCCGTCACCACAGCGCGCAGTACGAAGTCACGATCGACAAAGAAGTCCTCGGTGATCTCAGCTTTTGTAGGCGAGAACGTTTTAGCGAAGATGAGTTGATGATCATCGAACAGTCTTTGGCGTTTTTTGCTCGCTGCCTAAAAACGGCTCACGAAGTTACCCAACTGCGTTCCTTAGCTACCCATGATCCGCTGACGGGCCTGTTGAATAGGAACGCGCTCAGTGAGTGGGTCGATACGGAGCTCAAACGAACACGCCGGCATGGTAGCCCCCTTACCGTAATGATGATTGATGTAGATCACTTCAAAACTCTGAATGATCAACTTGGCCATCTTGTTGGAGATCGAATTCTACGAGCCATGGCGAGTGTGTTTCGCCACGGGATGCGCGGCTCTGATCTCGTGTTCCGCTTCGGCGGAGATGAGTTCGCAATTCTGTTGCCACATACAGACGTCAATGGTGCGACTCGGGCAGCAAATCTGATTCGCAGCAACCTGAGTAAACTGACGGATAATGATCTTGGGCTTGCGGAGAGCGAGGGTAGCGATCTAGACCGTCCCGGTGTCAGTATCGGAATCGCCGCGTACAAGGCAGGCGATGACGAAGAGAGCTTGCTTAGGCGCGCAGATACTCACCTTTACCATGCGAAGGCTCTGGGCCGCGGCCGCACCTGTAGCGCCCTATGAGCGAGCTATGGCTGAGCACGGATCTACTGGGTGAAAAACCATCTCCCGTTGATGGCACGCTGAAATACAATGCGCTCGCACACTACGACAGGGGTCATCAAGGAAATAGCCAACGAGCTCCGACGGGCAGAGGACCTCGGTCAACGGCCCATGCCTTTGCCTCTCGTTCCGGGACGCAGCGTTCTCAACACGCCGTAGCCCCCGTCACCGCCAGCCCTTCACAAAAGCTCGCAAGCAGTGCTGGACGGAGACAGAGCGGTCAGATTAGAGCGCAAGCCGCACAACTGGGTGCCCTCTCCCTACTATTGGCCGTAGCCGCGTTTAGTTATCTATCCTGGGCCGGGACCAGTAGCGAGAACGACGCTAGTCAGACACCTACAAATGAGCTGGCGCCAATTGTGGTCGCAATGCCTTCGTCATCCGCAACGTTTCCCGATAGTACTGTTTCGCCTGTCGTCGCAGATGTCGATGTCGAAAATTCCAGCAGCAACATCAGCCCAACGGATAGCACTGTTAAAGCTAAGCATGCAGACAGTGAGGACTTCCTGGCGGAATCAGTACAAAGCGTATCGAGCTCGCCTTTAGCTTTAGCTGACAGCAAAGCAACAGGTAGCAGACAAGCACTGGACACTGCGCTTGCAGAGGACTCACTTACTGCGCGCATCGCCGCCGCGAAGCTCGCGCTGCGCAGAAACGAAGTCATCGATTTACGCGAACAAAATTCCCAGCTACGACAACGAGTCGCGGAAATTCAGCTTTCTCTCGCTGCTTTTGACGATTCAACAAGTAGAGCTTTGGCGGGGAGCCCGTCCAACAAAGAGAGCTAATCCGGCTGTCAGTACAGCGGGTGCTCGCTTTGAAGAACGGCCGGCCAAGCGGTCGTTTGTCCTATACCGTCTTGCAAATTTTAATGCGGTTGGTACTAGTTGAGAGCAGCAAGCATTTCCTTCCGAAACGGCACCAGTTGATCTGCAGTAGCCGCTTGAACTTGCTGAGCCCAGTCCGGGTTTGCAATCAGCGCTCGCCCCACTGCAACCAAATCGAACTCATCGGCAGCCAAGCGGCGTAGCAGCTCATCGAGCGATGCTGTTTCAGCTTCTTTAAAGGTGGTTTCGCCCGGTGCAGGAATAAAGTCTGCGTCCAGGCCAACGCTACCTACGGTGATGGTCGGTTTGCCCGTCAGCTTCTTGGTCCAACCGGCAAGATTGAGTTCAGAACCTTCAAACTCCGGTTCCCAGAAGCGACGTTGGGAACAGTGAAAGATGTCGACCCCCGCTTCGCAGAGGGGTGTCAAGAATTGTTCGAGCTCGTCTGGAGTTTCCACGAGACGCGCCGTGTACTCCTGCTGCTTCCATTGGGACCAGCGGAGACAAATAGGAAAGTCGGGGCCCACTTCGGCGCGACACGCTTCGACAATTTCTGCAACAAAGCGAACCCGGTTCAATAAACTGCCTCCGTATTGATCGTCGCGCTGGTTGGTCCCCTCCCAGAAAAACTGATCCAGCAAATATCCATGAGCCCCGTGAATCTCGATTGCGTCAAAGCCACAGGTTTTTGCATCGCGCGCTCCTTCAGCAAAAGCGCGAATCACGTCGTCAATGTCTTGCTTGCTCATTACATGCCGGTTTACTTTTCCGGGCACGTTCATGCCGGAGGGCGTGTAGCCATCCACATCCCCTTCCGGTGGGGTGCCGGCACGCCGCATACCGCCGCAGTGCCAAAGCTGCGGAGCGATTTTGCCGCCCTCTGCATGTACCGCCTCGGCGACTTTTGTCCAACCGGCTAAACGCTCTTCACCCCAAAAGTAAGGGACATCGGGATAGCCGCTAGCGGCAATGTGATTGACGCATGTACCCTCTGTGAAGATTAACCCGGTGCCTCCCTGCGCGCGCTTTCGGTAGTACTCGACGACCTGATCGTTCGGGATGTTCCCCGGCGACATGTTGCGAGTCATAGGGGCCATTACAATACGATTCTTAAGCCTTAGCGTACCTAGGCTAATTGATTGGAACAGTACGTCGGTCGTGGTCATGAGTTCTCCAGCTCTTGTTCATAAGCCTGCAAAGCGACGCGGGAGCGTAGCCCAGCGGGCGTCCGATTTACAATGGATTTTCGCCATTTTGGCGCGATGAGTCGCTACCGAGTAGGAGCCTAAAATTTCATGCGTAATCTCTACTGGTTTCGGAATGATCTTCGTCTCCACGACCATCCGGGCGTACTCGAAGCCGCCCAATGCGATGAGCTATTGCTGGTATACCTTTGGCCCAGACAGAGGCCATGGTGCAACACGCAGGGTCTTGGTGAGCAACGAACTCGCTTTGTCACGGAGAGCCTACAGGCACTTAATGCTGAGCTCCAGGGTGTGGGTCAGCGACTCCTTGTGCTCCAAGGGTCTGCCGAGTTGGTCATCCCCGATCTAGTGAGGGACTACAACATTCACGCAGTCCACACTAGCCAAGCTACGGGCAGCTACGAGCAGAATACGATCGCTACCTTAGGTAAGAGACTCGATGTTCCGCTGAGCGTCCACCGAGGTAACACACTCTTTTCCAAAGGGGCTGTGGCAAGCCTTTCTACGACGTTAGCAAGGACCTTCTCACCCTTTCGACGAAAGGTCGAAAAGCATCTGACTGCAGACTCGGAGACACCCACGCCGGTACGACTACCGCCTCCGGTTGGCGCTGACTTCCATAAAATACCGGCTGCCCCTTGCAAACCGCATCTGGCGATGCCGATTCGAGGCGGTGCCGATGCCGGAAAGCGTCGTTTACGTCAGTTCTTGAGAGAGGACGGAGGGATCCGCGAATATAAAGAGACGCGCAATGGTTTAGATCCGCTGGACGGGAGTTCGACGCTCTCCCCTTGGCTCGCCAACGGCTCTCTTTCCGTGCGCACGGTGGCAGCGACCATCACCGAGCACGAAAAGGAGTTTGGTGCCAATGAGTCAACCTACTGGCTTTACTTTGAACTACTCTGGCGAGAGTTTTTTTACTGGCGTGCCCTCGAGGATGGAGATGCGCTGTTCCGAGCGGGCGGGCGAGACAGCGCTGTGTACCGATGTACTTTTGAGCCACGAAACTACGCGCGATGGTGCGCCGGCGATACCAATTTCCCTCTAGTTAATGCGCTCATGCATCAGCTTGTTGAAACCGGATGGATGAGTAACCGTGGACGTCAGATTGCCGCCAGTTGCCTGATCCACGATTTGGGAATCGACTGGCGTTACGGCGCCGCATTCTTCGAAAAACACCTGATTGACTACGACGTCGGCAGTAACTACGGCAATTGGCAGTACATCGCTGGCGTCGGTTCCGATCCGCGCGGTGGTCGAGCATTTAATCTCGAGAAGCAAAGCAACACCTATGATCCGGATGGTTTGTTTACGGCAAAGTGGGATGGCTTCCGACCGAAGCAGCCGGACTATGTCACCGATGCTGCAGACTGGCCAATTTCTCCCAGCGGTATCTAACCGTCACGAGATGGGCAAATGCTTGCTACCGCACTCCCATAGCGCGCCGTCAGCGGGCGTGACGCCGGACCAATGAGCAAACGGCAAGCTAAAAAAAACGAGTCCAAAAACCCAAAGGCGGAAAAAGTTTGCCCCGTTTGCGCGCGACCTTTCCACTGGCGTGCGCGTTGGAAGAACAACTGGGAAGAAGTCGTCTATTGCTCACGCCGCTGCTCTAAAGATCGGCGCTTGCGGAGCGAGTCAGCGCGTCACAGCTCCGAACCGGAGCTGTGACAAGCGAGCCGCGCTAAAACTCTTGTAAGAGCAGCGTATCCCCGAGCTGCGCATCCACAATATCTTGATCACAAAAGGGGAAACGAACCCACTGCTTGTCCGAGTACAGTTTAGTTTGGTCAGCAAAATGTGGTGATTCTGGATCGGTCGATTGGGAGGGCACTAAAACAACGTCGGCAATCGGACATTCGCTCTCGTCCCAGGTCACGGCCTGAATATAGGAATTACCTGCTCGTGGATTGACATAACCACCCTCGCGGAGCCCCGCGCTGATCGCGCCGTAAACCCCCATACCACCTGACCCTCCATGGATGGGTACCCGCTCGTTGTTGCGCTCGAGGTACTGGATATCGCCCCACGGCGCATCGATAGGAACAGCATTTTCCTCTAGTCGTTGCTGCGCAGCGGTCAAGGCGTTGATGACCCGTTCCCGATTTGCATCTAAGGAAAGATCGATACCTCTAGGGGTGTTTAGTGGGTCGTTCGCGTCAAAGTCAACGAGCCAAAACTCGTCGCTCGCCACCACTCCTTGGAAGGCCGCTCCGAGTTCATCGGATATATCGTTCCAAAACTCCGTAAACAATTGTCCACCGACACTGGTCAAATCAACCCGTCGATCCCAGTCGCCTAGCACGGTGCATGCCGGGGTTAAACTTGCCGGAGTGGACTCGTCGTTGCAGACCGTCAGCACGTCGTCTAGCGTTACTTCTGCACCGTAGACTCGGTTTTCATACATATACGCTTTTACAGAGTCGAGCGTAAACAGGGGCGAGTCGTCCAGACCGTCACTCGCGCTCCTGCGTTCTTCGACCATCAGATGACCGATTCGCGTTCGTAGGAACTGTTGTTGTCCCTCGCCGCCCAGGGGCCCCATCACGCTCGGAAAGCCTTCTAAGGGATTATTTGCGTCAGAGAGCCAGTAGCTGTTGTTACTGTTGCTCACATAGTCGCGGGTAAAAAACTGCGGAAGTTGTTCGCTGGCATATAGATTAGAGCCCGCTGGCGCGTTCGGATCGTCGCCCCAGGCGCAGCTGGGATCGGAACCGTCCAAGGATATGATCACATTAGTTGTCGCAGCGGCGAGTAGTGGACCCACAACCCCTCGAATGCACGAATCCAGTTGTTCTTGGGTTACGAAAGGTATCGCACTGATCTCGCCGTAAAACGCATCGCCATTGCGATCAGCCGCTATTTCATGAAATACCGGATTTCCGATTTGTCCGAGAGCTTCTGCGTACTCAGCGAGGTTGCTTGCCTGTCCTTTTGTGATCCACTGGTTGATGCCACGAACGCCGGTGGTCAGGTTCGCATCGCGGAAGGCGAGAACGGACCCGTTGAACATGGGCCATCCTCCAAGCAGTGGGGACACGCCCGATAAATCAACTATTGGACCGTACTGAGAGATGTAGAAAGTAAAACTGCGCTCTTCAAGGCTGCCGTCAGACAGCTTAACTAGAATCGTGACCTCTTCTGTCTCGATATCTACCCATTCCCCATCGAAATCATACTGAAGGGGATTATCAGGGTTCAGAGGGAGCTCGTAGAGGGTGAAGCGATTCGCGAAGGAAACCGTGTGAGTCCAGGCTAGATCCTTATTGAAGCCGATGCCAATGAAGGGAAACCCCTGCAAGGCTGCGCCCGCCACATCATAGACGCCAGGAATCGTCAGGTGCGCCTGGTACCAGGCACCTGCACCAAACCAAGGTTGATGCGGATTGCCGAGCAGAATCCCGGCCCCAGTCTGAGACGCTTCCGCGCCAACGGCCAGCGCATTACTTCCCTGATCGAAATTTCGAAGCTGTTGGCTGGATTCGCGGATCGCGTCTGTCGCCGCATCGAGCTGCGCAGAACTCGGCTGCGGGCTACTAGCGACCGAGTCCGGTCCGGTGACGCTCAAGAGAGCGTTCCGAAAGATGCCCTGATCGGAACTGCCGCGCAGCGCTTCTCGGCGCAGATAAAGAAAGTAATCGACCACGTCGAACTCAAATACCCACTCCGCATTACGGCATCCGAGGTCACCCTCGGGTAGGTTTTCGACGCCCGTATCGCGCAAATACCGGTTCATGCCCTGCGTGTAGCCGTTCGCGAGATCCTGAGCAAACTGCGGGAGTTGAGCGACAAACTCCTGTTCGAAGCTCTCCTTGTCGCCGTTTAGAAACTGAAACAGAAAATCGGAGCCAACGCTGCCCATCTCCTCCCCCAGCAGCTCCGTACTGCGACCCAACGCGAACACTATTTCACGCATCGCCACGCAGAAATTATCTTGCGCATAGGCATAACCAAAACCAAAGCCTAGGTCCTCCCAATCATCTGCCTGAATATGCGGAATCCCAAACTCTGTGCGTCGGATTTCAGCGGAGAGGACGGGAGTGGGTTCAGGTGGGGGCAACGGTGCGATAGGCGGCACATCGAGGGAATTGCTATCGGTGCATCCGCCGACGAACAGCGCCGACGAAACAATCACCGCCGCGGGCAGGGTATGGGTAATGAGTTTGTTCACGAAGCTTCCTTATTTCTTTTATTTTGCAGCCTATAGTAGCGCCACGAGGGTCTGGTCAGAAGTACTTAGCTCGGCAAAAAGAGCTTCTACAACCACTTGCTCAGAAGCTCGTGGGCATTTACCCGCGCCTTCATTCGTGCCGCGAGCATAAACATCCCGCCCACCTTGCGATGAAAGTAGACTACGTCAGTGGGGGGCGCATGCCAAAAGTCAGCGTACTCGGTCGCTGATTGGCCCAACTCCGAGAGCTTCGCTGGCATCGTAGAGGCGGCAAAATCATAGGGCTCATCCCTGGCAAGGGGTTCTAGGGCAAGCGTTAGTAGATCCAGTAAAAGCTCCCGGTAGCTCGTGTCCGCCTCCCCAACGGAATAACCTACTTTTTCTGCGGCGATGGCCATCGCATCGCGATCGCCGTGCAGTGCTGCCGCTGCCAACTTTTTGTAATTACTTACAAAGCGCGCCTTGAAGTCTCTCGTCGCGCCAAAGTCCAGCAGCACGATTTCGCCGCTTGACCAACGGTATTGATAGTTCGCAAAGTTTGGGTCTGTCTGAACCATCCGCAACTCGAATAGTTCGGTCAACATTAAGTCGACCAGTGCGGTCATAACCCGGTCGCGCTCCTTTTGCGAACGGCGCTCTATCGCGTCGATCGGACCGCCGGCGACATAGGTCATAGCAAGAATATTTTTTCGCGTCAGCTCGCTGTAGAACTCAGGCAAGACAAAGCGCTCGTCGTCGCCCAGGACTTCGTTAAAGCGTGCGAGATACTTTCCTTCCTTTATATAGTTAGCTTCATCTTTCAGCTGTTGTTTCGCATCCTCCAGCAGCGGTTGTATATCGACCTCCTGCGGTAACAGGCCTGAGATGCGTAGCACGGCAGCTATGTTATCGACGTCACTTGAAATGCTCTCGCTTACACCTGGGTACTGGATCTTGAGCGCAAGTTCTGTGCCGTCGTGCGCGACAGCACGGTGCACCTGACCGATAGACGCAGCAGCGATTGGGTATCGATCGAAAATTCGAAATTGCTTTTCCCAGTCCTTGCCGTAGGCCTTGCTGAGCGCCTGATCCAGCTGCGATTCTGGCATGCTGGTTCCATCGTTTCGAAGGCTGGCCAGAATGTCGGTCAGCTCTTTGGGAAGAAGGTCTCCCGAGTCCATAGACAGAATTTGACCGAGCTTCATCGCTGCGCCACGCATTTCTGAAAGCTGCTTGGTTACCCGCCGCGCGTTGGCTGGAGTCAGCAGCAAGTCGCGTGTTTTGACGCGCTTGCCTGCACGAATTTGTCTAGCGCCTTCCGCAAGCATCCCGCTGGCGACCCCGCCAGCTAAGCGAGCCACCTTGGCGAAGCGACCGACTCTTGTTGTGGGCACAGCCTTGCCCCGACGTCGCCCTTCCAAAACTTCTGCCATAACTGTCTATCCGTTGGCGGCTTGGCTATCGGGGCCAATCCAGTCGCTGATGTACCGCTGAACAAGGTCGTGCCCATTGAACTCTGCGTTAAGCACGGTTATGAAGGTAAATACGCCGGTGAGCTTGCGAACGATCAAGGCAAACTCGCGTGACGGGGTCACGAAGTGTCTTGTCGCCGCAGAGCTTGCCGCATGCTTCCCCACTCTTTGTATCAAATTCGATTGTCCCCAGCGGTAGTGACCCTGAGCATTCAAATGCTCCTTCGGTAAGTCCCTTACAGGGCGCAGCGGCTCAAGGAGCATGCGACAGAACTCCGCGAAGCTTTCCTTCGCAAAGTCCGATGCATCAGCGCGGAGGCAGCCTAGACCGACCAGACTTTCTATCAGCATGTCCTGATCGTCTATTTGACCGGCGGCGATCGCGTTACCAAAGTGCCGGCGGAATTGGTCATCGCATTCCATCGTGGAACCAAAATCCAGCAACACCAGCTGATCTTGCGAGCGTTTGCCACGGGCCTGGGAGCCGTCTGCCGTTTTGATCAGGTAATTGCCGAAGTTGGGATCGGTCTGCAGAACGCCCCACTCGTAGAGCTCCAAAAAGAACAATTCGAGCATTGCTTCCCCGAGCGCGTTTCGCCGTCGCTGGGAGAGCGCGGCGACTTCCGTAGCGTTGACGCGATAGCCCTCAACAAACTCCAGTGCAAGCACGTTTTCCGAGCAGAGCGTGTCAAATACTTCCGGGACATAGTAGCGGGAGTCGCCGCGCTGCGTTTCTAGCCTTTGCTTCGCATCTCGGGTCATCGCCAGTTCGCGGGAGTAGTCGATCTCATGGTGGAGCTGCAAACGCATATCGCGAAGCCATTCATCAAGCTCCCTGCCCCCCTTAATCCATCGTGCCAATAGCAACATGCGGATAACCGCATCAAAGTCGTCGTCGATAACCTCGGCCAGATCGGGATACTGGACCTTAAAAACCATTTCCTTGCCGTCGACGAGGCGACGTACGCGGTGCACTTGAGCAAGAGAAGCCGCAGCTAGGGCCTGCTCTTCGACGTCTACTTGGCGATAGCGTCCCCCTAAACTCGCGCGCACAGAAGGCTCCAGCTCAGACCAGGGTATCGGCTGCGTTTGTGACTCGAGCTGGTGGAGCGCCTCGGTCAGCTCTTTGGGTAAGAAATGCTCGCCCAGCAGGGCGAGCATTTGCCCTATTTTCACGTAGGACCCTTTAAGGCGGCCAAGCTCGGCGGTAAAGCGCTGGGCCTCGCGCTTTAAAAGCGCATTGCCCTCAGGTTCAGATTCCGACTTACCGGTGATGCGTTGCACAGCCGTACCGACCGCAAACGCACCACCTGCCCGTAGACCGGCAAGCGAGACGGCGAGGCCGCGACCAAAGCTGCCGCGGCGGATACCAGATTTTTTACTCATGAAGTAATTACGAAAAGAAACTGCTGGGGGATTTGCGCAGGTTTACCCTACTGGAATCGTGCCCCGATGAAAGCTGGCTACAATCTCTCGCTTTTTGTCCCTAGCGGTCCAAGAGAAGCGGCGCCAACATCTCTCTGTGGTGCTGCGCGTCTCCAAACTGCTGCTGGGACCATTGTGCACGACGAACAAACAACTGTGCATCGCAGTCCCAGGTAAAACCCATACCGCCGTGGAACTGAACCGCCCGATCTCCTGCGAATTTTAGTGCCTCCGTCGCCTGAGCTTTTGCCATGCGACAGGCGATCTCCGCGTCACGACCTAGGGACCCGTCACCCGCCAGATCCACGTGTGTAGCAGCGTGATAGACAAAGGATCGAGCCGATTCCATCTCGTTAAGAATCTCGACGCTTGGATGCTTTAGCGCCTGATAGGACCCGATCAGCTTATCGAACTGCTTTCGAGTGGTCAGATAATCGACGATGCTATCCAGGCATCGAGCGGCGGCGCCCGTAGCTTCCGCCGCCACCAGTAGCGCACCGAGGAGGTGCCAATCGCGAAGTGCATCCGCCACCTTATCTCCCGAAATCACTACTTCAGGAACGACGCCGTTAAGCGCTAGATCGACGGAGCGACGGGTAAGGTCTATCAGCGTAATATCGCGGAACGCGTCCTCGCCCAACTTATTGCTGTCAACCACTGCTAGCGCCGGTGCCATAACGGGGTCTGCCGACCCGCCGCTTTCCTCGCACGCGCATTGGCTCACGACGACGATCCAACGCGCGGCCCTACCATCCATAACAAAGCGTTTTTTACCCATCAGATGGGAGTCGCTTGCCACCCGAGTGCTAGTCCCGGCTGCCTGCCAATCTTCAGATTCTAGAAAAGCAACGGTCGCTGGCTCACCAGCAGCTATTGCAGCCAGATACGGCTCAAGGTTCGAAGCGCCGCTTCTCAGAAGTAGCTGAGCGGCAAGTAGGGAGGACATTAGCGGTGTACCCAGAAGACTCTTGCCCATAGCCTCGAGCACCGGCACCGCCGAGGCGATTCCCATTCCTGCACCGCCTACGGACTCAGGTAAACCAATTGAGGTCCAACCGAGGTCTACGATTCGTTCCCAGGTTTGCGCCGGATAAGGCTGCGTGTCTTCTAGATGCTCGCGCACCGAGTCGATCCCGATGTCCGCACAGAAGTTTTGTGCGTACTCCAGCAACATCGCTTGTTCTTCCTCAAAGCTGATTACCGTGTTTCCCAGCACACTCATCATCAATCTCGCTGTTCAAAAAGTTCTTTTTCGTAGCTCTGTAAGCTGATCGCTTGATTCCTCGACGCCGCATTGACGCCAAGCGTTGCGCCGCGTCGCACTACTTGGGTAAACCGAGCACGTGTTCGGCGATGATATTGGCTTGGATCTGACTCGTACCTCCGCCAATGGTGGCGGAGAAACTATTCAGATAGGCTCGCTGCCAGAAGCCACCGCCCCG
Source organism: Pseudomonadota bacterium (assembly GCA_039815155.1). GTDB lineage: Bacteria > Pseudomonadota > Gammaproteobacteria > Pseudomonadales > Halieaceae > Congregibacter. Next base: position 32,444 of record JBCBZV010000004.1, read on the forward strand.
CGCTCGCTCATCTCCCACAAACAGCGAGCCATCGGCCCCCTGAGCATTGATCGCAAACTGGCGCATCTTGCGCGTGTACTCCGTCCAGCGGAGCTTATGTGACAGCGGAAGAGCAAGCGGGTAGTCGCTGGTCAGCGCTGGTATCGCAGCTCTTCGATCACCGAGCGATATGGCTTTTTCTTCCATGATGAGTCGCACGAGCTGATCCCGCATCTGCGGATCCTTCATCAGCGGTTCGCCTTTGCGGGTCACATCGGCAAGTTCCTGAAGAAGGTCGTCGATAACAATACGGACAAAGGCAAGCCCCCCGGCCGCACCCGCCTCAGCACCGCGTTCATACTGGAGCGTCTTCATCGCGATTTTCCAACCCTCTCCTTCCGCGCCCATCAGACAGTCAGCGGGGATACGAGCGTCGGTGAAAAAGGTTTCGGTAAATCCGTATTCACCGGTGAGTTTTCGGATTGGGCGCGGATCCACCCCATCGATCTGCATCGGGGACAGAAAAAATGACAATCCATCGTACTTACGCTTGGCTTCTGGGTTAGTTCGGGCAAGAAGAATCATGTATTTGGCATAGTTGCCGAGCGTCGTCCAAATCTTCGTGCCGTTGATAACGTAATCATCGCCGTCACGAACGGCACGAGTGCGCGCGTTACCCAGATCGGAACCATGATCGGGCTCAGAAAACCCTTGGCACCAAATGTCTTCCGCGCTCAAAATACCTTTGAGAAATTTAGCCTTTTCCTCTTCTGTACCGATGTCGTTGATTAGAGGACCAGCCCAACCTAGGCCAATGACGTTAAAGCAAATGGGTACGGCCTGGCGACGCATCTCTTGATCGGCAATCGATTGATACAGTGAATCAACGCCCTGGCCTCCATACTCTTTGGGCCATGCCATACCCAAATAACCTGCGTTCCATACTTTATGCTGCCATTCACGCAGAAAATCCAACTGTTGCTCCGAACCCACCTCCATAAAGGATTGGGGGAGAAGAAAACCTGGATCCTGCGGTTTATTGGCTTTCAGCCAACTGGCGACTTCTAATCGAAATTCGTCAAGCTCTTTTACGACAGCGTTCATGGCAATTTTCCTTCGATTTAGACAGAAGTTGGTAAGCTAAGGATAGCGAAATCAGAGCGCGGGCCTAGCTCGCCACCGTTGAATCGGAACCGCTGTCATCTCTACCGAGAGCATCAGCCCGCTTAAACCCATCGCGACTCGTTACGCGCTCCAAATAAGCCAGCGTCTGCGGTTGGTAACGGTCGCTTAATTTCAGTTCACGACCGAGCCATAAAGCGTAGGCGATGCAGATATCGGCGATGGTAAACCGCCCGGCGACGAGATAATCCTTTTCCAGCAGATGCGCATCCAGACGACGGAGACGAGCAACAAACCACTTAGCGTAGTCGTCTCCTACCTGTTGCTTTGCCGGGTCTGGTTCCAGCGCGCTGTAGCGAAGAAAGATCGTTTGTGGAAATGTGAGTGTCGCATCCGCGTGATAGCACCAATTGAGAAGGGAGCCGTATTCAGGATGAGTTGCCGGTAGCATGAAGTGCTCGTCTTCGGAGACCGTCGCGACGTATTGGGGTATGGCACAACTCTCGGTCATCGTGAGCGTGCCGCTCGCCGTTTCGTGTTCGAAGTAAGGTACGGTTCCGAGGGTGTTCACCTTCAGAAAATCCCGTTCCAGCACGCGTGGCGGAAAGGGCAACACAACCAGTTCATAATCGAGGCCCAGTTCCTCAAGAGCCCAAAGAGCGCGCAGGGAACGTGCGCCCACGCAATGCCACAGCTTCATGGTCACAATCCGTACTGCCTCGCCGCGAGATCACGCATGATCTCCTCCGATCCACCACCGATGGCGTTGACGCGAACCTCGCGGTAAATCCGTTCTACACGGTTTCCGCGCATGTATCCGATTCCCCCAAGTATCTGCATCGCTTCACGCGCACAAAACTCCATTGTCTCGCTTGCTTGTACCTTTAGCAGCGCGATATCACCGGGAACTGGGTTGCCCGCTTCCATGGTCTCATAGCAGGCGCGAATGTAGGCTTGGGTTGCATTCAGTTTCTGTTTCATCTGAGCAATCTTATGGCGGATGACTTGGTGATCCGCCAGCCGCTTACCGAAGGTATTACGCTCCCGTGCCCAAGCGGCCGCTTCTTCTAAGCAAACGCGACCCAAAGCCTCCATTCCAGCCGCCATAAACATACGTTCGCTATTAAAGTTGGTCATGATGACCAAGAAACCTTTGTTTTCTTCACCTATCAGGTTTTCCACGGGCACTCGGACATTATCGAAGTAGAGCGTGGCCGTATCGGATGCCCACCAGCCCTGCTTCTGATCAAGGATCGTTCTTGAAAAACCTTCGCTATCCGTTGGAATGAGCAACATCGAAACACCACCAGCACCGTCTTTGCCCGTTCTTACGGCGGTCGATATCCAGTTCGCGCGCATACCCCCAGTTATGTAGGTCTTGGATCCATTAACTACAAAAAAATCACCGTCTCGCTCAGCAGTAGTACGGATATTGGCGACGTCGGACCCACCGCCCGGCTCCGTTATGCCTAAAGAGATATGCTTCTCGCCGGCCAATACCGGTGGCGCTACAAGCTGTTTCATTGCCTCGGAGCCCCAATTGAGTACGGGGGGTAAGCCGATACCGTGGACCATTAGCGAAGCGGGAACGCCGCCGACAGCGAAACGATTCAACTCTTCGTTGGTGATCCAGTTGTGCCAGGAATCAATACCCTCTGAGGTACCTCCAAAGGCTTCCGGATATCCAAGCCCAAGCAGACCGACCTTCGCAGCCTTCGGCCATAGGTCATCGGGTATTTGACCAGCCTCATCCCAAGCCTCAGCAAACGGTGCTATCTCTGTATCAATAAACCGGCGTAGCTGTGCGCGCCACGCCTCATGGTCTTCGGTGATATGAGGATTAGGAAGCCGCGCACTATCAAAATCTAAAGACACGTATTACTCCGATCGCCAGTGGTGTTCTAAGAGTGTTATTCATTAGCGAGTGCCAAATCGGTAAGCAAAAATTCGGGCGATTTGCTTAGGCCAAAATTGAGCAATGGTTCAATATTACTGAGCAACACTCAATGCAGCAAGCGCAGGCTCTTACTCAAATTTGCTAAACCGGCAGAGCGCAAATAAGCGCAGCCCGCCGCTCAGGAAAAAGGACAAACGGTCGGGGAAAGCATTTTCCTACGGCGGCTATTCAATTGCCCTAAGGTCAGGCTTTACTGAAATCGTTCCTGCTAATGACTACGCCTCGGAGATCTAGCTAAATCGCATTCCATCTTTTGGAAACAAGAATCTTGATGGCTGTCTCTCCCGGTGCCCCCAAATCCCAGGATGAAAAGGAATCAGATTGCCAGCCGGGATGGCGAACGTTCACAAGAATCCTTAACCGAATGGATCGCACAAAACACTTCTATAGCAGCATCTATCCGACCTTACAGCCAACCGATCTAGCGCTCCTATCCTGTCGGCCTATTTGTTTTTAAGCCTTGCAATCGTGCCCGCTGTGTCGCCGCCAGCTCTCGGGGAGCTTTTGCGGCGTAAAATCCCAGGAAAGCGGGCGGTAAAACCTGGGATGAAAAACCCGTAAAAGACCTTGCTATACAACGTGAAAACCTTATGCTGAGCAACGCGAATCCCGACTTTCGGGATTAAGGCCAACTAACTGGGCAGCGGGATCATTAAAAGGGGTGTGACCATGGCAGGAAAGTTTGAACTTAAGAAAGGTAAAACGGGTAAGTTTTCCTTCAATTTAAAATCAGGTAACGGCCAGGTAGTGTTTACGAGCCAGGCTTATGACAACAAGCGGTCTGCTACATCGGGAATCGCGTCAGTAAAGAAAAACGCCAAAAGCGATGCTCGTTTTGAGCGAAAGGCGTCGAAGAGTGGACAACCTTTCTTCGTCATCAAAGCAACTAACGGACAAGTCATTGGCAAGAGCCAGATGTACGCAAATGCCGTAAGCATGGAAAAAGGCATCAAGTCCGTGAAAACGAATGCACCGACTGCGGACACGAACGATTTGACGGAAGCAAAGCCGGCAGCAAAGAAGGCTGCAAAAAAAGCTCCGGCAAAAAAGGCGGCCGCCAAGAAAAAAGCACCTGCTAAAAAGAAAGCTGCAGCCAAGAAAAAGCCTGCTGTAAAAAAAGCTCCGGCTAAAAAGAAAGCTCCAGCCAAGAAAAAAGCACCTGCGAAGAAAAAGCCTGCAGCTAAGAAGAAGGCTCCTGCGAAGAAGAAAGCTCCTGTGAAGAAGAAAGCTAAGAAGTAGTTTCGAATTCGCGCAAACCAGCCCGACTAAGCTCGCGATTCAGCGGGACTTAGCATGACAAAAAACCGGCGATAAATTTTCGCCGGTTTTTTTTGCCTATCGTACTGCTGTGTGCCGTACCTCAGTTGAACCGGCAAGCTAGGAGTTCGCAAGAAAAAGCTAGTAAAAGGTCCGGGTAGCCGACCTTTTGGGCCAACTACCCGGGGTTTCCGCCAGGGGAGCGGGAACTTGTAGATCAGTCTCTTTGAGCGACGGCCGATGCGCTGACCTGCGAGAGTGCGCGAGACATTGCATCTTCGTAGCACGCTTTATTGCGTGATGCGATGGAGACACTGCCCGCGGCTCGATAAGTCTGCGGACCGCAAGCTTGTTTAGCGGCTCGGCTTATGCGTTGGAATAAAATTTCCTGACCCTTCGGCGACTCCAGCTTCAAGTCAGAGTAGTCCACGGCAATCGCGCTCAATTCCACGATTCCATCTTCGGTGAGTTCGGTGCGGTTTCCTGCAGACGCGTTCAAGGATGCGAAAGCTAGTGCTGTGATTGCGATGCTAGCTAAGCCTAGTTTTTGAAAGATCATATTTTTCTCCATGCAACTCGAAAAATTTTTGGGCTTTGCGAAGAACGAAGTTTCGCCAGCGCCAGTCCACGAAACACAAATTAGTGCACAACAGATGAGAGAAATAGGGCATATCGTCCAAGCGCTGAGAAGTGGCGACCAAGCGACGGAATCCATCGACGAAGCGCGACCGTATCAATGATTGGTAAGCGCGGCGAAATCCGCTTAGACCCTAGAAAGGGTAGAATAGGAGCCGCGCTTGGGTAACAACAAGGCGGTAAGTAGCGCGAGTGAGGCGTTCAGACAAGCTAAATGAAGTATCAGGGCACACCAGATTTCGATCACGATCAGCTTCCGCGTATTGGCGTCTTGCTGACCAACCTTGGTACGCCCGAGGCGCCCAACAAGGCGGCCTTGAAACCGTACTTAAAGCAATTCCTTTCGGATCCGCGGGTAATAGAGCTTCCTCGCCTTCTATGGTGGCTCATACTGAACGGGATAATTCTCAATGTCCGACCGGCTCGCTCCGCGGAGGCATATCAAACCGTTTGGACAGACGAGGGTTCTCCTTTGCTGACCTACACCCGCAGACAGGCGGAAGCGCTTCAGCTTAGGCTGTCGAAGCAGTTTGCCGGTGATGTGGTTGTTGAATTTGCGATGCGCTATGGCGAGCCTTCGATAGGCAAGGGCCTGCAGTCCTTATTCGATAAAGGCGCGAGAAAATTGCTGGTGCTCCCGCTCTATCCACAATATAGCGGCCCCACAACCGGATCGACCTTTGACGCCGTCGCGGAGGATTTCAAACAGCGTCGTTGGCTGCCTGATTTCCAGTTTGTCGGCAGTTATCACGATCAAGCGGGCTACATTGCAGCAATCGCAGACAGCATTCGTGACCACTGGAGTGAGTATGGCCGGGCAGACCGGCTGGTGTTCTCCTATCATGGCGAGCCGCGGCGCTATCTTGATGACGGAGATCCCTATCACTGTCATTGCCTAAAAACGACCCGCCTGGTCGCCGAGAAGCTCGGTCTTCGAGAAGATGACTATCTGAGCACGTTTCAATCACGCTTTGGCCGCGAAGAGTGGTTGAAGCCGTATACGGACGAAACTCTCAAGTCCTTGGGCGACAAGGGGGTGAAATCGGTGCAGGTTATCTGCCCAGGATTTTCTGCCGATTGTCTGGAAACAATCGAGGAAATTGGCGAGGAGAATCGTGAATACTTTCTTGAAGCAGGCGGCGAAAGATACGAATACATACCTTGTCTAAACGACGCTGAATCTCACATCGACTTTCTGGCTGATTTGGTGAGTGTGCGCATTGCCTCGTGGGTACAAGATATGGATCAGCCTGTTCGTACAAACCTTGCTACGAGTAGTGTTTCCCTCGATTCAGTGGCTACAGACGTATCTGCAGAAAACCCCGCTACGAACTGCAGCCGCGTGGAGGCAGGTTCGAAACTCACCAATGAAATTCAGTCGAAGGCGGACAGCTCAGGCGCGCGCTCTGCAGCCTAGGGCTGGGGTATTGTTTCTTTAGTCTCCAGCCGCCCTCAAGAGCGGCAAGCGATGCGGTAATAGCGCACAAAACGACCATATCAAAGAATAACCATGTTATCTCGATGAATGAGTTCGTCCTCGCCTTTGTACCCAAGAGCTGAAGCGATTTCTTGCGAGCTCTTGCGCAGAATCCTGCGGCTCTCATCAGAGCTGTAGTTGACCAGCCCCCGAGCCACCTCAAGCCCGTCCGGGTCTTTGCACAGCACGATATCGCCCCGAGCAAAATTTCCCTGAACGGCGGTCACTCCCACAGGCAGTAAACTCTTTCCAGACTCTCGAATAACGGTAACCGCCCCCGCGTCAAGTTCCAGCACCCCTTGATAGGTAACAAGCCCAGCCAACCATTGACGGCGGGCTGCCTGCGGTTCGCGGTGGCTTTCCAACCAGGTGCCGAGTTCTTCTCCCTCTACTAGGCGCTGAAGTGGCCGAGACTCAAGACCACTGAGAATCAAGGTTTCCGTACCGGAGCGAGCTGCTAATCGAGCTGCTCGCACCTTTGTCACCATGCCTCCACGCCCAAGGGCACCGCCTGCTCCCGCTACTTTGTCCAAGCTCGGATGGGTTGCCTCAATCCGCGTCAGCAGGCTGGCCTGAGCGTTTGAGCGGGGATCGGCGTCATAAAGCCCCGACTGATCTGTGAGCAGCACTAGTACGTCCGCATCGACTAGGTTGGCGACAAGGGCGGCCAGCGTATCGTTATCGCCGAATCGAATCTCATCCGTGGCAACCGTATCGTTCTCATTGATAATGGGGACCACCCCCCGCGCAAGGAGAGTCTGTAGGGCACCACGGGCGTTGAGATAGCGGTCGCGGGCGGCGATATCATCGTGACCAAGCAGGATCTGCGCCGTTAGAAGCTGGCGTCGAGCAAAGGCTTCTTCGTAGCGGCGCATTAATACGGACTGACCGATCGCGGCTGCGGCCTGGAGTTCATGAACTTGAGTAGGACGCTCACTTTCATTGAGGCGCAAAAGGCCTGCTGCAACAGCCCCACTGGTCACCAACAGCACGCGACAGTCTCGCGCGCGCAAGTAGCATAGCTCCTCCGCCAAGGCATCGATCAAATCGTCGTTTATGCTCTTACCGTTTTCCGTAAGCAGAGCGCTTCCTACTTTGACCACCCAGGTAGTACATTCGCTCTGCCAGGCGCGCGTTCCGTCCATCAGGGCACGTACTCCACTTCTACCTCATCGTCTCCATCATCGACGTTTTTGCCCTGATCCGAGCCTGGCTTTTTTCGGAGCTTTCGCAACTGTTCAGTACCTACGCGAGCCTCATTGCGCATGGCGATTTGAACGGCGCGCTCCGCATCAATGGAGCTCTTGTCGTCATTTTCGGCCTGCCAACGCGCCTCAAGGGAGTTCATCAGTTCCTGACAAAGGTGTTCTACCCCTCGACCGGTGACGGCGCTAATGGAGAACACCTTGCCTGTGTTCGGCAGCGCTTCCTTAAGTTGCTCTAGCATGCGGTCGACGGCTTTTGCATCAAGCAAATCGACTTTGTTCAAGACCAGCCATTGCTCTCTATTCGCTAGGCTTGGGCTGAACCGCTCAAGCTCGCGTCGTATCGATAGCACGTTCTCAATCGGCGAACTGCCGTCAGGTGGTGCAATGTCGATCAAATGCAGCAACACGCGGGTTCGGGTCAGGTGTTTTAGAAAACGCACCCCAAGGCCAGCGCCCTGCGAGGCCCCTTCGATAAGACCCGGGATATCGGCAACGACAAAGCTTCGCAACGCGTCTACCCGCACTACACCAAGCTGCGGGATCAACGTCGTAAAAGGATAGTCGGCGATGCGTGGTTTCGCGGCGGAGACCACACTCAGAAAGGTGGACTTGCCTGCATTAGGCAAACCGAGCAAGCCAACATCGGCGAGCACGCTCAGTTCCAGCCGCAGCGCCCGTTGCTCCCCAGCCGATCCGGCGGTAGTTTGCCGAGGGGCACGATTGGTAGATGATTTAAAACGCGTATTGCCCAGGCCGTGAAAGCCCCCCTGCGCAACCAGCAGACGCTGTCCGGCTACCACGAGTTCGCCGAGTAAGTCACCGGAATCCTCGTCCAGAACCACCGTGCCCACTGGGACTGGAAGTTCCAAGTCCACACCGCTGGCGCCGGTCTTGTTCCTGCCGGCACCAGAAGACCCGTTGTCGGCTCGAAAGCGGCGCTGGTAACGGTAGTCGATCATCGTGTTAAGCGTGTCATCTGCGATTAGAAATACACTGCCCCCGTCGCCCCCGTCGCCGCCATCGGGGCCACCACGGGCCACGTACTTTTCGAGACGAAAACTCAGGCAGCCGTTACCACCGCTACCGGCGGTTACCTCAATCTTGGCTTCGTCTACGAACTTCATGAATTACGCTTACAGAGGGACCACTAATTTTGCTTAGTAAAATGATGCCCATAACAATAGGGCTGATTCTCCACCCTGACATCTCCGCCCAAACATCGATAGGATCTACGCCCACATCGCAGTCCTAATCGGGTTGTAGAGCGCAAAAAAAAGCCCGACCACAAACCGTGATCGGGCATTTGCGTCGTTCGGGGCCTGTACTATGCGCTTGTAACCCGCACAAACTTGCGGTTCTGATTGCCCCTAGTCAAAAATTCGACCTTGCCATCAGCGGTTGCGAACAGTGTGTGATCTTTGCCAGTGCGTACGTTTTCGCCGGCGTGGATACGGGTACCGCGCTGGCGCACAATAATGTTTCCAGCTTTCACATTTTCACCGCCAAAGCGCTTTACGCCAAGACGTTTGCTTTCCGAATCGCGACCGTTCCGTGTACTACCGCCTGCTTTTTTATGAGCCATTGCAAATCCTCCTAGGCGCTGATGCCAGTGATGCGCACCTCAGTGAACCACTGCCGGTGGCCCGTTTCCTTGCGATGGTGCTTTCGTCTGTGAAACTTAACAATCTTGACCTTCGGGTGACGGCCGTGATCAACAACTTCGGCCGTTACTTTTGCGCCGTCTAGGACTGGTGTTCCGACTCTTACCTCGTCCCCACCAACCATCAGCACCTGATCAAACTCGATCGTCGCTCCAGTTTCCGCTTCGAGCTTCTCTAACTTGAGCAACTCACCTTCGCTTACTCGGTGCTGTTTACCACCGCTTTCGATTACCGCGTACATATTTAAACTCCACTGTTAGCCGAGCAGTCATTTTTATCGCTGGCGAACCAGTCTTTGTATGTATAACTTATACGCCATACGGCGCGGGGCTATGCTTGAATAAGCCGTGCTCCCACTCCTGGCGCGACTGCCAAAGGCACACCTAAACCTCGATGACCGCTTTTATCAAGGTCTCTGATTGCACACATAGATGTGCGCACTTTTTTGAATCCGCTTACCGAAATATCGTCAAATCAGGGACTTAACTTAAATCTAGGACTAAACGACCTGCGCGCGCGACTTTCTTCAATGACAGAAACCTATGCCATCAATAACAAAAACCCGTGCCTTCGATGACAAAAGCCCGTGCGCCCGCAGCGGCGCGCGATTTTACTCAAATCACGCTAAAGCCACAATACTGAAATTTACGAGAATTAACGAGCGTTTTGCGCTCCTAAATCGCATAGCTTAGGAGCCCTAGGAGCGCATTTTAAAAGCTAAGGGCGTGTCGATTACTTTAGGATTAGGCCTCGCAGGGAGCAGTCGGCTCCTTGACACTCTTAGTTGCACCGCCCTAGCATTCGCGACCGATTTTCGCCCCAGGCAAACAAGGCAATGCAAGAAATCCGCGACGTAGTTAGCAAAGAGCTAAATGCTGTCAACGGGCTAATCATAGAACAGCTTAAGTCTGACGTAGAGATGGTCGAAAACGTCGGGCAGTATATAGTCGATGCGGGGGGCAAGCGCCTCCGGCCTCTCGTTGCTCTGCTATCAGCGTCGGCTTTAGGTTCTGTAAAGGAGTCCCAGATAAAATTCGCCGCCGTCGTGGAATTTATTCATACGGCGACACTCCTGCATGATGACGTTGTCGATGTGTCCGAACTGCGTCGAGGACGTCCTACCGCGAACAGCACCTTTGGAAACGCGCCGAGCGTGCTAGTGGGTGATTTTCTCTACACCCGTGCTTTCCAACTCATGGTGTCGCTGTCGAACGAGACTTTGCTGAAAATGATGGCGGATACGACGAATACAATCGCGGCGGGTGAAGTACTCCAGCTAATCCGCGCCGGAGACACGGCCACCACAGAAGCTCAGTACTTCGAAGTTATTGATCGCAAAACGGCGGCGCTGTTCGCGGCTGGCTGTGAAGGGGCGGGTTTACTCGTCGATGCCTCAAACGATACCTTGGCCGCTCTGCGTGATTATGGGGCCAACATCGGGACTTCATTTCAGCTCGTTGATGACCTCTTGGACTACGAAGGAGACCCAGAAAAAACGGGTAAAAACATTGGGGACGATCTGGCAGAAGGGAAAACCACCCTACCGCTTATCCACGCGATGCGTGAAGGCACGGAAGATCAATCAGCACTAGTTCGTAGCGCGCTAGAGCACAAAGATCGCTCAAAACTCGATGAGGTCGTCGCAGCGGTAAAAGAGGCCGGGTCGCTTGCCTATACGAGAGCAGCGGCGGAGAAGTGCAATCGAACAGCCTTGCGTGCTTTAAACGCCCTACCCGAGTCGCCGGCGCGTGCCGCCCTCGAGCGACTCGCGAACTTTGCTTTGTCTAGAGAGTTTTAGCGTATTCAAGTCTGTGAAAGGCTTTGGAAGGCACCGTTAAGCAACGCTAACTCGCATCCAGAAGCTTCAACAGTTCCTGTGTTTTTTCTTCCATCAGCTTTGTATTTGCTCGAGCCTCTACGTTTAGACGAACCACCGGTTCCGTATTTGAGCGGCGCAAGTTAAATCGCCAGTCCTCAAACTCAAGACTCAAACCGTCCACCGTTACAACCTGCTCAGCATCTGCGGAGTAACGCGCTGAAACAGCTTCTAGTGCTGCAGCCGGGTCGGCAATGGAGCGGTTTATCTCGCCACTACAGGGAAACGCTCCCATCCGCTCATCAACCAGTTGCGCAAGCGTCTGACCGCGACTACTCATCAAACCGGCAACCAGCAACCAGGGAATCATTCCACTATCACAGTAGGCGAAATCACGAAAATAGTGGTGGGCGCTCATCTCCCCGCCGTAGACTGCGTTCTCCGCGCGCATGCGCTCTTTGATAAACGCATGCCCTGTTTTGCTCTGAACGGCCCGCCCTTGGAAAGCTTCGACAATCGCGACGGTGTTCCAGGTCAAACGGGGATCATGAACGATTGCCTCGCCAGGCTCTTTCTTCAGAAAAGCCTCAGCCAGGAGTCCAACCAGATAGTAGCCTTCAATAAAGCGCCCATCCGCATCAAAGAAAAAGCAGCGATCGAAGTCACCATCCCAGGCAATGCCAAGATCCGCCTGCTGATCCTTTACCGCGCGAATGGTCGGCTCGCGGTTCTCTTCTAATAGCGGATTAGGAACACCATTGGGAAAATTGCCGTCTGCTTCGTGGTGCACCTTTATAAATTCAAAGGGCAGTTTAGCCTCTAGCAGATCGATGACGCGGCCAGCGCCCCCATTGCCAGCATTGACTACGATTTTCAGGGGCCGCAGGGATGCGACATCGACATAAGTAAGAAGATGATCGACATAGGCAGCACTCGTATCCAGCGTTTGAAGACTGCCCTTTCGAGCTGCTGCTGCAAAGGAGTCCTTCTCAGCTAAAGCTTTGATGTCGAACAGGCCGGTGTCGCCAGAAATAGGTCTGGAGCCCTCACGGACGAACTTCATTCCGTTGTAATCACTGGGATTATGGCTTGCAGTCACCGCGATTCCACCATCCATACCCGAATGGCTAGTAGCGAAATAGATTTCTTCCGTACCACAAAGGCCAATATCGTAGACATCGACTCCTTGCAGCATCAGGCCTTCGCTTAGCGCCGCCTTTATAGCCGGGCTGCTCAGCCGGATATCGTGACCGACGACAACTCGCTCAGGTTTCAGGGTTTCTGCGAAAGCCCGGCCAATGCGAAAAGCGATATCTTCATTCAATTGATCCGGTACGCGTCCTCGGACATCGTAAGCCTTGAAGCAGCTAATCTCTGACAATGCTCTCTAAGCCTCTTTTAGATAATGATTGCGATACACGTATTCGGTTGCTTCTACAAAACCGGGAACGCTGCCGCAATCAAAGCGTCGACCTTTAAATTTATAGGCCATGACGCATCCACGCTCTGCCTGTGTCTGAAGCGCATCGGTGAGCTGAACCTCGCCGTTGGCGCCAGCCGGCGTTTCTCGAATAATCTCGAAAATATCTGGCGTCAACACGTAACGTCCAATGATGGCTAGATTCGACGGCGCATCCTCTTTAGAAGGTTTTTCGACCATGTTTTCGACTTGGTAGATGCCCTCTTTCAGCGAATTTCCGGCGATTACACCGTATTTATGCACCTCATCCTCGGGGACTTCCATAATCGCGACGATTGAGCAGCGAAACTGCTTATAGAGGTCGACCATTTGCGCCAAGACACCATCACCTTCATTGATGCATAGGTCATCTGACAGAACGACGCCAAAGGGCTCGTTTCCCACCAAGCTCTCACCGGTGAGAATAGCGTGTCCGAGACCTCGCATTTCCCGCTGACGCACCATGGTGAAAACGCCTTTATCGAGAACACTACGTACGCTGGAGAGATACTCTTCCTTAGCCGTACCGCTTATCTGATCCTCCAGTTCATAGCTAATATCAAAGTGATCAGCGATAGCCCGTTTGCCACGACCCGTTACCATGGCGCAGGTTGTCATTCCGGCTTCGATAGCCTCCTCAACGCCATACTGCACAAGCGGCTTGTTGACGACGGGAAGCATTTCTTTGGGCATGCTTTTGGTAGCCGGTAGAAACCGGGTGCCGTAGCCCGCAACGGGAAACATGCATTTCTTAATCACTTTTGCGCTCTCCTTGGAAAACTTCTGCTGTTCGCTGAGGTATCTGACGGCACCTCTCACAACGCTACCGATTCAGCCGCGGCCGTACACGTCCTCAAAGCGGACAATGTCGTCTTCACCCAGATAACTGCCGGACTGCACTTCGATCAGTTCAAGCGGAATCTTTCCGCGATTGGCCAAGCGATGCTTGTGCCCTAGCGGAATATAGGTCGATTGATCCTCGCACAGGGTGAATACTCGCTCCTCGCAAGTTACCTCCGCCGTGCCACTTACAACGATCCAATGCTCGGCCCGGTGGTGATGCATCTGCAGCGACAGCGTTTGACCCGGGCTTACTACGATTCGCTTCACCTGAAAACGATCACCCCGAATGAGTGACTCGTAGCTGCCCCAGGGCCGATAAACCCGATGGTGCGTAGTAGCTTCGCTGCGATCCAAATCCTTAAGTGCATTCACAAGATTTTTAACGTCCTGGACTTGATGCCGGTCTGCCACTAGAACCGCATCGGGCGTCTCAACCACGACCAGATCCTTAACCCCCGTCGCTGCTACGAGGCGGGATTCGCTGCGAATGTAACTCTGCTCGCAGTTATCGAGCAATACGTCACCCACCTGAACATTCCCGCTGTCATCTTGCTCAGAGACAGTCCACAGCGTTGACCAGGCACCTACATCGCTCCATCCGCACTCCAGCGGAATGACGCCACCGCGTTTGGTCTTTTCCATAACCGCATAGTCGATGCTGTCGGAGCGACATTCAAGGAAACTCTGCTTGTCGGGCCGCAGGAAGTCCATATCCGCTTCGGCGGCCTGCATAGACTTTTCGCAAGCTGTCAAAATATCCGGGGCATGCGCTTTGAGTTCATCCAGATAGGCGCTCGCCGACAGCAAAAACATGCCGCTATTCCAATAATAGTTGCCGCTTTCAAGGTAGGCCTTTGCTGTCTCTTGGTCGGGCTTTTCCACAAAGCTATCTAAGCTGAATAAGTTCTCGCCCTTTGGCGTACCGAGCCGAAGATAGCCATAACCGGTCTCGGGCGCGTCCGGTACCACACCAAAGGTCATCAGTGCACCCCGCTCGGCTTCAGCAATGCCGTGGCTTACCGCGTCGATAAAGGCCCTAACGTCTTGAATCAGATGATCTGCGGGAAGCACCAAGAGCACCGCATCTGGGTGGTGCTGAAGCGCTGCAATCGCCGCAAGCGCTACCGCAGGCGCGGTATTCCTGCCAGCTGGCTCCAGAATGATCGAAGACGACGAGATGGCCAGCTGTCTCAGCTGCTCTGCCACCATGAAACGATGTTCGTCGTTACAGACAACGACCGGATCACCGGTTTCTAGATCCTGAGTCCGTTTTAGCGTGTCTTGAAGCATCGACAACTCGGTGGCAAGAGCCAAAAACTGTTTGGGATAAGCCTCGCGCGAAACGGGCCAAAGGCGGCTGCCAACGCCTCCCGAGAGCAAAACCGGTATCAGCATAAATTCTTGGTCCTACGATCGATCATGATTACTTAGGGAGCTTTCCTTGTAGTGGCCGCAATGTACCCTGATCGGCAACGGAAATCATCGCCATGAACGGCAAAACGAGCGCTACTTCGCAGGTTTACTTGTAGGGCACATTCATTAAACTACGCACCCTTGCGAACGGTGCTCGGCGGACGTTGCTCGCAGCAATGTCGTTCGCCAGGGGATACGGGGGCACGACTCGGGAAAGTCTTGGCAAGTTCTACTCGTCCGGTAAGGATTCACGGAAGTTTCTTTAAACCGCTTCTTAGGCTATGAGAAAGCATCTAGGAGCACCGGAGCAATTCCCGATCCGGCAGGTCGCACTCAATAAACATGTCCACAAGAATCACCCGCTCACCCAGGTGCAGCGACGGCCTAGGTAAATCGGCGGATACATGATGACAAAAAGCAGCTTCGAAAAGGACGACCTCATTGCCTGTGGTATGGGGGAGCTCTTTGGTCCCGGCAATGCACAACTACCCGTGGGCAATATGCTGATGGTTGATCGGATAAACCACATCAGTTCTGAAGGCGGCGAGTTCGGTAAGGGAGAGATCGTAGCGGAGCTCGATATCAACCCGGATTTGTGGTTTTTTTCATGCCACTTCCCGGGAGATCCGGTGATGCCCGGCTGTCTCGGTCTGGATGCGATGTGGCAGCTGGTCGGGTTTTTTCTGGGTTGGCGGGGTAATCCGGGCCGCGGTCGAGCCCTTGGCTCGGGAGAAGTAAAATTTACCGGACAGGTCCTACCCAGTGCGAGTACAGTCAGCTATCACATCCAGATGAAACGAGTAATCGAACGTCGCTTGGTGATGGGAATTGCTAACGGTACAGTTAGCGTGGACGGAGAGACGATCTATAACGCGAGCGATCTTCGCGTGGGACTCTTCAAAGCCGAAGACAATTTTTAGACTATGACAAGACGGGTAGTAGTAACCGGGTTAGGCATTGTTTCTTGCCTTGGAAATGATCTCAGCAGCGTCACTGAGTCTCTCCGTAATGGTAGCTCCGGCATTAGCGCGCGGGATGAGCAGCTTGAGGCGGGTATGCGCTCGCACATCGCGGGTGCGCCCAGCATCGACTTTAAAGAACATATCGATCGAAAACAGCTGCGGTTTATGGGCGATGCGGCCGCGTATGCATACATAGCTATGCAGCAGTGTATTGCAGACGCGGGCCTGACGGACGCGGAAATTTCGAACGACTCAACGGGCATCATCGCTGGCTCGGGAGGCGCTTCTGCGGCGAGTCAAACGGAAGCCGCTGATATCCTAAGGGAGCGAGGATTGCGTCGTGTAGGCCCCTATCGGGTCACCCAGACCATGGGCAGCACCGTATCAGCTTGCCTGGCGACACCGTTTAAAATTCGTGGCGTTAATTTTTCCCTGTCCTCCGCTTGCTCGACCAGCGCCCATTGCATCGGCAGTGGGATGGAGCAAATCCAGTTTGGCAAACAGGACAGAGTTTTTGCGGGCGGTGGGGAAGAACTGCATTGGACTATGAGCAGTCTGTTCGATGCCATGGGGGCGTTGTCGACCAAATACAACGATACCCCTGAACGCGCTTCTCGTGCCTACGACGCGGACCGAGACGGCTTTGTCATTGCGGGTGGTGGCGGCATGCTAGTGCTTGAAGCGCTAGATGTAGCGCAGGCGCGCGGCGCGAAAATCTACGCAGAAGTTGTCGGCTACGGCGCCACGTCCGATGGTTACGACATGGTAGCTCCTTCCGGGGAAGGGGCGGTGCGCTGCATGAAAAAAGCGCTCGCGACCGTGGACGGGGATATCGACTACCTTAACGCCCATGGCACCAGTACTCCTGCTGGAGACATTCAAGAGCTAAAGGCCATAAAAGAGGCGTTCGCTGGCGAATCTATTCCTACCGTCAGCTCGACCAAATCTCTATCGGGCCATTCGCTGGGCGCAGCAGGTGTGCATGAGGCGATTTATTCGCTGTTAATGCTTAAAGACAATTTTTTGTGTGCTTCAGCCAACATAGAGAACTTGGATCCGGAAGCGGTCGGCGTGCCGATCGCGCGGGAACGGCGGGACAATGCGGAGCTGCATAGAGTTATGTCTAACAGCTTCGGTTTCGGCGGTACGAACGCGTCCTTGATATTCCAGCGTTTTTGAACGTCGACCGAGGCGGCTGTTTCTAGGAGAAGCTCACGGCTGTTTTTAAGAAAAGCTCACGGCTGTTTTTAAGAAAAGCTCACGGCTGTTTCTGGGAAAAGCTCAAGGCTGTTTTTAAGAAAAGGGCTGGCCTTAACGCCAGTTCAATCCCACGGCTCGAACGTCGCCGGTCACCACAGCAACTGATTCAAGCTGATCGCCTTAAGCGGTGAGCCCGGTTTCACACTATCCCCTTGTTCTACTATCGCCAGCGCATCAGCTTGGCTAAGTGCGCTCATGACACCAGAACTTTGATTCGACAGGGGTCGTGCAACTAACGCTTCATCCTTCATCGTCAAATGGACCCGCACGAACTCGGTGCGGCTCGCAGGTTGAGCAAGCGAGAAGTCTGCGAACACGGGTAGCGAACGAAGCTCACCGTCGGATCGGCCCTGAAGCGCCGAAATGAAGGGGCGAGCGAGTATAGCCAACGTAACAAAGGCAGAAGCTGGGTTTCCTGGGAGCCCGATAAACGGTGTGCTGCAAGCATGGCCGAAGACAAAGGGTTTTCCCGGCTTGATCGCTATACGCCAGAGAGCGATTTCGCCAAGCTCCTCTATGGCGTCCTTGATCACATCGGCTTCACCCACTGAAGCTCCGCCGCTGCTAATCACAAGGTCGGCGGTAGCTGCAGCAGATTCGATCGCCCGGCGAGTGGCGCAATAGTCGTCGCGGACCACAGCTATTCGTTCTAAGTCGCAGCCCCAAGCGCGCAACAGACTTCCCAACATGATTGAGTTGCTGTTGTAAATTTCACCGACCGCAAGTTCTCGGCTACCCGGATCCACCAATTCATCGCCGCTCGCTAGCAAGGCTATGCGCAAGGGACGCTGTACCGAGACCTCCGCATACCCCTGGGACGCTAAAACGCCAAGATCCGCAGGCTTGAGGCGTGTACCGGCCCCTAGCAGTAGATCCCCTCTGGTCATGTCTTCCCCACGGCGGCGGATGTGTTGCCCAAGCGGCGCTGTATCCGGAAGCTGGATACGCTCGTCATCTAGGACAACCACTTCCTCCTGCGCAACCACGAGGTCTGCACCCTGCGGGATAGACGCGCCAGTGAATACTCGGGCCACGGTGTCGGGCGCGAGCGGCAGTGGCGCGGCACCAGCGCGAAGGTATTGTGAAACGGGTAGCTTGCGAGAACCACTGCCCCAACGGGCTGCGTAGCCGTCCATCGCGCTATTATCCCAATGCGGCACATCTAGCACCGCTGACATGTCGCTAGAAAGCACGCGACCGTAACCGCTTGCCAGGCTAACGGTTTCCGAGGTGGTTACTACACGGGCGTGTGCTAAGAGTTTTTCCCGCGCCTCGGCGAGGGCCATGAGCGAATCTGCCATGCTAGTGCGCCCCCGACAACACTCCAGCAAAGTTACAGGGTCGATGACGCGAATCGAGCTGATCTCGCAGGATACCGTTCCAGGCGGTTTTGCAGGCGCCGGTAGAACCAGGCACACAAAAGATCGCCGTCCGATTAGCAAGCCCGGCTATCGCCCGCGACTGCACAGTTGAAGTGCCGATCTCTTCATAAGACAAGGAACGGAAAAGCTCTCCAAATCCCTCTACAAGCTTATCGAATAAGGGTGTGACTGCCTCCGGTGTCGAATCTCTCCCCGCAAAGCCCGTTCCTCCAGTTATTAGGACGGTGTTGATTTCTGCATCAGCTATCCAAGCCGAGAGGTTAGCGCGAATCTGATAGCGATCGTCTGGCACGATCTGTCGAGTCGCGAGCAGATGCCCTGCCTCACGCAGTGCATCACAAAGATAGTCACCTGAGGTGTCGTTCTCCAGCAGCCGCGTATCTGATACGGTCATCACTGCTATGCGCAGGGGGATTAGCGTGTCTGTGTCTAACTGCGCCATGAATTTCTCCTTTTATGCTCCCCTTTATTCGTCTTCGTAGCTGGTCGGAGTTCGGCTATCGATGTATTGCCTGACCAAAGGGTTAGTAAATCCGCGCCATTGCACCTGTTTTATCGCAAAACTGTTGAGCAAGCGATTACAACTAAGCACCCGAATTTCGGGTGTTGAATCATCAATAGTGATGCGCGGCGCAATGGTTACGTCGGACGTGTCGGTAAATTGACTCGCACTGGCCAAGAGCGCTTCAGCGAAGCCGTACTCCGTTGTTTTCCCGCCAGCCGTATAGTGAAAAACGCCCTGTGCCTGCGCACCCACGGAAAGCTGATCGAGGATAGCCGCGAGCACACGCGCTACGTCTACGCTGGCTACCGGACAAAATAAATTGTGATCATCGAACTGCGCCTCCCGCTCAAGTGCCATACTTTGCAGGGAGCGAGTCAGTAGATTCTTTCCTCTCGGTGCAAACAGGGGTCCTGTTCTTAGTACCAAGGATTGCTCGCCAGCGTGGAGCACGCGCTCCTCCACGCCCACCAGCTGCGCACCGGTCTCCTCCAAGGCATCAGCGGGGTCGCTTTCAAGCAAATTCCGACCCGTCCCACCGGCAAACACCCGATCCGAGGACAGCAGGAGATAGTGGATGGCACTTCGTTCACAGGCTTTGGCCAGCCAATGACTTCGCTCAAGATCCAAGCTTTGGAATGGTTCACCGGAGGCGAGTTGCCAAGCTAAGCGCAGGTCCACCACCGCATCGGGTCGATTCTTTCGGGCTGCCTTTTTAGCTTGTCGTTCGCTGCGCCAGCGGCTATTAGCCGCCGTGAGCGCTACACCCGTATGACGGCCCCACTGGGAGAATGCGCTCAGTAGCGCGGCACCCACCGGGTTATCGGAGCCAACTAGAAGTACATCCATGAAAAGTCACTGCGCTTTTCCAAAAAACGCATGGCGTAGCTAGAAAGGGATATCGTCGTCCGCGATATCGTTCATCGGCGCGGGTTGAGAGGGTGCGGGCGCGCCACCCCCCATCTGAGCGGAAGCGGGTCCTGCAGCGCCGGGACCGCCGCTATAGGCAACTGCATCATAAGCGCCAGAGGCGTTGCGGCTGTCCAACATCTGCATCTCATTGCCCACGATTTCCGTTGTGTAGCGATCTTGTCCCGATTGGTCCTGCCATTTGCGCGTACGCAGAGCACCCTCTACATAAACCTTAGAGCCTTTGCGCAAATACTCACCAGCAATTTCAGCGAGCCGATTGAAAAATACCACCCGATGCCATTCGGTTCGCTCCTGGGGCTGACCGGTCTGTTTGTCCTTCCAGGACTCGGAAGTGGCGAGGCTCACGTTGGTCACGGACCCGCCCGATGGTAAAAATCGCGTTTCCGGGTCCGACCCTAGATTTCCAACCAGAATTACCTTATTAACGCCGCGCGATGCCATAGTTTCCTTTCCTGGTGTTCTAGTTATCAGTGGCCGCTTGTGGCTAAGCGACCCAAGCCAACCGCCTGAAGCTCTTGCTAGCTTAAAAATTCGACAGAAGGTCGAGAATATAACAATCCGCTATTTCGAAAGCGACTTCTAATCCGCTCAAGAAGCCTTACTCAGTGCCTGCGAGCGGGTCAAAAGTCGACTGCCCGTGGGGAAGCCGTATCAAAAGCAGCACCCACAAAGCGCTAGCAATTAGAACCATCGCCAGTAAACCGTTTACACCTTGTATCTGCAGCATATAGCCACCGAGACTGCCCCCGGCGAACGCGCCAAGGAACTGGCAGGTCGCGTAAACACCCAGCGCCGTACCCTTTCCGTGAGCAAAAACAGCTTTGCTCACCATCGAAGGAAGCGCTGCTTCCAGATAGTTCACCGCAGCAAAAAATAGGCAAAGAGCAGTGTAAATGACCCAGCTATATTGACTCAGGAATAAACCACTCAGTGTCACTGGCATTAGCAGCACGGAAGTAAGCAGCGCGAGCTGCGGTTTACCAAGCTGCTCAGACACTCGTAAGAGTGGGTACATGGCGATTAGAGATGCCAGCAGCACCGGGAGATAGACGCGCCAGTGCTGCTCGCGAGCGACGCCCAGAGGCCCTTCAATAGCTGCCGGAACCAGAAGAAAAGATGCGGTGAGCATAAAATGAAGAAGGAATACGGAACCATCGAGGCGAAGTAAACGGGAGTCGCGCAGCACCGGCCCCATGAGGCTCGGCGAGGTACCCACATCGTCATGGATTCGCCCCTTGGCCGTAGGTATGCCAAAAATAACCACAAGCATCCCTAGGCCCGCCATGATTGCGGTCATCCAAAAAACTGTCGTCAATCCACCGAAGCCCGCAAGCAAAGGTCCAAAAATAAGCGCAAGAGCGAACGATGCACCAATACTGATACCGATAATGGCCATCGCTTTGGTTCGCTGCTCTTCCGAGGTGAGATCTGCGGCAAGTGCCATTACCGAGCTTGAAATCGCTCCCGCCCCTTGCAAGGCACGTCCTACCGCTATCCAAGCCACGCTCTCAGCGAGAGCTGCCACAACACTTCCGATAGCAAAGACCGCCAACCCGGCCAGGATCACCGGTTTGCGACCGATTCGATCAGAGAGCCAGCCGAGGGGGATCTGTAGCAGGGCCTGCGTCGCGCCATAAGCACCTAAAGCGATACCAATCATCAAAGGAGAGGCGCCGAGCATGTCCACCGCATATAAAGCCAACAGCGGCAACGCCATGAACAGACCTAGCATACGAACGCTGTACAGCAGCGCCAGCGACGCTACCACGCGCCGCTCTAGAGCAGTCATGGGGTTTTTAGTCAGCAATTTGTGCCCTCCAAGAACGACCTCGATGGTAGCAGTTTTTAACGATGCGGCCCGCATCCAGCAGTGAGCGAGCGGCGTATTCAAACAAGGTTTAAACAAATCGGCTCTCGGCCAGCTAGGACTCGGCGGTAAGCGGACCATAATCGCTGGGCATAATCGCTGGGATTGGCAGGCCTTGCCGCCCTATACTGGCGGGCTGGCCTATCGCATTTAGGGACTCATGGACAGTATTCAGCTACGCGGTGCGCGCACCCACAATCTCAAAAATATCGACCTTGATATCCCCCGCGACAAGCTGGTGGTAATCACGGGCTTGTCGGGCTCAGGTAAATCGTCTCTGGCCTTTGATACGCTATACGCGGAGGGTCAGCGACGCTACGTTGAGTCGCTTTCCACCTACGCTCGTCAGTTTTTGAGCATGATGGAAAAGCCCGATATTGATCACGTCGAAGGCCTGTCTCCCGCTATTTCGATCGAACAGAAATCGACTTCACACAACCCGCGTTCTACGGTCGGAACGATAACGGAAATCTACGATTACCTTCGCCTACTCTTTGCGCGCGTAGGAAAACCTCACTGCCCCACACATCACCTTCCGCTACAAGCACAAACGGTAAGCCAAATGGTGGACACGGTTCTCGCTCTCCCCGAGGGCAGTCGGATGATGTTGTTAGCGCCCGTGGTACGCGAGCGTAAAGGTGAGCACCTACACGTGTTTGAGGAGCTGCGCAGCGCAGGTTTTGTAAGAGCACGAGTGGACGGAGCGGTCCGTGATCTTGACGATTTACCGGAACTAGATAAAAAGAAAAAACACAGCATTGAAGTTGTCGTAGACCGGTTTAAGGTTCGTGACGACCTCGCCTTACGTCTTGCGGAGTCGTTCGAGACTGCCCTGGAGCTAACCGATGGATTAGCACTGATAGTCGATATGGATGGAGATACAGCGGAGCTTGTGTTTTCGGCTCGCTTTGCCTGTCCGCAGTGCGGCCTCAGCATCAATGAGTTGGAACCAAGGCTCTTCTCCTTTAACAACCCGGCTGGGGCCTGTGCCGGTTGCGATGGCCTGGGGGTCAAGCAGTACTTCGATGCAGACCGAGTAGTTCTCTATCCAGAATCGAGCTTAGCGGAAGGTGCCATTCGAGGCTGGGATCGACGAAACATCTACTACTTCCACATGCTCAACTCGCTGGCGAAGCACTATGGCTTTGACATAGATACACCCTACGAGAAGCTCTCGGCTAAGCATCGAAAAATCATCCTCCAAGGCAGCGGTCGGGAAAAAATAGACTTTGCCTACGTAAATGATCGCGGCGATGTGTTTAAGCGATCCCATGTCTTTGAGGGCATCATTCCCAATATGGAACGACGCTACCGAGAGACCGAATCTCAATCGGTAAGGGAAGATCTATCAAAGTTCATCTCAACCGCGCCCTGCCCCGACTGTGAAGGAAGTCGTCTCAACGCGGATGCGCGCAGCGTACTGGTTGATGGGCGGAATCTGCCTTCGATCACCGCACTCCCCGTCGGCGAAGCAGAACTGTATTTTGAAAATCTCGAGCTAAAGGGCCGTGACGCAGAGATCGCAGAGAAGATTCTCAAAGAAATACGTGCACGTTATCGCTTTCTCGTTGACGTAGGTTTGAACTATCTGACCCTTGATCGCAGTGCCGATACGCTCTCCGGTGGTGAAGCGCAGCGAATCCGCCTGGCGTCACAAATCGGCGCGGGTCTTGTGGGCGTCATGTACATACTCGATGAACCCTCCATCGGTCTCCACCAGCGAGATAACGAGAGACTGTTGCGAACACTCACACACCTGCGGGATCTGGGAAACACGGTCTTGGTGGTTGAGCACGATGAAGACGCTATTCGTACGGCCGATCACGTCATCGATATTGGCCCCGGTGCCGGTGTGCATGGCGGTACGGTGGTGGCCGAGGGCAGCGTTAAAAAGATTATGGCCAACAAGTCTTCGCTGACGGGCGCTTATCTGTCTGGGAAGCGCCAGATTGACGTGCCCAAGCGCCGTACGAGCTTAGACAAGAAGAAAGTACTAAAGCTGTCGGGCGCCAGCGGTAACAATCTCAAAGACGTGGACCTCGAAATCCCTTTGGGCTTGCTCAGCTGTATTACCGGTGTATCGGGCTCCGGTAAATCGACCCTCGTTAACTCCACACTTTATCCCCTCGCGGCAACAGCCTTAAACGGTGCAACTACGCTTACTCCAGCACCCCACCGCTCGATAGAAGGCCTTGAGCATATCGATAAGTGTATTGACATAGATCAAAGCCCAATCGGAAGAACGCCGCGCTCGAATCCTGCAACCTATACGGGAATCTTTACACCGGTGCGCGAGTTATTTGCAGGCACCCAGGAAGCTCGTTCGCGCGGTTACAAACCTGGTCGCTTCAGCTTTAACGTGAAGGGAGGCCGCTGCGAAGCTTGCCAAGGGGATGGCGTTACCAAGGTGGAGATGCACTTTCTTCCCGACGTCTACGTCCCCTGCGATGTCTGTAAAGGCAAGCGTTACAATCGCGAAACCTTGGACATTAAGTACAAGGGCAAAAGTATCCATGAAGTCCTAGAAATGACGATAGAGGATGCACTTGAGTTTTTTGAAGCCGTCCCCGCAATCGCCCGAAAACTGCAAACGCTTATTGACGTCGGGCTTAGCTACATCCGTCTAGGGCAAGCGGCTACCACCCTTTCCGGAGGTGAGGCGCAGCGGGTGAAACTGTCTCGCGAGTTATCCAAGCGCGATACGGGCCGGACCCTGTACATTTTAGACGAGCCAACGACTGGGCTTCACTTCGAAGACATCCGCCAGCTACTGCAGGTGCTTCATCGCCTCAGAGACCACGGCAATACGGTGGTGATCATTGAGCACAATCTCGACGTAATTAAGACCGCTGACTGGGTTGTTGACCTAGGGCCCGAGGGTGGGAGTGGAGGCGGTGAGATCATCGCTGAAGGAACACCGGAAGAGGTCGCCAGCAACGCGGCTTCTCATACGGGCCGTTTTCTTGCGCCTGTGTTAGGAACAAATCCGCCGGCAGATAAGGCCGCCTAGCGGTGGAGCGCTTATTTTCTCCGACGCGAACAGCGGCCTATACCCGTCAATCAGTCAAGAATAACGATAACAGCAGAGGTACTTAATGACTTCTCTACCATCCATGCTTGAGCGGACCGTTCGTCTCAATCCGAAGGCTATGGCCATGAGCCATCAGGGACGCACTGCGAGCTGGCAGGAACTGTATACGCGGATAGCTCGCCTGGGAGCTGCACTCGCAAGCTACGGCCTTGCAGAGGGAGACCGCGCGGCGATCCTGAGTCTAAACAGCGATCGCTACTACGAATCGGTTTTCGCTATCCCCTGGGCTGGCTTATGCGTTGTGCCACTCAATACGCGTTGGGCTCTCCCGGAAAACACTTATGCACTCAGCGACTCGGAAACTAAAGTGCTTCTCTTTGATGATGCTTTCTCCGAACAGGCACACAAACTCTACGAGAGCTTAGAGTCAGTGCAGCACGCGGTGTATATGGGTGATAGGGAGTGCCCAAACTGGGCCCAGTCCTATGAGCAGTTGATTTTGGATCACCCTCCCTCCCCAGCGGCAGAGCGCGGTGACGAGGAGATGGCAGGGATTTTTTACACCGGTGGCACCACCGGTTTTCCAAAAGGAGTGATGCAATCCCATCAAGCTATTTGGGCGAGCGCTCTGGGCACTCTTCCGGAGTTTCAGATGCGACGCGATGCAAGTTACTTGCACGTCGCACCAATGTTCCACATGGCCGATTTTGCTGGAAGCATGGGAACGACCTTAGCCGCCGGACGCCATGTTGTGCTAAAGGCCTTCGAGCCAGAAGAAGTCCTTGCGACGTTTGCTAAGGAAGAAATCACCCATGTCCTGTTGGTGCCGGCGATGATAAAGATGTTGCTCAATCATCCGCTGGCGGCAAGTGCAGACGTATCGACCCTACGCTACGTTATCTACGGAGCCTCGCCGATGCCAGCGGCAACGCTGGAACAGTTTATGACTACCTGGCCCAGCGTAGGCCTGATCCAAGCTTACGGGCAAACGGAGCTGGCACCCGTCGCGACTATGTTGAGTGCGGACGATCATCGAGACGGTGGTGCCAAACTGAGTTCCGCTGGACGACCTACCGCGATCAACGATATCCGTATTCTGGACGAGGATGGGAAAGACTGTCCTAGTGGCGAATCGGGAGAAGTCGTGGTGCGCGGTCCACATACTATGATCGGCTACTGGAACAAGCCGGAAGAGACCCAAAATGCCTTGCGCGATGGTTGGGTGTACACGGGGGACGCCGCCTACTTTGATGAGGAAGGTTACCTCTTTATTGTCGACCGGGTAAAAGACATGGTGGTCACCGGAGGAGAGAACGTCTTCACGACCGAAGTAGAAAACGCTGTAATCAGCCATGAAGCGGTACAAGACGTTGCCGTGATCGGCATCCCGCACGCCGAGTGGGGTGAGTCGGTACATGCGATCGTCGTTTTGCATGAGGGCGCAACAGTAGGCGAGGAGGAATTGATTTCACACTGTCGTGAACGCATAGCAGGCTACAAGCTGCCCAAAAGTATTAGCTTCCGTGGCGAGGCGCTGCCATTGTCCGGCGCGGGAAAAGTGCTGAAAACCGAGTTTCGGAAGCCTTTTTGGGAAGGCCACGATCGCCAGGTTAATTGAGCTTCGACTGACGCTGTCTTTTCACAAAAACTAAAAAGCCGGGTGTTATGCCCGGCTTC
Organism: Pseudomonadota bacterium; assembly: GCA_039815155.1. Classification (GTDB taxonomy): domain Bacteria; phylum Pseudomonadota; class Gammaproteobacteria; order Pseudomonadales; family Halieaceae; genus Congregibacter. The sequence goes on from JBCBZV010000004.1 coordinate 58,886, forward strand.
ATCGAAGGTATTGAACTGTTAGAGACGTGGTCGGTTTTCCTTCACGGCGTTTCTGTGACTGCGTTTCCGTAGCCGCGTTTTTGTGCGCGCCTTTGTTACTTGCCTTCAGGAAAGTTGGCGGCGGCCTGCTAAGGATTGAGCCAGATCGTCGATCGGCTTTTCTCTATTCGTTCTATTCGTCGTCGTCCGTGTCATAGGACTCGGGTTGGGGGCGATCAACCAGTTCAACATAGGCCATGGGGGCTTTGTCACCGGTACGGTAGCCGCATTTAAGAATTCGAATGTAACCGCCCGGTCTCTGTTGATACCTCGGACCCAGCTCGGAGAATAATTTGCCTACGGCTTCCTTACTTCGAATTCGATCAAAAGCCAGGCGGCGGTTGGCGACGCTGTCCTCTTTCGCCAAGGTGATCAGAGGCTCTGCGAAACCGCGCAGTTCCTTTGCCTTGGGCAGAGTCGTCTTAATGAGTTCATGCTCAACCAAAGACGCGGTCATGTTCCGGAACATGGCCTTGCGGTGGGAGCTATTGCGGTTTAGTTGACGTCCACTATGGCGGTGTCGCATCGCTTTAATCCTTCATGCAACGCATAAACGCGTCGCTCTTTGTTTCATTCTCGTTTTTTGCAGTTGTTTCTTGCAGTTGTTTTTTTCAGTTAAGGGAGCGTCGCCTCGGTAGACCATCTTTCGACGGCTCCATACAGGCTCTGAAAAATCACACGTATTCAACCGAGCTCGGCTTGGGGCCACACTCGACCCCAATGTAACTAGTACTGCTTCCCTTTAACTGTGTGCTTGCTGCTTTTTGTCCGTTACGCCTTAATCGCTACAGATCTAAACCTGTGAAGCGACTGAAGCTAAACGCTCAGCACCTTTTCGTCATTTCTCAAGCTAGCCGGCGGCCAGTTTTCCAGACGCATGCCCAGTGACAATCCGCGAGAGGCTAGAACGTCTTTGATTTCGGTTAACGATTTCTTTCCGAGGTTTGGAGTCTTTAAGAGCTCGACTTCCGTACGCTGAACTAGGTCGCCAATATAGTAAATATTTTCGGCTTTCAGGCAGTTCGCGGAACGAACAGTAAGCTCTAAATCATCGACAGGGCGGAGCAGCACAGGATCGACTTCGTCTTCCGTATCGTTTGCAACGGTTTGAGCTTCGCTTTCCAGATCGACGAACACCGCTAGCTGTTGCTGCAGGATCGTAGCCGCCCGTCGAATTGCTTCTTCCGGATCGATCGTTCCGTTGGTTTCCAAATCCAGGACCAATTTATCCAAATCTGTTCGCTGCTCAACGCGCGCCGAATCAACGACATAAGACACCCGAAGAACCGGTGAGAAGGTGGCGTCTAGCTGCAGGCGGCCAATCGAGCGGGTCTCTTCATCGGGGTTGTCACGCGAGTCCGCTGGCGAGTAGCCGCGTCCACGAGCAACGGTCAACTTCATGTGTACCGAGGACTTGCTGTTGAGCGTGCAAATCAGATGGTCGGGGTTGCAAATTTCTATGTCGTGATCGGTCTGGATGTCACCAGCGGTCACAGGACCTTCGCCTTCTTTGCTCAACACCAACTCGGCCTCGTCTTTGCCGTTCATGATGAGCGCGACGCCTTTGAGATTGAGGAGAATCTCAATCACGTCTTCCTGAACACCTTCAATCGTGGAGTACTCATGAAGTACACCGTCAATCTCAGCCTCAGTAATAGCGCAGCCAGGCATAGAAGATAAGAGAATACGTCGCAACGCATTGCCCAAGGTATGGCCGAAACCGCGCTCAAGCGGCTCCAAAGTGACCTGAGCACGCGTCCGACTTTTCTCGGCAACGTTGATTTTGCGTGGGGTCAGAAGGTCTTTAACGGAAGATTGCATCTATGACACCTGTAAAAGTTTGTTCGATAAACCTATTGGAAACAGTAGCTGGTACGCGCCTGGGCACCTTACTTTGAGTACAGTTCCACGATGAGGTTTTCGTTAATCTCGGAAGATAGGTCCTGTCGGTCAGGAGCAGCCTTGTATACGGCTTCAAGCTTTTCGACGTTCACGTCTATCCACTCCGGCTCACCACGCTGGGCTGCCAAAGCCATAGCTGACTGGACGCGAAGCTGCTTTTTGGCTTTTTCGCGCAAAGCAACCACGTCTCCCGCCTTGACCTGATATGACGGAATGTTCACGACCTGTCCGTTAACCAAGATGGCCTTGTGGGAAACAAGTTGGCGAGCTTCCGCACGTGTAGAGCCGAAACCGACACGATAAACAACGTTATCAAGACGGCCCTCTAAAAGCTGGAGCAGGTTTTCGCCAGTCGCACCTCGGAGTCGTGCAGCTTCCTTGTAGTAATTACGAAACTGCTTTTCCAGCACTCCATAAATTCGGCGAACCTTCTGCTTCTCGCGAAGCTGAACGCCGTAATCAGAGAGGCGACCACGTCGAGCGCCGTGCTGCCCCGGAATACTCTCCGGCTTGCACTTTGATTCTAGAGATCGAACGCCACTTTTAAGAAAAAGATCTGTCCCTTCGCGTCGCGAAAGCTTGCACTTCGGGCCAATATATCTTGCCATTTCAAATACTCCCTAAACCCGACGCTTCTTCGGAGGACGACAACCGTTGTGTGGTATCGGTGTCACATCCGTTATGTTGCTAATCTTGTAACCACAGGCGTTAAGGGCGCGTACAGCAGACTCACGACCGGGGCCGGGTCCTTTAACTTGGACATCCAGGTTTTGTAGGCCGTATTCCTTAGCGGCTTCACCGGCGCGTTCCGCGGCTACCTGCGCAGCGAACGGGGTGCTCTTGCGAGAGCCACGAAAGCCAGAACCACCCGCAGTGGCCCAGCTTAGGGTGTTCCCCTGGCGGTCGGTGATTGTGATGATCGTGTTGTTAAACGACGCATGTATGTGCGCGATTCCATCAGCGATGGTTCGCGTGATTTTCTTACGCGTGCCTTTGGCACCTGGCTTCGCCATGTTTGTAGTCCTGTCTTAATATCAACACCGCACAATACGTAAGGGTGCGGCTACACTAATTGGGATTCGCTATTGCCGAATTTCGGTCGATCTTAAATCGTTAGTAGTTCGAATCGTCTCTTTTATGCTGGGTAAGCTCGGGAAAGCCATGATCTAGCTCTCCCTGAACGGATACCTGCTTCGTCCCGAAATAGAGCTAGGCCGTCCCTTCCGCTTCTATTTTCTTTCGTACTGAATATCTGCTGCTTACTTTCGTATCGGCTTACGTGGTCCTTTTCGCGTTCGCGCATTCGTCTTGGTACGCTGCCCACGCAAAGGAAGGTTACGTCGATGGCGTAAACCCCGATTACAGCCCAAGTCCATCAATCGCTTGATGTTCATGGAAACTTCTCGGCGCAAATCTCCTTCTACGGTCATTTCACTGACCTTAGAACGCAACGCATCGAGCTGCGATTCATCTAAATCACCCACCCGAACGCTTTCATCGACACCGCACGCAGAGCAGAGGCTCTTAGCTTGCGTCTTACCGACTCCATAGATGTAAGTCAGTGAAATTACTGCGTGCTTGTTGTCCGGTATGTTGACGCCGGCTATACGAGCCATTCAATTAACTCCGATGCGATCGGCGCCGTTTTTTTTGAGCGCCTGTTTAATTACTTGTCTAAATCTACTTGCTTAACTAACTCTACTTGCTTAACTAAGTCTAAGGTCTCAACCGCTAGCTTCTAACGCCCTATAGTCCTCACCGTTTTCTTTGACCGCAGGCGCTGTTTTCGGCCTGCCGATAAGGCTACGACAAGGCAGCATGGCGGCAATGCTTTCTAATGCGAGGCCCCATTTTTCGGGCGCGCGATTTTAACGATTTCGACCAGCCAGCGCAATGTCTAAAAAACAACCCATTTTAAGCCTTCGGACAGCCGTTTTCGTTGACAAATATCTACCGAATACGGCCAGCGGACCCATAGTTCTTGAGGTTCGCCTTTTTCATCACCGAATCGTATTGATGCGACATCATATGGCTCTGTACTTGCGCCATGAAATCCATCACCACTACGACCACGATCAAAAGCGATGTTCCACCCAGGTAAAAAGGCACGTTCCAGGTGACAACGAGAAACTGCGGCAGCAAACACACCATTGCAATATAGGCGGAGCCAAAGACCGTCAAGCGGGTCAAAACACCATCAATGTAGTTCGCGGTTTGCTGCCCTGGACGAATACCGGGTACGAAAGCTCCGGAACGCTTCAGATTATCGGCCACTTCCTGTGGGTTGAACATCAGAGCGGTATAGAAAAAGCAGAAGAACACGATAAATATCGTGAACAGTAAAATATTCAATGGCTGTCCAGGGCCGATTGCAACAGCGAGATCCTGTAGCCAATCGGCGGAGCCGGAGGACCCAAACCATTGGGCGATCGAAGCTGGGAACAACAGAATACTGCTCGCAAAGATCGCGGGAATAACACCCGCCATGTTGACCTTGAGTGGAAGATGTGAACTTTGCGCCTGATACATCTTTCGACCTTGTTGGCGCTTTGCGTAGTTCACGGTAATTCGACGCTGCCCCCGCTCGATGAACACGATCATATAGATCACCGCAATCGCCAGCGCCAGAATCATCAGCAATACCAGGATATTAATCTCACCCTGGCGAGCTTGTTCTAGAGATTGACCAATAGCGGAAGGGAGTCCTGCTACGATACCGGCGAAAATGAGCAGGGAGATGCCATTGCCGACGCCTTTTTCCGTGATTTGCTCACCAAGCCACATCATGAATACAGCACCGGTCACCAGCGAGGTAATCGCGATGACGAAAAAGAGTAGGCCTGTGTTGTAGCTCATACCCTGATTCGCCATACCCACGGTCATACCGGTCGCCTGCACAATAGCTAAGGCAACAGTTAGATAGCGCGTGTACTGGCTAATTTTACGGCGCCCGGCCTCGCCCTCTTTCTTAAGCTGCTCTAACTGCGGGGTCACCGCCGACATCAGTTGCATAATGATCGATGCAGATATGTAAGGCATGATGCCGAGCGCAAGAATGCTCATACGCTCTAGCGCACCGCCGGAAAACATATTTGCCAATCCAAGGATCGTTCCCTGATTTTGGTTAAACAGTGCGGCAAGCTGATTAGGGTCTATCCCAGGCACGGGAATATGCGTTCCGATGCGGTAGACAATAATCGCCATCAATACAAAACGAAGGCGAGCAAATAGCTCGCCTAGGCCCGCTTTGTTTCCAGATAAGTTTGCTGATCCTGGCTCAGCCATCTTGCCTAAAAAATCCCTTTGATTCGTAGTTCGTTTGCATTTGTACGGAGATGAACTGAGCTAAATGCTTAATTAGCCCAACGCTGGTTATTCCTCGATCGTGCCACCGGCCTTCTCGATGGCCTCGCGCGCACCCTTGCTGACCGCAAGTCCTTTCACGGTGATCGCACGATTAAGCTCACCGGACAAGAAAACACGAACCCGCTGTATGTCGTCCCGAATCACGTCCGCATCTTTGAGGGTTTGAAGGTCTACAACGTCGCCGGCCACCTGCGCGAGTTCGTTAAGCCGAATTTGCGCGGTGGTTCGCGCGATACGCGAAGTAAATCCGTACTTCGGAAGGCGCTTTTGGAGAGGCATTTGCCCGCCCTCAAATCCTGGTGCAACCTTGCCTCCAGAACGAGCTTTTTGACCCTTGTGACCTCTGCCAGCTGTTTTTCCATAGCCGCTGCCGATGCCGCGTCCTACTCGTTTAGCCGCGCGACGAGAACCCGGTGCCGGACTCAAGCTGTTTAATCGCATGGTGTCACTCATGCCTGTTCCTCCACTCGCACAAGGTAGCTAACCTTGTTGATCATGCCCCGGACCGAAGGTGTGTCTTCCACCTCGACAGTGTGCCCAATGCGCCGCAGTCCCAGACCTGCAATGCAGGCTTTGTGATTTTGCAAACGACCATTAGTACTCTTGATCTGAGTAACTTTTACGGTCCCAACCGTCGCAGTGCTTTTTGTGTCTGCCATTTCAATTACCATCTTATGTCGCTGGCGCTTAAGCTTGCCGCAGCTACAATTCAGATCTCTCTAAAATCTATCGACTCAGATCGACCGCTGTTTGTTTGTAAGCGGCCCTACTAGCCGTAGATTTCTTCAACTGTTTTACCGCGCTTGGCGGCTACGCTTTCGGGAGATGCCATATCCCGCAATCCATTAAAGGTTGCGCGTACGACGTTCACCGGATTGGTCGAGCCATAGCATTTTGCGAGGACGTTATGCACGCCTGCCAGCTCCAAAACGGCTCGCATGGCTCCGCCCGCAATCACTCCCGTACCTTCGGAAGCCGGCTGCATGTAGACCTTTGAAGCTCCATGACGAGCCTTAATCGGGTACTGCAAGGTGCCGTTATCAAGATCCACGTTAATCATATTTCGCCGCGCGGATTCCATTGCCTTTTGGATAGCCACAGGTACTTCACGCGCTTTACCACGTCCAAATCCGACGCGACCGTTACCGTCTCCCACCACGGTGAGGGCGGTGAAACCAAAAATACGTCCGCCTTTGACCACCTTTGCGACCCGGTTTACCTGGACCAGTTTCTCCTGGAGATCGCCGTCTTGCTGCTTTTGATCGTTAAACGCCATGTGCTGTTCCTAGAATTCCAGTCCGCCTTCACGCGCCGCGTCCGCTAGCGCTTTTACTCGACCGTGGTACTTGTAACCGCTGCGGTCGAAAGCAACCTTACTGATACCCGCATCCTTAGCCCGCTCAGCGACGAGCTTGCCAACAGCCGCCGCCGCTTCCATATTGCCCGTTGCCCCGCTGCGCAGGCTGCCATCTAAAGTAGAAGCACTCGCTAGAACGGTGTCGCCTGCCGCAGCGAACACTTGCGCATAGATATGTCGCGGAGTCCGATGCACACTCAAACGGTTGACGCCCTGCGTGCGCATGCGTTGACGGGACTTGCGCGCTCGTCGGAGTCTTGAATCGTTTTTTCCACTCATTCTGACTGTGCTCTCTCTCAATAACCGCTCTTACGTCTTTCCAATCTTGCTCAGCGAGCAGACCGCGCTACTTCTTCTTAGCTTCCTTACGGCGTACGTACTCATCCGCGTAGCGAATGCCCTTCCCTTTATAGGGCTCCGGCGGACGGAAGCTGCGAATCTTCGCAGCTGCTTGACCAACCGCTTGCTTGTCGACGCCCTTGATAACAATCTCTGTCTGACTTGGCGTCTCCGCACTAAGGCCCTCGGGGAGCTCATAGTCCACCGGATGCGATAGGCCGATCGTTAGGTTCACGGTCTTCCCACTGGCTTTTGCTCGATAACCAACGCCGTTCAGCACAAGCTTTTTTTCAAAGCCCTCAGAAACACCTTTGACCATATTGTTAACAAGCGCTCGCGTAGTGCCGGCCATTGCCTTTGCGGCTTCGTCTGAGTAGGCAAAGGTCACACTGCCATCTTCGCTTTTGACATCTACACCCGCATGTAAGGACATGGTGAGCGCGCCTTTTGCTCCCTTGACGCGAACTTCGCCGTCGCCGACGCTAAGCTCTACGCCCGAAGGTAGGGCAACTGGGTTATTAGCAACTCGAGACATGCTCTTAACTACCTCGTAATTTTCAATGCAGCCACGTTCCAGCCTTTAGAAGACTGTACACAGCACCTCGCCACCGACACCTGCGGCACGTGCAGCCCGATCCGTCATAACGCCTTGAGAAGTGGAAATAATCGCTATCCCAAGACCGCCGCGTACGCTTGGAAGACCGTCTTTCCCGGAGTAACGGCGCAGGCTAGGCTTGCTTGCACGGTCGATTTCCGCAATAACCGGTTTCCCTTGGAAGTACTTAAGTTCAAGCGCCAGGCGTGGCTTTACGCCATCAACGCGTGCTTCGTAGCCTCCAATATAGCCTTCGTCAGCTAGTACCTTGGCAACGGCTGCCTTGAGCTTTGAACCCGGCATTTCAACTTGTGTTTTGCCTGCCATCTGCGCATTGCGAATTCGCGTCAGCATGTCGGACAAAGGATCTTGCATACTCATAAATCTTTTACTCCCAGCTTCTCAGCCTACTAGAGCTTCTTCCCTACTCTCGGCCCGTAGGCCGACTTGGCTGGCTACCAGCTCGCCTTTACGAGACCGGGCACGTCACCGCGCATGGCCGCTTCGCGCAGTTTGTTCCGGCAAAGCCCAAATTTGCGGTACACCGCGTGTGGGCGTCCGGTAACCTGGCAACGACGCTGTTGTCGTACAGGACTCGCGTTTCGCGGCAGTTTTTGCAGCTCTACGCGTGCAGCCCATTTTTCCTCTTCGGTCGCGGCAGAGCTATTCAAAACGGCTTTGATTTCAGCTCTCTTCTTGGCGTAGCGCGCTACCGTGCGGCTGCGCTTCGCTTCACGCGCGATCATTGACTTCTTGGCCATATGCGCTTCTATCCCTTCAGCGGAAAGTTAAATGCACGCAGGAGAGCTCGCCCCTCATCATCGTTGCGCGCGCTAGTCGTAATCGTGATGTCCATACCACGTAGAGCGTCTACCTCGTCGTAGTTAATCTCGGGAAAGATAATCTGCTCCGTTACGCCCATGGCGAAATTTCCACGCCCGTCAAAGGACTTGGCGTTGATGCCGCGGAAATCCCGAACTCGGGGAATGGCGATGCTGATTAAACGTTCGAGAAACTCGTACATGCGTTCACGCCGCAAGGTCACTTTGCAACCGATCGGCCAGCCATCCCGGATTTTGAAACCGGCAATTGACTTCCGGGCGACCGTAACTACGGGCTTCTGCCCAGCAATCTTGGTCATATCCGCAAGGGCATTTTCCATTACTTTCTTATCACCAACGGCCTCACCGACACCCATGTTGAGAGTGATCTTGGTGATACGAGGTACTTCCATTACGTTGTCGAGTCCAAGCTCCTCTTTGAGCTTGGGCGCTATCTCGCTCTGGTATCTGTCTCTTAGCGTTGCCATCTACCAATACCTGTTCTTTAGGCGTCTACTGCTGCGCCATTGGACTTGAAGAAGCGAACCCTCTTGCCATCTTCCAACCGAAAACCTACGCGATCCGCTTTGCTGGTTTCCGGGTTAAAAATCGCAATGTTGGATTTTTGAATCGGCGCTTCCTTTTCAACAATCCCACCCTGGATACCCGCTTGCGGATTAGGGCGTGTGTGCTTCTTGATCATATTGATACCGGAAACTACGACCCGATCCTGATCAACAATTTGGCGCACTTTGCCGCGCTTGCCTTTGTCCTTACCGGCGAGCACAACTACTTCATCGTCGCGTTTGATTTTTTCCATTTTTGCTTCCCATGCTCGAGAGTTGACTGATCCGCGCTTGCGTTAAACTGCCTTTTCTCGAACCACTTAAGACCTTTTCTTTAAATCACTTCCGGCGCGAGCGAGATAATTTTCATGAACTTCTCACCTCGCAGTTCACGAGTAACCGGACCAAAAATACGGGTACCGATCGGCGCTTCCTGGTTGTTCAAGAGAACGGCAGCATTGTCATCAAACTTGATGAGCGAACCGTCTGGCCGTCGGACACCTTTTTTGGTTCGCACCACTACGGCGGTCATCACTTGGCCTTTTTTAACTTTACCCCTAGGGATAGCTTCCTTTACCGTGACCTTAATAAGATCGCCCACACGCGCATAGCGACGCTTTGAACCGCCGAGCACCTTAATGCACATGACGCGGCGGGCACCGCTGTTGTCAGCTACTTCCAGATAAGACTGTGTTTGGATCATTGCGCTTCACCCTCGGCAGCACCTGCCAGGTCTGTGGCGCCGATCTTCTCTGCCTTCTCTAGCACCTCTACCAGATTCCAAGTCTTACTTTTAGAAATTGGTCGAGTCTCGGCCACTGTCACCAGGTCGCCAATCGAACACTGGTTCTCCGCATCGTGTGCGTGCAGTTTGGAGGAGCGCGTCAAATATTTTCCATAAACCGGATGGCGAACACGGCGCTCGACCAACACGGTGATGGTCTTGTCCATCTTGTCGCTAACGACTCGTCCTGAGACCGTTCGGGTTCTGTTTTCCGCTGCCATGCTTACTGACCTGCCTTCTCGTGGAGCACGGTCTTCACACGTGCAATGTTGCGTTGGTTCTCGCGCAATAAGTGCGTTTGTCCAAGCTGTCCGGTTGCCTTCTGGACCCGCAACTTGAACTGGTCCTCTCTCAACGTGAGCAGGTCCTTTTCGAGCTCATCAGCGCTCTTTTCTCGCAAGTCTTGTGCTTTCATTACATTACCGACCTTTTCACAAACGTGGTCTCAACGGGTATCTTCGCGGCGGCAAGCGCAAACGCCTCGCGCGCCAGCTCTTCCGAAACCCCTTGCACTTCGTATAGCATCTTGCCGGGCTGGATCTGAGCAACCCAGTACTCCACGTTACCCTTACCTTTACCTTGGCGGACCTCAAGCGGCTTTCCAGTGATCGGCTTGTCGGGGAAAATCCGGATCCATATTTTCCCGCCACGCTTGATGTGTCGAGTCATCGCACGCCGAGCCGCTTCGATCTGGCGAGCGGTAATCCGTCCGCGCCCCGTGGCCTTTAAACCGTATTCACCAAAGCTAACTTTGCTTCCGCGATGCGCAAGACCACGGTTACGGCCCTTTTGCGTCTTGCGGAATTTTGTTCGTTTCGGTTGCAGCATTGTTAATTCCCGTACCTATGTCGGCCTAGCTAATCGGACCTAACGGCGGCCACGCTCTGACCGTACTCCGTTCTCTGCTTGTATCGCCCTAGCCAGCGACAGCCTTTTTATTGGCCTCGTCTTCATCCGATCCGAAGACCTCACCCTTGAAGATCCAAACCTTCACGCCAAGAACGCCGTAGGTCGTCTCCGCCTCGTAAGTCGCGTAATCAATGTCAGCACGTAAGGTGTGCAATGGCACCCTTCCTTCTCGGTACCATTCGGTTCGAGCGATTTCTGCACCGCCTAGACGGCCGCTCACTTGAACCTTGATGCCTTCCGCGCCCTGCCGCATCGCATTTTGCACAACGCGCTTCATCGCCCGTCGGAACATCACACGGCGCTCGAGCTGTTGAGCCACGTTTTGCGCGACCAGCCGGGCGTCGAGATCCGGCTTACGAATTTCTTCAATGTTGATGTGGACGGGCACACCCATTTTGCTAGTGAGCACCTTGCGCAGCTTGTCAACGTCCTCGCCTTTTTTACCAATAACAATCCCCGGACGAGCGGTATGAATTGTGATGCGTGCGGTCTGAGCTGGCCGCTCGATAACCACTCGACTTACGGAGGCGTTATCCAGCTTCTTCTCGATGAACTCACGTACTTCCAAGTCCGTCACTAACTGCTTCGCATAGTTTTTACTATCGGCGTACCACACCGATGTGTGGTCTTTTACGATGCCGAGGCGAATGCCCGTTGGATGTACTTTCTGACCCATATGGTCGGCTCCTAAGCTTTAGCTCTCGCCGTCGGCGACTTTTACGGTGATATGACAGCTGCGCTTGAAAATTCGATCGGCGCGGCCTTTGGCGCGAGGACGAATGCGCTTCATGGTCATCCCCTCATCCACAAATACGGTTGACACCTTCAACTCATCTACATCGGCGCCTTCGTTGTTCTCTGCATTGGCAATCGCCGAGTTCAAGACCTTTTTCACGATATGCGCGGCCTTCTTATTGCTGTAATCAAGCAAGGAGAGCGCTTCCTCGACGGGCTTGCCGCGAACCTGATCGGCCACTAACCGCGCCTTCTGAGCCGAGATTCGTGCACCCTTTAGTCTTGCTGAAACTTCCATCATCAAATCCTTTCTAACCGCCGAAACCGGCAATCAAACATCGCCTCAGAATCAACGCTTCGCCTTCTTATCCACGATGTGACCACGGAACGTGCGGGTCACCGCAAACTCACCCAACTTGTGGCCCACCATGTCTTCCGTGATGAGTACGGGAACATGCTGACGCCCATTGTGGATAGCGATCGTCAGTCCAACCATGTCAGGAGAGACCATTGATCGACGAGACCAAG
>JBCBZV010000123.1:0-11860 GCA_039815155.1 Pseudomonadota bacterium
TCTGATCGGGGAAGTCGGTAAAAGCTCCATCAACACCGATCGTATCGAACAACACTCGATGTAATTCGTCAAAATTTTCTATGCCTGGCGGCAGTTGATCCGCGCGCAAGGTAAAGGGGTGTACCAGCAAACCGAGTTCGTGCGCACGCTCCGTAAGATCACTGATACGGTAACCGCCCGCGGGATCTTTACCCAGGTACAAGTGCATTATCCAGGGTCCAATTCCCTGGGCATATTCCGCAACGGTAACCATACCGCTCGCCGTCCGCATCGCGTCAAAGTCGACGCCGCCGTCTTCCGCCCATTCGTTTTCCCCAATCAGTTGGATGAGCGGTAGCTCCGTGCCTAAGCGATGCTTTAGGTAGCGAAGCGCTTCCGGTTCAAAACTCTGGAGATAGACGGACTCTTTCCTATCGGCCCAGCCGGCGTCATCTAAGACCCTTAGTACAGTCGCTGCCAGGTCCTGTCCCTCAGCCTTGTGAAAAGCAAAACCTTTCAGCTCAATGTACAGGCCGGCGCTATGGTCGCGGGTGAGATTTAGGCCGTCGATGAGCTGTATCTCTTCCGCAAGCGTTGGCACCTGCGATAAACCGTTCCCCAGCGGAAAGCGGGTAGGAAAAACCGCTGTCCCATCGGGGTTTCGCCGTTCGTGGGCACGCAGCTGCTTTATTTCCTCAAGGCTGAAGTCAATCGCATAGTAGTGACCGTCGTCGCGCAGCCGACCGGGGAACATCGCGGCGACGTTTGTCGTTGACTCCAAATGGACGTCGTGCAGAACGATGGCTACTCCATCCTTAGAGAGGACTACATCTTGTTCAATAAAGTGAGCCCCGTGCGCGTGGGCGAGTACCTTCGCCGGCAAAGTATGCTCGGGTAGATAGCCGCTCGCTCCCCGATGGGCAATTGCGATCGGTTCCGCAAGGGAGTTGGTTATGGTGGTGCTTGCAAGCAAAAGGGTGAGCAGTCCAGTTCGTGAAAAGCGGGCTACGGATCGACTACGCAAGAGTGTACCCCTATTGAAGCTTGCTCATATAGCGCAAGCGTTCGCGCTTTAGATCAATGCGAGTGTTCGCTGGCGAGCATTGCGTGTTAGCGCTAAAAGAGACGAGGGACTAGCTAGATAGCCAGTGCCGCGGACAGCGTTAGTGGCGAAAGGCACTGCAGCCAGAGTCTGCTGCCTTCCCGTGACCGATCCTTGGATCGACCACGGGTGGTGTTGATAAGCAGGCCTTTCGAGAGAGCAATCGGGCGTCGATTTTTAGGTCAACTAGGCCTTGGTCTGCATCTTGATCGTACTTTCAGTCGCTTTGCCATACGGTGGCAACATACCGGCAATTTTTGCGACGTTAAACTTCGACTGCCGATACACCGCTTTGGCGTGTGAGAAATTCCTAAAGCCGTCCAATCCGTGGTACGAACCGGTTCCGCTAGGACCAATGCCGCCAAACGGTAGATCCTCTTGCGTCACGTGCATGATGACGTCATTAATGCAGACGCCGCCGGACGTCGTTTTATTCAGCACCGCATCTTCTTCCGTATCGCTATTGCCGAAATAGTAAGCGGCCAGCGGACGCGGGTGTGCGTTTACATAGTCGATTGTCTCGGAGAAGTCCTGGTAGGTTTTGATTGGCAGCAGCGGACCAAAAATCTCATCTTCGAGAACCTTCGCCTCTTCTGGGGGCGTAATTAACAAGGTTGGCGGAATCTTGAAGCCGTCCTTCTGGCTCGCGAAGTCTTCGTTCGCTGGATTGATTGGTTCTACCTTGACGTTGCGAGATTCCGCGTCGGCGATATAACTCTGTAAACGTTGAAAATGACGATCATTAACAACCGACGTGTATTGGTCATTACCAAGTATTGTCGGGTACATCTCTGCGGTAACTTTCTTGAGCGCGGCGACCATGGCATCTAATTTTTCTTCCGGCACCATGAGGTAGTCCGGTGCCAGGCAAATTTGCCCCGCATTCATGGTTTTACCCAGCATGATTCGGCGCGCAGCCACTTCTAGATCCGCGTCGCGAGAGACAATAACAGGAGACTTACCACCTAGTTCCAGAGTTACTGGTACAAGATTACGAGCCGCAGCGCCCATGATGTGCTTCGCTACGCCGGTCGCTCCTGTAAACAGCAAATGATCGAAAGCCAGCCCGGAGAAGGCCTGGCCTACTTCCGGACCCCCGGTAAAGATAGCGATCTCATTTTCGTCATAGGCTTCGGTGATCATTTGCGCCATCAACTCAGAGGTGGCGGGTGTGAATTCTGAGGGTTTGATCATCGCCCGATTGCCCGCAGCCAAAATACCTGCGAGGGGTCCGAAGGTCAGCTGGATTGGAAAGTTCCAGGGGGAAATCACACCAACAACACCGAGAGGCTGATACTCGATAAAGGAACGAGCACCTAAAAGATTGAGCGGAAACATGGTGGAGCGTTTCTCTCTACGCATCCACTTCTCGAGGCTCTTGATCGCGTGCTTCATGGGCTGAACGGTCGGTCCGACATCAGTCAGCAGAGTTACTTCGCGAGGTCGGCCGCTAAAGTCCGTATTCAGCGCATCTACGATCCTGTCCTGATGCTTAATGATGGCATCTATTCCACGCTGCAGACGATCTTTGCGGGTGGCCGCCGTTACCTTACCTTCGGCCGTATAGTCTGCTCGCTGGGCAGCTAGGACTTCTTGCATGCGAGTTTCGATATCTGTCGCTGCTACGGCTGTTTGTGGTGCATTCATGGGTGCCTCCGCGTTCTTATCTGTTGGCTGAACCGCCTAGTATAGAACTAGATTGAACATTTATTAACCACCGAGTTCCCGGTCGGTCATGGAGTTGTCCCTATCGCGCTGCGGCGACAGAGTTTTGTCGAATTTTTTGAATCTTATAAGCAATTGCTGTTGCAACGGGTCTTCTGATCTATCGACCTCAGTTTCGTGCCCAAGCTAACCGCTATTCGCCCAGGCTTTAGCAATCCACTACACTCGTTTGCGTGTGCGGCGCATAGAGGTGTGTCCACTGGATCAACTCAGAATTTGTTAGACAGTTGTAACTGCTTCGATGAGCGAAATGACGACCGCGGACGACCGTACCCCTAACCCTCCCGATGGCTACTCGGGTGTTTGTGTTTTAGATCGCGAACAGCAGCTAGCGGCGGTTGCTCAGTTTCATGCGCATAAAATCAGGCCAAACCGTATCGCCTATCGCATGGGTATCGATATTGCGTTCGTAGAAGCCCTTATCGCTGGTGAGACGGAAGCAAATAAGTTTTCTGCGCTTGTAGAACACTATCGTCGGCAGCGCTTTAAAGATCGCATGCGCGCTACTAATGAGAAGCGCGGCGCGGCGCGGTTCGAGCAACAAAAACAAATCGAAAAAGAGTTTACTCGCGAGCGCATGAGTTGAGCGCTTGTTTATAACTCTATCTTCCCGTTGACCTAGCTGACCGAATATAGGGAGAACAGCCGAATGGCCCAGCAAACAACGAAGGTAAATTCGAAGCTTCTTTGCGCGATAGAAAGTGCTCTTTTTTCTTGCGCCCTAAGCTTTAGCCTGGCATTGCACGCAGACAACCACGCAACAATGGGCGAGGAAACCGGCACGGCTGCGCCCGCTCCGGAGCTGCTGCACTTTGTCAGCGAGGGCAGGGTACAGATCGAGGGCAAGAATATCGATTACACCGCCACTGCCGGCACCCTAGAAATGAAGGATGATGAGGGCAAGCCGGTGGCGCACTTTGGCTATACCGCGTACGTGAGGGCCGGGGCAAACGGAGCTGAGCGCCCGATTATGTTCGCCTACAACGGCGGGCCAGGCTCCGCATCCATGTGGCTGCATATGGGTATTCTCGGACCGCAGCGGACCGTCGTAAACGATACGGAGTTCACCACCGAAGGGCCTTTTCGCCGCGTTAATAACGAGTTTTCCGTACTGGACAAAGCCGACCTGGTGATGATCGATCCGGTCGGAACCGGTTTTTCTCGCCCGGTGGGAGAGGCCAAGGGTGAAGACTTTTGGGGGGTCGATAACGACATTAAATCCGTAGCGAATTTTATTGCCCGCTACATTTCCGATAATGGCCGCTGGTCCTCGCCGAAATACCTTCTCGGAGAGAGCTATGGAGGAATTCGATCGGGTGGCGTCGCTTATCGTTTGCTTACTTCTCACAGCATCGCGCTTAACGGCGTCATTTTGGTGTCCCCGTACATGGACTTTATCGCCGGCCAAGCGGGTATCAAAAACGATCTGCCGTACATCAACTATTTCACCACCTATGCGGCAACTGCTTGGTATCACGATGCGATTGAAGACAAGCCAGAAAGTCTGACCGAGTTTCTGGCATCCGCTGATGCATTTGCGAAAGAGGTCTACGCGCCGGTGCTGCTAAAAGGCCATCGCGCATCCAATGAAGAGCGGCAGGAAGTACTTGAGGGTATGCACCGCTTCACCGGAATTAGTGTTGCCTACTGGGATCGAGCAGACATGCGGGTAGACGAACAAACCTTTGCCAAAGAAGTGCTGCGCGATCGAAGGAAAACGGTGGGTCGAATCGATTCACGGTTTGTCGGTGACTCGATCAACTATAACGCGCAGACCTTCCAGTATGATCCATTCTTCCCTGCGGTCGGTCCCGCCTTTATGGCGACGTTCAACGACTATTATCGGGAGGTCCTCGGAGTGAAAACCGATCGTACCTATGTGGGTTCTGCCGGTCTCTACCGGAGCTGGGACCAGCGCCACGCGCAACCGGGTTCCTCCTACAAGATCCCCGTCCCAAACACGGCCGTTGATCTAGCCTATGCGATGGTACAAAACCCACACATGCGCGTGCTTGTGCAACAGGGCTACTACGATATGGCGACACCCTTCGGTGCGGCGGAGTATTTTATTGATCACATCGATCTACCGCTGGAGTTGCGCGGGAACTTAACGATGGAGCTCTATGAAGCTGGGCACATGATGTATCTGCACCCGGAGTCGCTAGCGAAGTACCGGAAAGACCTAGCCGCGTTCTTGGAGGGTTAGAAGAAAGCTCAAACATCCGATAGGCCGGAGATCCGCCTCGCTATAAATAGGCCTTCTACAGTTTAGGCTGCTGCGAGAAGCTACCCGCGTTTTTCGTTGGTTTTCTCACGATCGCATGTCGTAGCCAGCGGTCTCCAGTGATCAGGAATCGGATTTCTGTCGCAGACTAAAGCCTTCATCTCAAGGCGATAGTCACGCGCTTTCTGGCTCGCTCGCTTTTTTAGCGATAGGAACAACTCGTTGGTGCTCAAAGGGGCGTAGTAGGCTTCGTCGAGAAGACGAGTCTGCGCAAAGTTCTTCTCAACGGCGCTCTGCAGCGCCACTAAACTAGCATTATCGTTGCCCGCAACGGCTTCGAGAGCGCTCTTCTGAGCGTACCACCAGGCGTTGTCGTAGCCGATTTCTGCTGCTGCCGCCATCGTATTTCGCATGCTTTTCTGTAGCACGAGCGCCAGCTCATCTTGTCCGGTAAGCAAGGCAGCATGAATCATCTGTACGAAAGGCACATAGTTTCCGTTGTCTTCAAGCAATAAACCGTTGGGTGTTTCCCTAAGCGCTTCCCGCCAGACAGACAGCGCTTCTGCGTATTTTTTAAGACCATACCGGGCAGAACCCAAATTCACTCGAAGTCCCCGCGACTCTGGATCTGCCGCAAGCAGTCGCTCAAAGGCAGCTTCCGCAGCTTCAAATTCCCCATTCGACACCTGTACATATGGCTCCAGCTCACGCGCAATCCTCAGTGCTTCGTCGGTCATGTCCAGCGACGCGAACAGTAAGGTGATTCTTCCGTTTACCAGAAGATCTTGCGAATCAATCGCGTATGCCAAAAGCAGCTGTTCCATCTCCTTAATCGGTTCGCTATTGAATGTGTGAATCTGAGCTTTGGCACCATGGCTGGCCCACTGCGATTGGGGTGCGATGGACTCGGCAATACTCATGGCGCGGTCGTAATCGGTTAGGGAAATATCACCAACTGCATTCAACCGTCCGATCACCGAAAGCGGGTCGACTTCTAGCAACCTCTCCTTTGCGTCTAGCGCTTCCCGGAATCTGCCAAGAGCGTTCAATTCGTTAATCTTCCAATTGTTTGCGTCGGGATAATTGGGCCTGAGGGTGAGAGCCTGATCCGCAAAGCGAATCGTGGCGTCGCCATCACCATTGACTGATGCAAGGAGCGCCTTTGCGGCGGCAAGTTCAGGAAGCTTTGGATTTAGGGCCTCTGCTGCCCGTATCTGTTCTCCCGCGCGTTCATTGACTTCAGTCAGTCTAAGATCGCCGTAGGAGCTGGACGAAGAAGTTAGTAGCGTGATCGCAATAGCCAGTTGCGCTCGCGCAGGCGCATAGTTGGGGTCGAGGCGTACCGACTTCTCCAGCTCTCGCATTCCGGCGGTAATGGCTTCATTGCCACGTTTGTTGACCAATGCTCGCCCCTTCAAAAAGGCTTCGTAGGCAGCTGTATTTGACGTCTCCGCCACCTTGCTCTCAGATCCATTTTCGCCGACGAGTTCCAACTCGGCTCGCAGCGCATCCGCAATCGCGAGAGAAATTTCATCCTGGATCGCAAAGACATCCGTAAGTTCTCGGTCGTAGGTATTCGACCACAGGTGGTATCCATGCTCTGCCTCGATGAGCTGTGCGGTTATTCGCAAGCGCGTGCCCGCCTTGCGCACGGACCCTTCCAGCACGTGATTCACTTTTAGCAGCTCGGCGATTTCTTTGATGTCGCGATTGTCGTTCTTGAATTGAAAAGAAGACGTTCTAGCGGCGACGCGCAGCTCGGGAATTTGCGCAAGGACGTTGAGTAACTCCTCCGATATACCGTCCGAGAAAAACTCCTGTTCCGGGTCGGAAGACAGGTTAACGAAAGGAAGAACTGCCACCGACTTCTCCTGCGGAAGGTAGTCTGCTGGCGCCAGGGGTGCTGCAGTCGGGGCTTTTGACACCTCAATCGCAAGCTCATCGGCACCTGATCCGAGATAGTCATCCCACACCAGGTAGCCCAGCGCGCTTGCGAGCAGGATGATAATCAGCGTGTCGATCTTGCGCCGCGTTACGTGGCCAATCGAGTCT
The DNA here is from genome assembly GCA_039815155.1 of Pseudomonadota bacterium. Lineage (GTDB taxonomy): Bacteria > Pseudomonadota > Gammaproteobacteria > Pseudomonadales > Halieaceae > Congregibacter. The sequence goes on from JBCBZV010000123.1 coordinate 7,083, forward strand.
TCCCTTGCGACTTCCGAGTCGCGCTTTAGCCCCTCGGGAGTCAGCTCGAACACCCAGGCAAAGAGCACCACGGGCAGTAAACCGGCTACAAGCACAAATAGCAGCGCCTGCATCACCCACGCCGGAGCGCCGATGTTTTCCATGACGACATCGGCAATTTGGAGCAATAGCCAGGCTGTCACCAAGTAGGCGATGCCTACTCGAACAACGTTGCGGCGATGTATTTCGCTTATGAAGCTCATCAAATGCCCTCGGAACTGGCTCAACAATAGCAAGTCGGAAGGGTCGGAACTAGCTTAGCTGTGATGTCTTCTTAGTAGTCCGGAACTCGGTGTTTACTTGTTCAGGTTAGCTCTCAGTAGTTCAACTAGCTCCGCGTCGCTGTAGCGGTAAGGACCCCAACTATTTAGCTCCACAAGCTCTCGCACTTTCGTTTCGATCGTACGCTGCTGCTCGCGTTCGTTCGGCACGACTACGTAACGCCTCAAGGGTTGTTCGCTAAACAAAGCGTGCTGGTATGCCTGGGCCACTTCTTCCGGTGTCTTAAGGGAGAGCTCTCTTTCTTCGATTGCTTTGTACGCATTTTCCATGGCGCCGGTGATCACGCCGCCGGCGGCCACGGTGCGAGCCATGCTTCGCTTCACACTACTGCGACGGATCTGTGTCTGGTAATTGCCTGGCTCAATCACGCTGACTGTGACGCCCAGGGGTTCGAGCTCTGCGGCCAGCGAGTCGGTGAACGCTTCTATGTAATGCTTGCTGCCGCTATAGGCTGCGAAGCCTTGCGAAGACACAGTGCCAGCGATTGACCCGGTCGTGGCAATGCGACCCTTCGATTCCACCACCAATGGGGCAAAGGCTTTGGTTGTTCTTAAGACCCCCTCTACGTTGACCTCGTAAACGAGATTCAAAACGTCGATCTCCGTATCGAGTACCGGGCCTCCATCGTAAATGCCCGCATTGTTGACGAGCGCGTAGAGTCCAGTCCCGCGATCTTTTATTGTGACGAGCGCAGCGTCGACTTCATCCTGTTTGGTGACGTCGAGTTGAATCGCGGTAATGTTCTCAATAGCGTCGAGCTCAGCCATTTCCGCATCAGTACGTGCTCCCGCATAAACATGATGCCCTTTGCTCGCAAGCATCTCCGCCAGATTTCGACCGATGCCGCTGGTGGCACCCGTGATTAAAATCGACTTTTGAGCGTCGGCAGCGTGAGAAAGGTCTGCCATCAAAAAGGGCAGCAACACCGCTACTAGCAGTCGTGCGCTAAATAATTTCATTATGTTTTTCCTAGCGAGAAGGGCAGCGCACCCTAGCACATGATCAGCGGAACATTGGCGCCAGCGACAGCCTTATTGGATAGCGGCGAGAACTTGCTGATAGCGACCGTATTGCTCCTTCCAAAAGCTGCTGTCGGTCACGACCCCATCTTGATTCACGACCACGAGACCGGGTAGGGCCTGATCACTGAGCCCGCGAACAGAGGGCAGCGAATCGCGTTTGCGACAGGCGACTACCGGCCAGGGCATCCGCATTTGCTGGATATAAGATTCCATCGAGCTGCAGCTTCCATCTCCGCTTACGAACACGAGTTCAATGCTCCTTTTTTCTGCCCGCCAAGCCTCGTAGGCGCGAACTAGATCTGGCATAAATGCGCGGCAGGGTCCGCACCAGCTGGCACCGAAGTAAAAAACCCACTGACGGGTCTCTGCATCGACGTTGCTGCTAATCAATCTCCCAGCATCAAGTCTCTGAGTAGCGCCCTCCAATAGCTCTGCCGGCTCCGCTCCCAGCTCTTGCGCGTACGTCGGCGTGAGCCATGCGCCCATCGCGGCGATTAAAAGTCCGGCACGGAACAGTCGAGCCGCTACTGTTGTTGCGGACCGCGCGTTCATTAAATATCCAGTTGGAAACTCATAAATACGGTTCTTGGCAGACGAGGGCCGTAAACATAGTCGCTGTCCCTCGCAGCACCGATTTCTAAGTCGCTTTGGAACTCGTCTAGGAGATTGCGAATACCGAGAGTAAGGTCTAGGTTCGCCGTACCGTAGAAGCGCTCAAAATGCTTCGTCGCGGTGAGGTCAATCTCGGTGAAGCTGGTTGTTTCTGCCAGCGTACCCAAATTGTTGTTTAGTACCTGCATGGAACCGGTATAGCGTAGGGCCAAAAACGCATCGATGTTGCCTGGCGCCGCATAGGCTGCCTGTACAACTCCAGTCCAGCGCGGTGTCTTGAGATAACGTGAGGTACTAAGTACCACCTCGTCTTCCTCAAAGACCACCTGGGCTTCATCGAAGCTCGCATCTACATAGGCAGTGCTAAGGGAAAGTTGCAGCGCTTGCGATGGGCGCAAGGTGGCGGTCAGTTCAGCGCCCGTAAAGCTCGATTTACCCACATTGCTTCTTATTTGGAAAAGACCGCCTTGTGCCGCTTCCTGAATATCGCCAAGGAAGAACGCGTCGTCGAGTTCGGTGTAATAGAGCTGTCCGTCCAGGCCAAAAAAGTTGTTGCGCCAGTGTGGGTCGTAATCGAAACCGAGGGAGTAGGAGATAGAGGTCTCCTCGCTCAAATCCTCGGCGTTGAGCACTCTAATCAGTTGAGCGCCAAGGGTATCGACATGGATGTCTTCGTTGAAGACTTCGGGGGCGCGAAAACCGGTAGATACGTTGGCGCGCAAAACCCACTCGCTATTGGGGCTCAACCACAGGCCGATCCGGGGCGAGAGTATGGGATCTTCCACCTCTGAACTCCAGTCCGCACGGAAGCCAAGCAACAAGCGCGCGTATTCGGAAAGGGTCCACTCGTCCTGAGCCAGGAGACCAAAATTGTCGAACTCGTCGTCTACCAACGTATTCAGCGGATCTCCTACGGCGTTTTCATTGATGTCTGTTACCGACTCCACCCGGTACTGAGCGGCAAAGCTTACACTGTGCGCACCGCGTGTGGTCAGACCGCGTAGTTCTGCATACTGCAACTGATCATCTGTGCTTCCAAACTGATCGCGGCTGACCGCAATGGCCCCTTCGAGTGCATCCGGATCAAAGTCCGGCGAAGCCGGGTCGGTCTCGACTACTCCCAGCCCTCCGTAGAACGTTTCTCGATCTATGTGCGCGAATCCGTAGATCGCCTCTACCTGCGTGGCGTCATTTAAAAAGTGGCTCAGGCTAATCGAAGCACGATGAAATTCCGTGTCGATTTCCTCCGAGATGTTGGCAAGAAAACTCGGGAGACCCAGGCGGTTGCCACCGCGGCGTGATTCATCCGTGTACTGGTAGTTTGCAGAAACGCTGGTCGCTTCCGACAGCTGATAGCGACCCAAGAAGCCGCCGGTACCCATTTGCCTGTCGACCAGCTCCGTATAGCCGTCCCCGTTTAGATCCCTGGGGTCTTGCTCTTCATACTGACCAAACAGCGATAGGCTTGCGTTTCCTTCCTCGGATACCAGTGATCCGTAACCACCGACATTTTGGTAGGGATTCCCATCGCGGTCCTCGAAGGTCCCGTACAAGCTTCCTTCGCTTTTCGCGGGCTTCTTGGAGATGACGTTGATCACACCCGCGACTGCGCCCGGACCGTAAAGCGCCGACGCGCCGCCCTTGAGTACTTCGATCTGATCAACGAGGGGCGCGGGAATCTGCTCAACCCCATAGACAGAGGCCACACCGCTAAACAGAGGCAGGCCGTCAAATAGGATTTGATTGTAGGCGCCGGGCAGGCCGAGCAGTTGAATCTCGGTGGTGTTGCAGTTTTGACAGTTGTTTTCGCTACGAGCGAGGGGGATGAGCGAGATGGCATCGGCGAGACTGCGAGAGCCCGAGCCTCTGATGACGCTCTCGCTGAGTACGTCGGTTCGCACCGCGGCTTCTCGTTCTTTTTGAGGAATTCGAGTTGCGGTGACGACCACCGTCTCCAGAGGCTCCGAACTGGAGACTTGCGCGCTAGCGATGGTGCTCGCCATTGAAAAACCTGCGATGACGCTCCCTAGTAGCGGACGCGCTAAAAACTGGTACCTACGCACTGCCGATTCAATTGGGCGCAGATAACCGGGGGACGGCCCCCTTAGTGACATGATCATTGTTGTTTGCTGTGACTGCTGGATAAGTTTGCTTAGGCTAACTTTATAGCAGTAGAAGTTTGCCTTTGCAAACTTTCCTACGTAAGGGCACGGCTGGGACTTCCGCTATATCGCGGCATTCGCTCCCGCATTACGGCGTCGAGCTTTTAAGACGTCGGCTAGCCGTCAGCCTTCAATTTTGCAGTGAGCTTCTTGAAGGCACGAAGCGTCTCGTCACTAACATGGTGCTCGACACCTTCTGAGTCAGAGAAAGCAACTTGTTCGCTGACGCCAATCGCAAGAAAAAAATCGTAGATAATTTCGTGTCGCTGCCGGGCTTTTTCTGCGAGTGCTTGACCTTCCTCGGTCAGGGTGACCGGTTTGTAGGGGGGCGCGTCTACCAGGCCTTGTTTTTGTAAGCGCTGGACAGCCTGCGTAGCCGTCGACTTATTGATTCCAAAACTCTCGGCAATATCCAACATGCGCGCCTCACCATGCGTCTCGATGAGGTCCTCGATGAGCTCGACGTAGTCTTCTGCGAGCTCCGTTTGATGTGCGTCACGGATACGTTGAAACGCAGCCGCACGTTTGCTCGCATCTCTGTATAACTTGGCCTTAGTTGCCGTTGGCGATTGTTATGGTTTTATAAAGCGACACTGATCCGGATCGAGTTTCAACGATAGCTCGATTGGAAACTTACTAACGGGCAGAATGACCTCGCAGA
>JBCBZV010000226.1:0-4080 GCA_039815155.1 Pseudomonadota bacterium
GACGTTGTGCTCGATCACAATAACATTGCTCACCTGGTGCCTAACAGAGATCAGTGGTCGAATCTCATCTCACTCAATTTTGCCACCGACGAGATTCATTCACTTCGTGGAGCGCGAGCGGACACCCGCCTACGCATGCATCCCATCGAGAATTGGGTGTACGGCGCAGACGTAGGCGTGTCGCCTTCAGATTTCGAGAAGTGGAACGTAGATACCTTCCCGCCCACATCCATCGGCGATTCGCCCTATCACGGTGACTTCAATATTGGCGGTAACATCTGGATAAGTGAAGATGCTGACCGCGCCGTAGTCGCGGGCGGCAATACCTTCAATCTGAGCAGCGACTCAGCGATAGATATGACCTATAGTGGCGGAGTGGATGATGGGTTGCGCGTGCAGTGGGCCGACCACAGCACTGAGGTCGACACCTGGGCCGTGGTATCCGGCCAGGGTGCGGATGCGAAATTTATGGGCAGTGTGTTGCTTTACAGCGATCAGTTTTTCAACCTGATCGAATCGCGGCCTATCGCAGATATCCCCACCGCTTCCGGTGGCGCAGCAAACGTAAGCGCCACGCACGTTTTCTTCGCGGATGATGGGAACCAGATTTTTGTCATTTTGCAGGGCGAGGGCGTCATTGACCGGTACGCGGTGCAACTGATTGATCTGAGTCAGTAGCGCAAGATACGGCCTATTGGCTCAAGTCATCTCCTGGGCAACACTGTTCCAAGAATTGTCTATTTACAGAAGATCCCGCAACGGCAAGGTGTCTCCCCTACACTTTTTCCTATAACGCTCCCGGGAAATGCACGTCCACTGTCAACTCCGCAGCAAAAGTGCCTCCCTTTTAATCACAGCGATGAAAAGTACAATAAAGGTGTCACTCGCCTTTCACGGTCGGAGCCACTCATGACGATTTTCTATACCTGCCGCAGATACGTCCTCACCTGCCTTTCGTTACTTCTTATACTCTCCCACCCCGTTGCGGCAGCAGAGTCAGCGTTAGAGCGGATTTTGAGCAGCGGAGAGTTACGCGTTGCCATGTCCGGTGACCAGCAGCCGTTCAATTTCAGCTATGGGAAGAAAAAAACCTTGGTTGGTTTAGATGTGGACCTTGCTAAAGAGCTCGCCCGCACGATGAGTGTCGAGCTCAAAATTGTTCAAACACCGTTCAGCGATCTCTTGGGCACCGTAGAGAAAGGAGACGCAGATCTAGCGATTTCGGGAATGACGATTACCGCTCAACGGACCAGCAAAGTGAGCTTTGTGGGCCCTTATGTACTCTCGGGGAAATCAATACTGTTAACAGAGAGCGCCAACCGAAAGCTCGATACGCCTGGAAACTTCAATCAACCTAACCTGCGTTTAACAGCGCTGGAAGGCTCAACGAGTGAAAATCTGATAACGAACCGACTGCCCGAAGCGTCCCTTATGGCCGCCAAGGACTATGAAGCGGCAATAGCCCTGCTACTCGATGGCAAGGCCGATGGAATGGTCGCCGATTTACCGATCCTCGCATACACGAAAAACCGCAACGGGCGTGCGCAGCTTCAGCTAGCTATGCCACCGCTTACGGTGGAGCCGATGGGAATAGCATTGGCCAAAGGAAGTCTTCAACTTGAGAATTATCTGCGTAGCTTTCTTGCCGTATCGGAGAAGACCGGCACACTCCAACGGTTATATGCGAAGTGGTTTGAAGGTGGATCAGGAGAGCTGTATCGCTAGCTAACTCAGGATTAACGGCGAGTTATGGTCAGATTCTTCTCCTAGTCGCCTGCTAGCGGTTAGCTACCTGCTCACATTGCTGGTAATAGCCGACCACTGAGATGGAGGTTGCTTACCATTGCGCAGCAGTTTTAATTCCGCATCAAGTTTCTTACCTAAGGTTCTAAGATCGCCAATATACCGACCGCTTGCTCGTTCATCTTGTTCGATTTTACTGAGGCAAGTTTGTAGCTGATCGCGCATAAAACCATAAAAATCAAAGGTGTTTGCGCTCGCATGTTCATAGGCATCACCAAGCTGCAACAAACGACGGTGAACCTCAACACACACAGATAAAATGGTCTCGAAGCCATCTACCGCTTTTAAAAAGCTACTTAGAGACGGCGTAAAGTCGAGCAGTGTTTTGACACGTTGAACAAAGGCGGAAGGCGCTGCTTTGGGCTCCTTTGGCTCACCAGGCTCAGAGTCTGAATCGGCTAAGCGACTGCGTGAGTAGTTCACCTTGATAAATTCCAGTTGGGTAAGGATGGCAGACTCCATCGCACGGAGATCATTCCAGGACTCATCAATAAGTCTGGGGAAGCTCAGATCTGCGCTGCTTCTTAGCATCGACGCTGAATCCGCATCCAGCATGTTTACCGAATCCAAAGCATCCGCCCTCCCCGAGTGCTGAGAACGGGAGCATTCATGCACTTTCGCAGCCCAATCGAGTTCAGCTTTGGCTTTATAGATGCGGTCTACAACACGCGACATTCGATCTTTCATACTTCGACACACCTCCAAACTCTGCTTTAAAGACTTGCCGCTCCAGGAACAGTGAGTTCGTGCAGCATTTCCGAATCGTGAGTGTCACCCAAAAATTTGGCCAAGCAGCGATTCCGTAGTTAACCGTAGTTATGTCGAGGACCGTCTTACCGCTAAGCTATTGGTCAACAAGTGTGCCGGTATTTGGGTTAGGACCTGTCGTAGGAGAATCGAAGGATGAACAAAGCGGTAATTGTCGGTGGCGGGCTTGCGGGGCTTACTGCAGCGATCGAGTTGGCCGAGCGAGGTTTTGACATAACCTTGTATGAAGGCCGGGAAGAACTGGGTGGCAAGGCCGCGAGTCTAGAGAAGAACACCGTCTACGATGGGAATCTAAAACCCGTTCGAGGCGATTGCATCGCTAAACGAGTCCACTCGGATCATGGCTATCATGTATTCCCGCTCTGGTACGTAAACATGCGACGCCTCTGGGAAAGGATTGGCATAAAACCGGAGCATGTTTTTGAGAGCGGCGAATACTATGGGCTTCAACGAGGTTCCTCGTACGACTTTGCATCGCCAGTGCCAAAGAGCGATAGAGAGCTGTTTAGCTTGCTGGACCTGGTGACTCGCACAGATGAAGAGGTTGATAACCTCTCATTCAGAGGATTTCTCTACTCACGTATTTACAACGACCTCGACTCAGTCAGCCTCAATCAGCTCTTCTTAAATGCGCTGTCGATCCCCGAATACGACATTAGCTCTAGAGTAGTTCGCAACCTCTTTCGTCAATGGATGCCGGTGATCAAGGAGAAGAACTGGGCTGCGCTCAAAGGCAGCTTAGGTGAGGTTCTAATTGATCGAATGTACGAGGCAGCGAAGGACGCCGCAAAGAAGTCCGGTGGAAAACTGACACTGAAACAACATTACTGGCTTGACGAAATCGAGGTCGACGGTGCTGGCCAGCCGATTCTGCACTTCGTCAAAGAGAAACGAGGTAGTGCATCGCGCGGATCGAAAGCCATTCGTGAGAGTGTTTGTGGCACGCCTATTATCATGGCCCTGCCGCTAGATGTACTAAGAAACCTTCAGAGCGATGCGTTGTTCCACGCAGAACCTGCGATTAGAGGGCTAAATTATCTGCGTGCAAATCAATTCGGCGCGATGGATATTTATTTCAAACGCAAACTACCGAACGTGCCACTAGACCACTTTGATTTAATCGGTTCGACTTACAATCTCTCGGGCTTTGATATCTCTGAACACTGGCCAGTGTTCAAGAAAGAAAAGTATAAGGGCAGCGTGATGCAGTTTGTTGCGGGTTCATGTAAGCCTCTCACGGGCCTATCTATAGAAGGTTTTACACGCGAATTGCTGAGTGAGATCGTACAGTTCATTCCGGACGCAACTGCGGACGGCATGGACTATGTCGTGCCCCATCGTAATGCTTCCCAACCTCTGTTCGTGAATGATGTCGGCACCTGGGAGCACCGTCCGCCAACGGAAGGTCGTCTCTTTTTCTTTGCGGGTGACTACGTCCGTCACGACACCGACATTACCTCAATGGAGGGTGCCGTTCGCTCTGGGCTGAACGCAGCCGAAGCTCTGCGC
>JBCBZV010000265.1:0-2434 GCA_039815155.1 Pseudomonadota bacterium
GACCAAGTAAAGCGAATGCACCACATCCAGCCGAACATGCGCCGCATCGTAGTTCTCTGCAAAGTCGAAATAGCTAGCCCAGGCCAACTGAAGGTAAAGCTCGTCGACAAGACTTCGATGAGCCACTTTGTTCATATGCTCTACATGCTTTGACGCATCAGTTTCATCAGCGGCATCGATCGCCTCCCAGAATCGACGCCAGTCTTTGCGCAGCCCGCGCGAAACGCCGCGAAACTTCCCATTCATGTAAAACGTCATGCTGTGATAACGCCGGCTTAGTACAGGCTTGTTATCGATCTTTGCAGGACTAAAAAGCGTGTTTCTGTACTCTTTTATCAACGCCTTTTCGAAGGCCGCATCACCGGTCGAATACTCAACCGCGTGATCGCTAGTGGTCCCATCCGTGTTGACGTCAAAAGAAACGGTGACCCTGCCCTCTCGTGCACCCACACGAGCAGCGCCCGGGTAGATCATCGCCTCGGCCTTATCGAGCTTGACCGCAGAAACAAACTCACCCGCAGCAGTCGCGCGAGCATAGGTCATGGCTAGGAGTGTGAGCGCCGGGGCCAGCAGCAAGAACCTGATGATGTTCTTTGCTCTACGTCGCATAGATCTCCTCGCTTAAGCTCAACAGTTTAAAGGAGACCACAGACAGTTAGTAAACATCAGCTCTTGAGTCCTTCTGAATCCCATCAATCTAGGAAGTTAGAAGGATGAACTCCTTTCCAGGCTTAAACCAGCGTTCGAATACACCATTCTGAAATTTAAAGACTCGCAGGCGACAACTAATTCCCCTATTTTTGATCGACCTATCAACGACCGAATCAGACCGTCAGCTAAACAACGCACATTCATCCTAACTCCACTAAGAGATTTGCCTCCGCCATCGCCAGTGGCTCGGTGAGATTTAGCCTAGGACATAGTTACTGGCCTGAACAGCAGCGGCGTAATTCTTCGCCATCAGCGACGAATATTGACACACAGACCGCACCGACCTAATCTCTCATGAATATTGACACTGTCTACTTAAAGGTGGGTATCAAGTTCAGCGTTGATCAGGTTACGATCTTGCTAAGCCTCTCCTCTGCCCTCGTAGAGAAGGTTGCGTACTCTTTAAATTTGAACACCACGAGAATCTACAATGTTGAAGCTTCATTTTGCACCGAATTCCAGGGCTAGTCGGACTCTATGGCTGCTTGAGGAACTAGCACTCGACTACGAGTTAAATCGTATGGAGTTCCACCCGAAAGACCTTAAATCCGACCAGCACCGGGATCGGCATCCTCTGGGCCGCGTTCCCGTTTTAGAAGATGGAGACGTAAAAATATTCGAGTCTGGTGCGATAGCTGACTACATTTTAGAGCGCCATAAAAATGGGGAGCTCAAACCAAGCCCCGAGGACGCACGCTTCCCCGAGTACCTCCAATGGTTCCACTATTGCGAAGGTATGGTTATGCCACCGGTCAACACCATCGTTGTTCATACGCTCCTGCTGCCACCGGAACGGCAAGACGAAACGGTCCGAGGCCAAGCACAGCGTCTACTAGCGAAGGCTTGGGCACCTGTCGAGGAAGCCATAGGGGACCGTGAATATCTGATCGGCGAATTTACGGCTGCGGATACGATGCTGGGGCACGCCTGCATTATGTCGAAACGTCTTGGCATCATTACTGAAGAAGGCTTTCCAAGACTTAGTGCCTATGCGGATCGACTTGTGGCTCGGCCGGCTTGCGCAAAAGCGTTTTCCGCCTAAGAGAATTGGATGAAACTGAGCACAAACTGAATTCGCTTAATGCAGAAAACGCGGCGAAATGAGGATCTCGATTCAGCATTCTTTAATGATCTTCATCAAAACCGGCAACCTCGATTATTGGCTGCGAGTTCACGATCGGTGGTAGCGAGCAATATCGGCTTTTGAAGTTGCCGCCGACAAACTCGTTGCCGCCGTTTCGCGCAGACAGGCTCAGATGAGCACATCAGGAGCTCGCCCTTTACTCAGCCAGCTCAGAACCACTAGTGATATAACTTCTGGTGGTAGCGACCGCTGGGTAGCGGGCCGAACACGCAGTCGAAGGCATGTTGACCGGAATCGTCCGTCGCGCCGATTACGATTTCTCACTCCCTTGGCATTCCATCTCACCGGCCTCTTCTGTCCCCGCCAGACGAAGGTGCATTACTTCGACCGCGCAAACATCAGCACATGCAGTCTTCCAACCACGGATCATTGTTTCTGATACGTCAATACCACGATCCCAATCTGAGACGGGTTCTACCCGGATCCAGCGCCAGGTCTAAACCCTTAGCAAAGCGCTCAGAGCAATGCTGGACTGATCAAGAATACGTTTGGATTACTTTAGTCACTGTGCTTTTTTTCCTCGCTGGCTTGACGTACTATAAAAACAGTACAGTTTGTTTTGTTTGAGTTACGCGCAGA
>JBCBZV010000266.1:0-2410 GCA_039815155.1 Pseudomonadota bacterium
ACAAAGCCCATCGGTCCAGCATCGGTTAGCCTAACTGCGATAATGGTAGTGACGAATACCACAACCAAGACGATCAGCGTTGCAGCTGCGCCAAAAATCATGCTGCTCGCGGCTGAATGTTGTTCCTGATTGAGCCATCGCTCCAGCTGGGACACCAGAGCTCCGATCCAAACGGTTGGATGCGCGATCAGGCGGTACAAACGATCTGGCCAGCCAACGCCAGCCTCGATCAGGAGCGCAGCCAGCATGAGCGCGGTGCTATTAGCCCAGTATTCGATATCCATGCCAGGACCGTGCTTGAGTCAGACAGCCAGTCATCTCGTTGACGGAGTAATTACCACTAGCTCAAATCTACCACTAGCTCAAATCGAGCGCGTAGCGACGGAGCACTTCCAGAGGAACGGTTTCTATCGCGCGCTGATGAGTGCGTCTGAGGTATACCCGCGGCGCTTTGTCGGCCTTTTGCGCTTCTAACCAACGAGACGCACAGAGACACCAACACTGACCGGCCTTGAGGCCGGGAAAGTCGTATTGGGGAATTGGCGTTACTAAATCGTTGCCTCGACCGCGGGAGAATTCCAGAAACTCCTGCGTTAACTCCACGCATACGGTGTGCGACCCAACATCCCTCGTGCTCGTATTACAACAGCCATCGCGGAAAAAACCGGTAAGCGGGTCAGAGCTGCAGGGCTCCAAAGCTTCACCAAATACATTGAGAGAATCTGCCTTTTCCATTTAGGCAACATTCGCTCTGTCGAAGGCGTTGAAATCGGCTACCAGGGCTTTAGCCGCCGTATCGATAATCTTCTGACCATTCTCTGGTGTGGCTTGTGATGGGTCGGATCCGATACGACCATCGGGAAAGGTAGCGCGATAGTTTTTGGCGTCGGTGAACGATGAGACGGGCGCGATTTTTGGCGACATCTCAACTACTTTCACCTGGTCCGGATAGGCAGCATAGGTCACCGCGACTTCTGACGCGGTGGCGTGAAAGCCTTCGCCGACCGGATGCAGTTTTTGGCAGAGGGCCGGTATGCCGGAGAGTTCCCACCAGTTTCGTTGCTTAAGTGTCAGCGCTGGAATATGCGGATCTGATCCTTGCAGGCTGCGTTCCGCATAGATTTCTGCAAAGGCAGCACCAATCGTAGCCACATTACCGCCGTGTCCATTGAGCCAGTAGATACGCTGAAAGCCGTGCTGGCGAAGCGACGAGCACCAATCGTGGATGGCGGCGATCATCGTGCTGGGGCGCAGCGTGATTGTTCCTGAAAACGCCAGATGATGTTGGGCGCAACCCACGTTGAAGGTCGGGCCGATCAGCATCGGCTGTTCACTGAGCTGCGCTGCGGCTTTGGCGATCACTTCGGGGCATATGGCATCTGTTCCAAGCAGACCGTTTGGTCCGTGTTGTTCCGTAGAGCCGATCGGGATCACAATCGAACGGCGCGATTCGAGATAGCTGTCGATTTCGGGCCAAGCGGCCAGGGAAAGAAGCACAGAGTTCTCCAGTGAGTTTGCTCAGAGAATCTTAACTCGATTCCCGTTAAGAAGTGCCGTCTTGCCGCTTCGACTTTTAACTATTCTCGTTCTCGAAGTAGCTCTTCGTAAACGCGAAGGGTCTTACGGGTCATTTCCTCCAGTAAAAACTCGGTGTTTTTGCGCGGCGGTGCGAATTCGCCATTGAGGATGGCTTGTACGATCGCAACTGCTGCGTCTGTGTCCCCCACTGGAATGGCGCCGTGGGGGTAAAGAGCGGCTAAGATTTCAGCCACTCCACCGTGGGCATACCCTGCGGCAGGACGCCCTTCGCTGAGGGGCTCAAGTACAGTCCTACCAAAAGACTCCGGTTGCCGCGATAAAGAAAGCACCACGTCAGAGACTGCGTAAATATCGCGTAGATCATCGCGATGTCCTGCAAAGGTGATGTCACCTTCCAAACCCTGTTGGGCAACCGTGTCATAAAGCTCCCGTGCGTAGGCGAGGCGCTTCTTGTCTTCCCCACCTACGATGAGACCGTGGACGGGAGCTCCGCTAGTTTTTAGCTTGCCGATGATTTCGAAAAAATCATGATGACCCTTGAGGCGAGTGAGCCGACCGGGGAGGGTGATCACCCGCCGATCTAAAAGCTGGGGGTGCTGTCGGTACCAGTCGGAAAGCCAGCTGTCTCGCGGCTTGTGCTGATGGGGAAACTCGAGCGGATTGATACCACGATAGATCAGCCGCAGCTTACTTGCATCACAGCGCGGATAATTACTCAGTACGTATTCGCGGATCGATTCGGATACCACGATGACGCGTTCTCCATAGGTGACGATCTCGCTGTAGCGGCTCACCGAGTGAGCACCGTGTACTGTTGTAACCAGACGCGGTCTTGAAGTTTTTGCAAGAGTTCGCCAGGCGAGCCAATTGA
>JBCBZV010000026.1:0-39366 GCA_039815155.1 Pseudomonadota bacterium
CAGGATGCTCACGGTCATCGATGAGTTCAGTCGTCGATGTTTGGCGATTCGCACGGAGCGGCGTCTTGATCACGAACTGGTGCTGGAGGCGCTCAGCGACCTGTTCCTGCGATACGGACCACCCGAACATATTCGCTCGGACAACGCGCTACCTGCGGTTCCGATGGAATTAATGGCAATACAGAACTCGTCCGGTATCACCAGATTACCTAGCTTGTGTTCGATGCTCGGCTAAAAAAGTGTGCTCACCATAGTGTACGGGGGTCCGCTCTCTGGCGGCCCGAACGTGCTCAACATAGCATTTATTAGAAGCCGTGGGCGTCGAACATTATCTACGGGGTCACAAAGTGCCCTGACGGCCCAAAGAGCTACGTCCCACGGCTAAACTCGTAATAACCCTGATAGTCACGATCTGTTTTGACCAACGCATGCGCAACTCGCGCCATTTTGCCGGCGACAGCGGTACGTGCCTTACGGCGAAGATCTTTGTTATCAGGGTCTTTTGCTATGTATCGTCTGAACTTCTCGCGGAAGGAGTTCTCCTTACTTTTGACGGCTTGTGTTGCTGCGAGCCAAAACGCGTAACGCAGCCGGCTGTTGCCACGCTTGCTGAGCCGGTACTGCCCTTTGGATACGCCGCTCTGCTGAGCAGCCAGATTGAAGCCAGAGAAGCTCAAGTATTGGCGATAGTGCTTGAAACGGCGTAGATCGCCGCTCTCTGCGATGATCATCATCGCCAGGATCGGACCAATACCTGGTATCGATCGCAATCGCTGATAATCAGATCGATCCGATAAAAATCCATCAGCTTGTCGCTCAAGAGTGGCTCGCTGATCAGTGATGTCGGCGAAGCGTACTAACTGAAGCCTAAACGTGTCGACAGCCACACTGTCTAATGCAACGGGTAAGCCGATAGACTGCGAGGCCTGATCATAGAGATGAGATAAGAAAGACTCCTTGTTCACCTTGCGCCCCACGACATCCCATGCCCGCTTGATGAAAGTCGACTTGCGGTATCGGCAGATGCTGGCTGGAGTTGGGAACTTCAGCATAAAGCGGCAGAACCATTCCGCGCGACTTGAGTTGAAGTACTGCTCCATCTCTGGGAAGTACAACGTTACATAGTGGTTGAATAAACTATGCAGCAGCAGGGTTCGAGCCTTCTGCAGTTGATGGTAGGTATTGCTTAGCTCCTGAATATCCATCACGCCGCTAACCAATGGATCGTGGAAGGGCTCAGAAATACCCTGGTTCATCAGGTAGAGAACAACACTGGCGTCTTTGCGGTCGTTCTTGTCCCATGTGTTATGCAACATCTCGCGTGCACGAGCACAGGGCAGTGATGACACGAGATAGCAGTCGCATCCTGCGTCTGCCAACCAGTAAGCAATGTTCCGGTGATAATCAGCTGTGGGTTCAAATCCGACGTCAATCCGATCTGAGGTCACCCCACAGCGCTCAATCAACGTCTGATAACCGTCTTTCGTGTTGGGTATCTTAGTGTTGAGCCGCTTGCCATTGATGAGTTGGATCGCTGCATCATGACTGCTCTTGGCGATGTCGAGTGCGACGATAACTCGGCCTTTGGTACTCTTTTGATCGTTGGTCATTATCGGTTCCTCTGGTTGTGTAGCAATAACCATCAAAACCGGTAATGGCCAACCCTTAAAGGCCTTACTCAGCAGGTACTATGGGCCGGAGTTCACGGCACAAGCGGTCAGGGCCTGGCTATCGAAGCTCGGTGTGAAAACGCTGTTTATCGAGCCAGGCAGTCCCTGGGAGAACGGTTACAACGAGAGCTTCAATGGGAAGCTCAGAGATGAGCTGCTCAACGGTGAGATCTTCTACACGCTCCGGGAGGCACAGATATTAGTGTAGCGTTGGAGGTGCCATTACAACGAGGTAAGGCCTCACAGTGCCTTGGGCTATAAACCGCCTGCGCCGCAAACTAGGCAATCGGATATCAACTGGGTTGTGCCGCTGACAAAATCACGGGCAAACTCTATGGCACTCCAACTCTGAAGTTGGAGTAGGCCTCGGGTGCAGTTCAGTATGCCGCCAGAGGGTTCGGAAAACGGCGGGCTACTTGCGATCGCGAGAGCGACTTACGGTACTCGCGACGACGAGCCCACCCATGTCGACTTTTCTTGGCTGCCCGGTCGCTTGCTGTGCCTGCGTAACAGATCCATCACATTCGTCATGTACCTTTTTTCGCAAACGCGGGGGTGTGCGCGTCGCGATGCCCGTATTCGCTCCGACACCCAGTCGAAAGAGTCCCGAGTCAAGGGAGTGATAAACATGCATCCTTTAATCAATCGTCGGAAGTTGCTCTCGGGGTTCAGCGGGTTGGCCGTTTTACCGACCACGATGGTCGCGCGAGCCACAAACAACAGCTCTTCAAGTAGTGCTGTTTTTCGCCACGGTGTCGCAAGTGGGGATCCTGATCAAGCGAGCGTGGTTCTATGGACCCGTGTTACGGTTCCAACGAACCGCGTTACTGTGCACTGGGAACTTGCAAGAGACGAGCAGTTTCGTTTTTCGCTGAAGCGTGGGTCCACAACCACCGATTCACAGCGTGACCACACTGTGAAGGTTCTGGTGGATGACCTGCCACCCGGTGGGGCTTTCTACTATCGGTTTGTGTGTGAGGAAGAGCACTCGGAAACCGGACGCACCCGTACGCTTCCCAGCGGAAGCCTTGCTGCACTCGGGATCGCTATCGCCTCCTGCTCAAACTATCCATTTGGTTACTTCAATGCATACGAAGCGATAGCAAGAGATCCTGCCATCGACTTCGTGTTGCATCTGGGTGATTACATTTATGAGTACGGGCCAGATGGTTACGGAGGACGTTCCGGCGCTTTTTTGGGGCGTCCGCATATGCCTGCACATGAAACTACTACGCTTGCGGACTATCGATTGCGTCACGCTCAGTACAAGTCTGACGAGCAGTCTCGCGCGATGCATGCAGCGCATCCACTTGTTCCGATCTGGGATGATCATGAATCGGCGAACAATCCATGGATGGGAGGTGCTGAGAATCACCAGTCAGATGAGGGCGCTTGGGTAGACCGACGCTCGGCATCGCTGCAGGCCTATTACGAGTGGATGCCGATCAGAGACCCTTCTGCTTCGAGTGGGCGCGCGGCTTACTGGCGTCATTATGAGTTTGGAGACATAGCAAGCTTAGTCACGCTGGAGAGCCGGCATACGGGCCGATCTGAGCAGATCGAGTATGCAGACTTCCTAGATTCTATTTTGGACGCTGAGCAAGCAAAACGATTCATGGAAGACACGGTGGGCGCCGCTGGACGCAGAATGCTATCCCCAGAAATGGAGGGCCATCTGCGGGCATCTTTGGAGGAGTCGGTGGGGTCTAAGCGTACTTGGCGCTTACTGGGCAACCAAGTCCCTATGGCAAGAACCCATGCTCCGCGGTTAGACCATCCCTATTTCGAGAAACTTGTTACCGACTCGCAGAACCCCGTCGGCTACACAATAAACAGCCTACGGCGATTGGGAGAGTTAGATCTTCCGATTTATTTGGACCCTTGGGATGGCTATCCGAAGGCGAGGGAAGAGCTCTACAAACTTGCTCGCAAAGCAGGCACGACCGACTTGCTGGTGCTAACCGGTGATAGTCACAGTTTTTGGCAGAACTCACTCTACGATGATGCGGGTCGCCCCATGGGAGTTGAACTAGGGACCGCGGGAATCACTTCACCGGGCGATTTTCAGGCTTTTGATGTTGAAGGCGCTGAGTTGATGGATAGACTCCTGGCGGAGCGAAATCGAGAAGTCGAGTGGACGGATGGGCGCCACAATGGTTTCGTCCGGCTACGGCTGGAGAAAGAGGTGGCGACGGTTGATTACATATCAGTCACCAACATCTCATCCCGCAGCTATGAGGTCGAAACTCTGAGGACGGTCCAAATCTCACGCGAAGGTAAGTCGCTAACCTACCGCTAGAGAATCAACTGGACGAGCACAGGGTTAATGGCTTTGGCCGGCACCCAAGTTCCATTCATCGGCCATGCGCTGACGACATCAATGCATGTTAGAGTTGCACGGAAGGTCAGAAATCACGCGTTCCACGCGGCTTTGTCATGGAACTTAAACTCAAGCTTAACTGATCCTTCATAAACGAAACGTACCTTTGCGCCCAAATTCCTAAATCAGGGGATCAAAGAGGGAAAAGGTATGGAACAGAAGCTTCTTAAGACATCTCTTCTTGCAGTTGCCGTAGCCGCAGCATCGGGCGCTATGGCACAGGCGCAGGAGTCGAATGGCCAAGTGCTTGAAGAGGTTTTAGTAAAAGCCAAGACGACATATGGAAACAATGTGGTATCCGAGGCGATGCTACAGCAGCAGACACCGTTCACAAGCGTCAATGCGGTGATCGATACTCTGCCAGGCGTTAGTGTTAATGAAGGCGACGTTTACGGCTTTGACGATTGGTCTACCTCCATCACGGTGCGCGGATTCAGCACTAACCTTAGTGAGCAACAAGTGGGTACGACCATAGACGGTATCCCCAACGGCGGCTCAAACTACGGCGGCGGTGCGAAAGCAAACCGTTATGTCGACCCTGCAAACCTGCGAGACGCGGATGTTTCTCTGGGTACGGCAGACATTGCATCTCGTTCACTCGAAGCTTTGGGTGGAACCATCAACTACATGACAGCGACGCCGGAGGATGAGGCGCAACTGAGGGCTCAGCTTTCCGTGGGTGAGTTTGATGCCCGGCGGGGCTACTTGCGCTATGACACGGGCCTGATTGGCGGTAACACTCGTGCTTGGGTTTCTTATTCCTTCCAAGATGCCACCGACTGGGATACGCAGACAGCAGAAAACGAACGCGACCACTTCGCGGCAAAGTTGGTATCCTCCTTCGAGCGGTTAGAGATTTCGGGATACCTCTCTTACGACGATATCCAAGAGGACAACTATCAACGTGTCTACAGTGAGGCACAGTTCGATGCGATCCCCGATGCTGATGGTTTGACTGGTGTTTGGACCGGCGTCCCGTTTGAAGATCAGCTGTTTCGCCAGGGTTGGTCGACGTTACGCGAGAATCTGCTTGGCTACGTGAACTTTGATTTTGATCTCAATGAAGACCTGAATATCAAGACGTCTCTGTATCACCATCAGAACGAGGGGCGCGGTGACTGGCTACCCCCATACCTGATCGATGCGACACCGGACGGTGGCCCTCAGTCGGAGTTTCTTGGTGGCACCGTGGCGACGGGTGAGCTCAATGTGGACACGAGCGACCGTATCTTCTTCGTGGATGCAGCGGGGAATGAACTTGCACCGGATCCGAACTGCGTACCTTCCTACACTGTCGAAAACTGGTATGGGGTGTTGCCTTCAGCAACCGCGCAGCAGATCGCTGACCCGAGTTGTTACCCTGACGGAGCTGTGGCTGTTCAGTCTTTTCGCAATACCCATTATGAGAAAGATCGCACGGGGCTTTCTATCGATCTGACCTGGGATCACCAAGTAGCGGGTATGGACAACCAGATTCGAGGTGGGATTTGGTACGAGGACCAAACTCGCGATGAGTTTCGTGATTGGCACAACGTTGATACTCGATCTGGTTTTAGCTTTAACGCTGAGCCTTACTACATTCAGTATGACCGAACCTATCCGCAGGAAGTCTTTAAGTGGTACCTGCAGGATTCTTTAACCACGGACGCATTGACGTGGACTCTTGGCATCAAGAGGTTCAGCGTAGAAGTTGATCGTGAGGACAACTTTGATCCAAGCCTTAATACAGGCTTGGAATCGGATTCTGACACCCTTTTCTCTGGAGGCGTCGTCTGGGAAACGCCTGTAGATGGGCTTGAAGCCTTCGCTGGATACTCTGAAAACTTCAAAGCCCTCAATGACCTGATCCTGGAGAGGCCTGCGGCTGATTTTGAGTCCATTGAGCCCGAGACTTCGGAGACGATGGAGGTTGGTTTGCGCTACAGTGCTGGAAGGCTGCGCGCCACGGCGGTTTACTTTCAGAACGACTTTGAGAATCGCATCATCTTTCTTGGGGCTGACACAATCGCCGGTCCCGATTTCGCCATAGGAACCAACGGCACCTTTTTCAACGCCGGGGGTATCGAGAGCCAGGGTTTTGAGCTGGCTGTGGACTTCGGCCTAACTGACTCATTGAATGCGTATGTCGCCTATTCCTATAACGACGCAACGTATCTGGGCACGGGTGACACGACTGTAGACGGGGCAAATGGCATTGTTCCCGGCAACAGAGTAGCCGGCATTCCAGAGAACATGTTCGTTGCGGCCCTTGACTGGGCTAGCGGGAGCTGGAATGCAGGGGTCTCAGCCAAGTACACGGGCGATCGAGAGGTGAATCAGAGTAACACGTGGACGGCCGACGCCTTCACCATCACTGACCTCTACGCGGGTGTCTCCCTTGATGACTTCGGCAACTTTCTCGATGATTTGCGCCTGGATCTTGTTGTGAACAACCTTTTCGACGAAGAATACCTTGGAACCATTGCCTCGAACGCAGCATGGATTGGTGGGCCGCGCACTTATGCGCTGACATTGACGGCGGACTTTTAAGCTTCGCTCAGTTGATTTTGAGGGGGGCTAAGCCCCCCTTTTTGCTTCTCCAAATTGCGGTCATGGATTTAATGAAGTGCGCCTTGAACATGGCGGTGAGTCTGCAAGGGCGCGGGAAGCGATGGCAGTTTCATTGTCCTCTACGGGCTTACTTTGCGTCCGCATCGGGTCGAAACTGCGCGTTCAGTATCCGGCCTGCGAATGACCGCTTTCCGGAAGCGGCTGTTCAAACGCTCGCACCGTGATTACGCCTGCTCATGGCAGGCTGGCTTTATCCGGCTGGTGTCCATGCACAACGGGTAGCTACTCGTCCTTAAGAGTAGAGATATTGCCAGCGAAATGTTCACCAAAAGGCTGTCGCGATCGATCTGTTAATGTATCGATAGCCAATTGACAGCCTCATTTTGTAATTTCTCTGGTCACCGCCTGTTCTTGCGCGGTGGGTGTCTGGATTGGCGCGTCAATGCCGAACCGTCCCACTGGGGCCTGTGAAGGCCAAAGGTCAACAGAGTCAGCGATGACAAATCCCGTATGCCATTCGCCCTTCGCGCCATGGCGCCCGCGGAACGTAGACTTGCCCTTACTAGACCGAAATACGTACTTCGCGCGCTCGAATTGGTTCGCGAGACGTTTCGGCGTTTCCGGCCAGTCGTTCAGTGCTTTCAATGCCTGGAACACCTCCGGCGACCGGACGTGAGTGCGCCGCAGACGGTCGGTGTTGATCAGCGCATAGCGTGTATTGACCTCCAAATATTCTTTTGCAATGGCGTCACGCAGGGCCGCGAGGATTCGCTCACCTTTGAAGACTTTGGATCGTGTATCGGTTTTGGCCGTCGAGCTCTCGATACTGTGTTGCGCTGAGCGAGTCTTTAGCAGTTGCAGCGGTCTTTCGGCTGATCTGATCACTTCTTCGGAGGGATGGGCGAGGGCGTACAGGCCTGCATCCGATTCTGTCGGTCGAAAAAACCCCATCCAGTCCTGCCAGATTTCGGGGTCGTGGCGAAGACGTTTGATCCCTTCCTCTGGGATGAGTAGCCCAGCCACCGTTTCGGCTGTTTTTGGTGGTTCTTTCTCCAGCGCTCGACAGGCTTCAACCGCCATCGCGGTGATGAGGGCGTAAGTGTAGATCTTGTGCACGCGTCGATAGTCGACGTTGGGACGACCTCTTGGCAGCAGTGATGAAGAACGTCGCTCACAGGCCCTGATGGTGTGTTGCAAGAGTTCGAGCGTGACACTCTCGGTGTCAATCAGGGCTGTCTGACTTCGAAGATGCTCTCCGAAGCGGAGGTAAACAGGTGTAATGAGCCGCTGAAAATCGTCTTTCCCGTGACTCGCGATGAGATACAGCTGGCTGATGGCCGTATTCAGCTCGACTGCCCGCGCCGCCTTCGGTGTTTCGAATCGGTGTTTATGATGGACCCAAGCCCTCAACGCCTTCACCGACGCGTGTCCTTACGTCTCATTGTCCTGTACCTACTAACCGTGTTCTTAGAATAGCAAGCAGCCTAAAGCACACAATTGTGGCCGCCAGATGTTTGAGGGGGAGGGCGCCCGGGCGGGCTGCTCCGGGTGTCGCGTGCGCTGCATCCCGATGGGGACTGGACCTTCGTTCCAGCCCTGCGTATCCCTGGAGCAGTATTGTTGGATCGACTCGCTTGGACGTGGGGCACGGCACGAGAGCACGACCAGTCCATAAACAATCTCGATCTTTCTATGTTCGGTGGTCGCGCCGGAACTAACTTTTCAAAGAATCCCTCTGGGTCGCTGGATAGCGTAGTGCCGTTTTGGTCTCAGTCCAGGCATCCCCGCAACCTTCACTCGTGCGCTTCGCTTACTCGCTGCAGGCCGGGTGGTTCCCCCTGCCTGGACACACCCAAGCCCGACACTTTACTCCCTCGCAGGCTCGCTCGCGGATGGGGTCTTCGCCCCCAGAGGAATGGGGGGTGGAAACCAACAAAACACAACTAAAAGCGAGATATGACTATGACTACATCAGCGAAAGAGAGTAAGACCACGATGGCTGGAGTGAGCGAGCGGGAGACACGGAGCATTCCACTGTCAAAGCTGCACTTATCCGAGCGCAACGTACTCAAAACTGAGGTTCCCAAAGACTCGACGAAACAGCTTGAGGCGAGCATCGCCAGTCAGGGGGTGTTGCAGAATCTGATCGTGACCCCGGAAGGGCGGGGCACGTTCGGCGTTGTGGCCGGGGGACGGCGGTTTCGAGCACTGAAAGCCCTGCTCCAACGCAAGGCGATCAAGGGCAACTACCCCGTACCCTGCGTCGTTGAGAAAGAGCATGTGATCGAGGCGTCCCTTGCCGAAAACGTCAATCAAACCCCTATGCACCCAGCCGATCAGTACGAGGCGTTCCATGCACTTCAGGAACAAGGACAAACGGTGGCTGAGATAGCGTCGCGGTTCGGTGTGGCCAAGCAGACTGTGCAACGCCTGCTTAAGCTGGCCGTGGTGGCGCCGGAGTTACTGAATGCGTATCGCCAAGACGAGATAAAGATCGATGCGCTAGCGGCGTTTACCGTGGTTGATGATTACGAGCGACAGCTGGCGTGTTTTAAGGAACTCAAGAACCGATTGTGGCCGCAGGCGATTCGTAGCTGGTTGCTGGGTGAGGCAGTCGATACCCGTCGCGGTATCGGTCGGTTCGTGGGGAAAACGTCCTACGTCAAAGCCGGGGGCGCGGTATCCGGCGATCTGTTTGAGAACACGGTGTACCTGACCGATGCAGAGCTGGTGTGCGAGCTGGCGAACAAGAAACTTCAAGCTGCTGCGGACAAGCTGGCTGTGGATGAACCAGGCTGGAAATGGATTGAGATTACGCACGATCGTTTTGAAGCGCGTAATGCGCTGATCAATCTATCCGCCGAGCACGTCGATGTGCCAGAAGAATTGGAGGCGGAAATCGCAAGCCTGCGCGAGGAATGCGACGACATTACTGAACTGTTCGATGCCTACTACCAGACCGACGATCTGCCCGAGGGCTATGCGGACGAGGAAGCGCTGGTGACCGAATCGCAGCGTATTGAAGATGCGCTCGATGCCCTGGAAGAAAAGCGCGATGACTATATGGCCTATACGGATGAGCAGCGGGCGTGTGGTGGTTGCGTCGTGAGTTTTGATGGCGAAGGAAATCTCACCATTGATCATGGGTTGGCGCGCAAGGGCGATATCCCGAAGGAAACAGCGAAGTCCGATGGCTCACCGGGTGCAGCGGATAGAGCAGGGGAGGGCGGTGATACCGATACGGCCGGGCCAATCTCCAATGCTCTTTAAATCGATCTTGCGGCCTATCGTCGGCAGATCATTAAGGCATCGTTGCTCAAAGACCCAGCGGCGGCCGCCGACGTGATGCTGTTTTCCCTGTGCCGAACACTACTGATCACAGACCGGTATACGGGTTGCAGTGGAACCACCGTTAGAGCGGTCGATATGCCTTGCGACACGTCCAAAGAGGACACCGGGCGGGGCAGGGCGTTTGATGAGCTGACCGCGGCACGTAACAAACTCTCGATGGAATGGGCGGCGCTGGCATCAGCAGGCGAGCAGTTCGTGGCCCTTCGCAAGCTCGGAAAGCGGGATAAGGAGCGACTGATGACCTACTGCACCATGCTGACGCTCGATATGGGTATTCGAGGCCGCAACGACATCAGTGACCGGCTCGTTGCTGAGCTAAAAGTTGACTTTGCAGGCTACTGGCGACCGACCGATTCGAACTACTTCTCCCGACTCAAGAAGGATCAGCTGCTTGCGCAGTTTGGGCCGGTACTCGGTCCGCAATGGCTGAAAGATCATCAAGATACCACGAAGAAAACCATCATTGGGTCGCTGGCGCAGCGCTTCTGCGATGCAAAGCCGAGAGATGACAAACAGGATGATGCCATCACCGAGTGGGTGCCCCCTCAATTCTGAAGCGGTTCTTTCACTGAAAAAGGCAGACCGACCAGCGGGACGTACGGCGCGTTCGCTGGCCGGGCTCGCTAGGGTTCAACGGAAACCTACAGCACTTCATAAAACGGTTGCGCGGCGAGCGAAGAGGGTAGGGCGCTCGCTCATAATTAGCGATCTGCTGAATCGCGGCAGCGTTCCGTGCAGGTCAAGGCGAATCTCGCCTTCCATCGCCAGAGGCTTACCCGAGCTGAATGGTCATTTACCTGGCGGTGGCTTTTTAAACTTCAACAGATAACGCCCCAGGATTTAGCATCCCGTAAAAGAGAAAACCCCGAACCGAAGTTCAGGGTTTTCAAACAAAGCCAGGCGCTTCGTTACATCAGTTGGCGTTCGCGCTGTCTCCGCCGGAGTTTTCACTTGGCGGAAAAAACACTATTTCGTCCGAAACGGAAAGGTTCGGGAGTAACTTAAGCGTAAATCCTTTGCCTTTTTCGTGAGGAAAAAGCGCGCCCACTTTCGTGTAGTTCGTTTTCTCTTCACTGCCGGACTGGTAGGTCTCGGTGACAAACGCATTCAGATGTTTCTTAGCCATGGTTGTAATCTCCTCAAGGAAAAAATAACCATCCAGGCTTTACCCCCATCAGGTGCAAGCCCGAATGGGGAACGCGGGTAAACCGCCACTTAAATGCTACTGACAGTAGCCACTAAGTTCTTTCACGATAAAGCCGCACGTTTGTGTGTCAAACCGAAAGAACAGTGTGCTTAAAAAAAGAAAGAATAAGCTGAAGGAAAAAAGGAGCCCGAAGGCTCCTTAACTGTCGTGTGTTGACCGAGGTTGGCGCAGCTATCTGAGTGGGTCCAAGGGTATCCCACACGCTCAATGAGCCTCACAACCCGGCCGTGCTGAAAAGGATCAGATCGAAGACCAGTGTTTAACCAACATCATGATGATCGAACACCTTGATCGCGCTACCCGAGGCGATACGTTTCACTGTCATCTTGCCTTCTCGACTGCGGTGAATGGCACCCGCGTAATGCGAACCACCTTCCCGTTGCGGGTTTTGACCACTTCGACCCGGAGGTTGACCGACGGAGCGGCCGCATCCGAGTCGCGCGAAGCGGAAAAATCCACCCAGCGACTTCGGTCACCAAAACACCGAAGCGACTCAACGGCTCTGGCTGCGCGCTCTACGAGCTCGCGAATCCGGGCCGGATGCCCTTCAACCCAATCCAGCGCCGAGGGCGCAATGACGATCGGGTATCGGAACTCCGGCGAGGGTTCATCGCCAGAGCCGTACACACGTCGTACCGTATTCATCAGACTGTTCATGCTTTCTCCTTTCGAAAGAAATGCCGAATAGCCTGTCCCGTCGGGTGACTACCCGACGGGTTGAATACACAGTCACCTTCCGGTGACCTGGTCGCCTCTCGACGACCGGCTGGCGATGCCAGCCATGCAGATAAACTGCGTACGCTATGCTACTGAAAGTAGCCACTAAGCCCGCGTACGCTAGGGCACTCATTTGTGCGGTCAACGTCAATATTTGTTGACCCCATTTTTTGTTAACCGACCCGCCAGCGGTTGTGGCGCCAAAAACGAAGCCTGAACCCACGATGCGTCTTAGTTTCCGACTTGAATACAACAGGCGCGGCCGTTAGAGGTGCCTATGACTCCGTCGACGCTCTCTAGGGCGCATCCGTTACTCATGCGCGTTTAGACCAGTGTGCGCTCAGACTTGGTTGAACAAACGCCGAGATGCAGACAAATGATCCAGGGTCTATTTATAGGCCCAGTGCACCCACGCTAGGCATCTCGGAGGCTCTGACCGAGTTGGCGCTGTAGGGTAATCTGGCCTCTTCTAATGTCATCAAACGCGCCTCCCCGGTGCTTGGCTGCACAACATCGTTCTCGGGCGATAACAGTTGTGACGACTTCACAGCAATCGACCTAGCACGACGACGCCATCATTTCTCGACCGAATTAGTTGCGAGACTCTGCGGGATCGTCTCATTGCTGGCGCAAACTTTCGGCGAGTCTGGATGCCCCCCTTGACGTGACAAAGACGCTCAGCGGAATGACTGGAAAAATCTTATGTGAATTCACGTACGGTACCCGGGTGCTTCCTTCGGACTGAGTGGTCGAAGCCGACCTCGATAACCGAAGCAGATCGAATAAACGTGATTAAACAACTGACTATCGTGATCGCGTCGTGAGTACACGCTTTTCCGCGGCCCGTTCCTCTTTCTCTGGAACACCATAGCGCAGCTTTGGATTGGGTCCAGGCACCCCGCCTATTTGGGATCCGGCGCTCACGCTGTTCGCTGCTCACCCAACCTGGGAGGTACCCCCTACCTGGACCTAACCCAAAGACAGCGCTGGCTCTCTCACAGACTCGTTCGCCCGGTTCCAGGGCTGCGCCCAGAGGACGGGCCTCATTCAAACCAAGGCGAATCACATGACAGCGACATCAAAAACAAACAGAAACACTCGATCGGACAATCGACGCGTTTATCACTTTCGTACTAAAGATGATGTGATTAGCGCTGCGATCCAGTACATCGAAGAGTCCGCGCGAACGAACGAAGAGTGTTTTACGAGCTCCACACGAGCCGCGCAGCTGCTACGGCTTCGTATCGGCGCGCAGGAGCGAGAGGTATTCAGCGCTGTGTATCTCACCACCCAGCACCAGATGATTGCCGTAGAGAATCTTTTTTATGGCACCATTGACGGAGCGGCGATCTATCCTCGCGAGGTGGTGAAAGCCGCTTTGCAGAACAACGCATCGGCGCTGATACTCGCTCACAACCACCCCAGCGGGGTGCTCACACCCAGTGAAGCGGATCGACGCATCACCGATCGCCTGCAAAGGGCGCTTGCCACCGTTGACATACGTGTTCTTGACCATCTGATCGTATCGTCGACTGGCTCCTATTCCTTCGCTGAGCATGGCCTTATTTAAGGCGAGTGTCTGCGGTCTTTCACCTGATAACGGTGGTCACTCTGTTAACCCCTTCGCCATGCAGATTTTTTGAATGACGGTTCTGATCATCTTGATCTGCTGCGAGATGGCCTCAGGGTTCAGTCGTGTCGTGACTTTCAGGCCGGAGCTCGAGGCCGAATTCGTGTACTTGCGACGGTACGCGAAATTTCATAAAAACGGCTAAAAGTTGAAAAAAATGCGTTATATTTCAACGCGAGTGTCTTGAGGCTACACTGCGTTGGATAGAGCATCTCACAACTAGTCCGTAGCCTTCGAATTTGATGAGACGTTTGTACCACAGTCTTTCGCGATTCCTGTCTAAAGTCGGCTCGCTGTTGACAAATTTCTGATCGAACTGCGAGTTTCCCCTGAAACAGCTTCGCGCATGATCGGAGTTGTTGGCCATAGTTGCTACGGCAAGGAGAATGATTAATGCGCAAGTCAGGGTTCAAAGAGTCGCAGATCATCAAGGTGTTGAAGGAGGTCGAGGCCGGAAGTCGTGCCGTCGCTCCAACAATTACTCGGTACCAATCGCTTTGCACCGAAAGCGTGGCAAGGCGGTTCAACAAAACGTTTTGTTGCTAGTCGAAAAAACCGTTTGCCGCCTCGTATCCGGCATATAGCGGACATAGGCATATAGGACGTTCCCAAAACCAGCGTCGTTAACACTCAGCTCGGCATCCTTTTTGAGTCCTCCTCGCCAAGCAAAATAAAGATCAGATCAAGATCGTAGACCTGTGCCAGACGTGCCAGCAGGTCCGCTCGAGGTATCTTGGTTTTGCCGGTGAACCAAGAATGTGCTGACTGCCAGGTGATGTCGCAGGTGTCTCTTATCGTCGGCCTCAGCCGGTGTTCCGCAACACCCTTGGTTCGTAGCTGATCGAGCAAACGGACGACTACGACGGACGGTGTTTTGGCACTGGTCCCTTTTTTCATCGCGCTCTCGCTGTTCGGATTAGTCATTGCGTGGTGATACCGCAGATGTCTTCTCAGGTACGCAGACTTGCTGCAAACTCAGTAAAAAAATCGATGGCCGTAGCGTTACGCATAGAGGCTGTGCTGACTGCACTCTCAATTGGTCTGCCGGCCAATAGCCTCTGAACGGGTACCTCGAGTTTTTTTCCGGTCAAAGTGTAGGGTATTTCGGCAACTTGAATGATCTCGTCCGGCACATGCCGTGCCGAGCACTTAGCGCGCAGTTCCCTGTTGACCTTTTCCCGAAGCTCCTCGTTAAGCCTAAGTCCCTCTCGCAGCTGCAGAAATAGGGGCAGGTAGTCTTCTCCGCGCTTCACAGGTGCACAAACAACTAAGCTGTCGACGACTTCATCAAGCGCCTCCACCACCCGGTAGACTTCTGCTGTACCGATACGCACCCCGTTCCTATTGAGCGTTGAATCGGAGCGCCCATAGATACAGCAACCGCCGCGCTCATTTACCTCGAAATAATCGCCATGGCGCCACACTCCGGGTATGTCTTCGAAGTAGGCAGCGTTGTAGCGACTATGGTCTTCGTCGTTAACAAAGTAGAGGGGCATAGACGGGAAGGGCTTGCAGCAGACAAGCTCGCCTTCTTCACCGATAACAAAATTCCCCGCTTCATCCCAGGCTTCAACTGCCATACCCAGTGCACGGGTTTGTATCTCACCCGCATATACGGGCAACAGCGGACAGCCCACGACAAAACCGCTCGCAATCTCCGTTCCGCCGCTCTGAGACGTCACCCAGAGATCTTCCTTGACTGCGTTGTAAAACCAGGAAAACGTTTCTGGTGTTGAAGGCGCCCCTCCTACCAGAACGCTCCTCAGAGCGCTAAAATCGTATTGATCTTTCGGCACCAAACCAAGGTCATCCAGGACTTTCACGTAGCCCGGGCTGGCACCAAAGAGCGTCGTTCCCGATGCAGCGGCCATCTCCCATAAGCGTTCCGGGCCGGGGAAAACCGGGCTTCCATCGTACAAGACAATGGCTGAACCAGTAAGCAGCATTCCTACCACCAGATTGAACATTACCCATCCTGTGGTCGTATAGAAAAAGGCCGTGTCACCGGGGCGAAGATCCAGGTGCAGCGACATAAACTTATACATCTCAAGGAGAACGCCGACGTGGTTGTGAACGATGGCTTTGGGAAGTCCAGTGGTGCCTGATGAGAACACGGCCCAAAGCGGATGATCGCAAGGGAGGCGCTCGAAACAGAAAGCCTCCTTGGGGTCTTCTCCCCGTATGAGCTCACCCCAGTAAAGAACTTTCGCTGCGCCTGCTTCTGGCTTTGCATCACACGCGATGTAGGGTAAAAAAATAAGCGTTGCTACTTCCGGCAACTCCTGCAGTAATGAGCTGAGCTCCGTTCGTTTATCGAAGAGCTTGCCCCCGAAACGATAGCCGTCCGCCGCCAAAAGGACTCGCGGCCTTAGCTGAGAAAATCGATCTTTCAGCGTACTGATACCAAACTCTGGAGCTGCATTACTCCAAAGGCCGCCTATACTGACCGTCGCGAGCATTGCGACCACGGTTTCGGGGATGTTGGGGAGAATGGAGGCCACACAGTCGCCGGGACGTACTCCTAAGGAGCGAAGTTGCGTGGCGACGATGCGAACCTGCCTAGACAGCTTGTCCCAGCTGATTTTCTGTAGAGAACGCGCTTCCGATAGATGCCAGATGGCCGTTCCCTGACGCTCACAGCGAAGGATATGTTCGGCGAAGTTGAGCTTACTGCCTTCGAACCAGCGCAATCCCGGCCGCATTTCCTCACTGTCTAGCACGGCCGTGTAAGGCTGTTCGCTGTAGACCTGAAAGTAGTCCCAGATTGCCGCCCAAAAACCCTCTAAGTCATTAACGGACCAGGACCAAAGCGCGTTGTAGTCAGGAAATTCAAGGCCGCGACGCTCGGTCAGCCAGTTCATAAAATGAGCCATGTTGCTCTTTGCAGCAAAGGCGTCGCTGGGTTTCCAAAGTAATTGACCAAAAGCCACCGGGTGACTTTGGTCGGTGGCCTTACAGTCGCTCACTTGCCGATCCCTCCCTGCAAAACGATTCTCACGCAGCGGCCGCATCCCGCCATCGACCAATCTGATCGATAGCGCTAGCAGGATCTATATCGGGAGGTACTGCCGAAAACACGAGCGTCGAAGAAGGCGCCGCTGCTTCGTACTCCCAGTCGGTGGCCTTTAGGACGCAGCCGGGGGCGCGTGGATCATCTGATAGCCAGAAATCTAAGGGCAACTGCTCGTCGTTAAAGAAGTTGGGTGCCAGAGCTAGGGCACCAACGGACCACTGATACAGTTTGCAAACATTCAGTACTGGTGAGTAAAGCTCGCTTACGTTTTCACCGACGTCGGAGCGCTGCGGTAACTGGAGCATCACGCCGGCAAGATCGAAGCCGCTGAAGGTTCTCAGAAAGTCGGCGAAGTACACCGATACGGTGTCCGTATCGAGATCTGTCACCTCTCGGGGCTCACCGCCATTGGCCCTCATGTTTGCCCAGTTCACAAAGTTATTGTTCTCTGGGAGTAACAGCAGAAGGGGCTGAGAGACGCTGCTCAGCAAGGCTCCAATCAGCTCTCTCAGCAAAGCCCGAGGCTCGTCCATTGACAAGAGCTTCTTGAGGGCAAATCGAATACGTTGCTTGCCGCGCATCTCCGCAAGCACGCCAAAGTTCTCCTCAAGCCAGTAGCGATAGAACATCTGTACATCAAATACAGTGATATCTGGCTTTAAAAGCGAGAGCATTTGTGAATGATGAGCTACGTATTCGCTCGGCCGAGTCCACGGCACGGGCTTTCCACGCAGAATCGTGCTTTCGATAAACGCATCACCCAGCAGGCACACTACTTTTTTCCCGTTCGTGCGAGCGAGCTCGATCCGCTCACTTAGCTCAGGCTGCATCGGTGGATTCTCTTTTGCAGCGATCCAACTGTCTTTGCAGCTCTGCCACCGTTCCTTTCAGCGCAGCAATTTCGGTCTCAAGCGGGTCCGGCAACATGATTGGAGGCAGTTTCTCTGGCAGTGCGCAGCCGTAAGCACCCGCGTGAAGTTCTTCTTCGCAGTTCCAACTGCCGTAGTAGGGTATTGAATCCGGTGGTTTCGTTTGTACATGTTGGGCGACGAATTCATCCCAGCTTAGACCCCGCTCGATGCGACGCTGTTTTTCCTCGCTGCGTCGCTGCTTTGTTTGTTCTATGTCCACTACGAGATTCTTCGGGTCGTAGGCGACTTGATAAATATCGGTCGCCGTTTTGTGGCTGATCAGATTTTCCTCTAAATCCTTGATCACCAGGTTAGCATCGCGGTCAAGCACATCGCCGTAGCCGCCACCGGCGCCTTGGCTCTGCATGTACAGCTCACCTTCTGGATAAAATTCGAAGGGCACAGCGCTGCTTAGGCTTTCGTAGGTTGCCCCCTCTATAGGTTGCTCGTTCATCAGCGCAAACATATCCGCATTGAAGAGTTCCGGCTTCGCTTTGAACTCTGCGAACAGGTTTTTGCCGCGGATTCGGCAAACCGCATAAGTGGGGCACGCATAGCCTCCGAACAGACCAAGCGTGGAGGGAAAGTAGGATCCGGAGGTGAAGCCCTGAAAACCGAAGGGCTGATCCCCAAAGCGCATCAGACCGAACTGGTACGCATTGCCGCTACGGTATTTTCCGAAGCCGCAATTGTCCGGCCACAGTTTTTTGCCAATCGCGTAAATGAACGGCAGATTCGCTTCCGAATCCTCAGCTTCTCCGAGATCAGTGGCGGAGCCAAAACAGGGAGATATGCTGTGCTCGCCATCACTGTCAAACTTGGCTCCTCCCGCCATGCCGTTGATGTCGCCGCACATGTTCCCCACGGTTTCAAGATGTTGATTGACGCCACCGTAGATGATCGATTGAGGCTGGTTGAACCAAGCAGCCTTGGTTTTTCCGTATCGTTTTGAGGCCCCGTAGTAGAACTTACTGAACGCCAGCTCCGCACTGGTGATAGCCTTGAACATGGGTTGGATACACAGCGCTACCGGCACCTCCAGACTCGCGTTGCTGATCGATTTTTCTGGCGCTATGAATTCAAAGTTATCTAGGATCGCCTGGCAGCAGGGAAGATCGGGCCAGATGTAATAGGCAATGCCCACGGCCACACCAATTGACTGAGTGCACAACAGACTGTTAATGGGTCGGTTGTAAAGCTCGGGCGAGCTGCCGCTCATATCGAGAATGATCTTGTCGCCCTTGACGGTGTAGTTGAAATTCAGACGCACCAAGCCCGGTTCGCGCATGGTGTGATCGACATAAAAAGTCTGGCGCATGGTGCCATCCGGCAGGTCCTGGATTCGCCTTCTCGCCTCATCGCGGATGAATTCCACATCGCTGCGCAGAAACGCAATCATGGTGTCTCCGTTATGGTTTTGGAGTTGTTCCAGAAATCGACGCTCTAGACGACAGCAAGCGGAAAGTCGCGCTTTGATGTCGGCAAGGATGATCTGCGGTTCGCGACTGTTGTTTTGTAACAGAGTGACGAGATCACGCTTGACCTGATAATTCTCTACGACTTTTATCGGGGATCCCCGCAGTCCCTCGTCCCAGGGGGATTCAATCGTAGGTCCCATGCCACCGGGCACCTTGGCACCTACTTCCCCTTCGTGCATCGCACAACATGCCCAGGCCAGCAGTTCATCGCCTTCAAAAATCGGCATAAACATATGCTGATCAGGGCTATGAATACCCCCATAATGACAGTCGTTCACCACAAAACAATCACCAGGCTTGACGCCTACCGTAGGATCATCTTTGAAGTACTTATTGATAAAGCGAATGGTGTAATGAAGACAGACACTGAATCCGGCTATTCCCCGTGTGGAGGTCATAGCCAAGTCACCCGCTGCGGTGAAGTAGGCCGTGGACATGTCGCCACAAGAGGCTGCGGGGCTTGCGACCGTCATCTCCGCAATGCCATAGGTTTCATCAAGCGCCGCTTGCAGGCTGGTCCGGATATCCGATAGCAAATGCGTATCCCAGGCTTGAGCAAGTACACGTTCTTCTATATAAGTACGTGGATGTACATGATGATTGGTCATGATCTCCTTGTCGGGAGCGAGAAACGACCGATTCTCGCCGAGGAAACGGGCAACAAGTTCCTCTGGTGTCTCTATCGCTGAACTGCTATCTATATTCACTCAGGTTCTCCATGCCGCTCAATGGCGGGATTCGCGATACATCCAAACGGCTCCTTGTGCAGCCGATTCGTAACGCCATCCGGGTTCTACTAGGTAGGTCGTTGAGCCAGGGTTGACAATTGCGGGGCCGCAAATAACAACACCGGGGGTTAGCGCACGCTCGTCATAGACCGGTGCATCGATCGGCTTTTCCAGGCCGATGATTGAAATGCTGCGCTGGGCAACCGGGACTGGTGTTTCGGTTTTCTCCGTCGGGGGCGTTAAATCCTGAAAGGCGATGGGAGGGTGCCCGACCCAGGAAACTACGCGTATAGTGCTGACCCAAACTCCCGATTCAGGAGACACGATCATACGATCATAGCGAGCGGCGAAATCCTCATTCATCAGTTCGATGAGCGCGATAACGTCGGCGGGGCTTTCAAGATGCTCTTTGGGCGCGACGACGCTGACTTCCATCTTTTGAATGCTGTAGCGCATGTCGAGCTCGACCCGGTGCTTGATCGCCGACTCTGTCACCCCTTGGCGAACTAAATCGGCCCGGCCCCGCCTCGCAAGGTTATCGACTATGCCATTGAATTCGCTGTAGTTGTCGTAGATTGCCTGCAGATTTTTGTTGAAGAAGCCGAGGGCAACACTCTTCTCATGAATGTGCATCTGGTTAAGACCGGCGCCGCCGCAGGCTGAAAAGACGGTGCAATAAGGCGGAATTAGTATCTTTTCAATACCGGCTCGGGCAGCAATACCGCAGCAGTGCAAGGGCCCGTTGCCACCGTAGGCAAGAAACACGAATTCTTCCGGCTTGTAACCCTGCGCGTTCAACTCTCGCACAAGGCCGGAGCCCATCTCCGCATCGGCAAGCTTTTTGATGAGTTTCGCTGCCTCCAGCTCCTCAATATCCAGTTCGTCACAGATATCCTCAAGGGCTTGGTAAGCTCGCTTCTGACAGAGCTTTAGCTGACCGTTGGCATAGTTATCCGGATCCAGATATCCGAGAAGTAGATCTGCGTCTGTGACTGTGGGGTTCATGCCACCGCGATCGTAGGCAGCGGGTCCTGGATCCGAGCCGGCCGACGCGGGTCCAACTTGAAGCGATTCGTAGATTCTGTCGTAGCTGGCGATGGAGCCACCCCCCGCACCCAGGGTGACTAGATGAATCATCGGGACGGTGACCAGCCAGCGGTCTACGACTGGATTAAAGTCATAGTGCTTCTCCCCATCTCCGGTAACGATGCCGATGTCGAAAGAGGTACCGCCCATATCGCCACAAACGATATTTGCAATGTCGCATTGGCGCGCGAGTTCTTCTGCCGCGTGAATCCCAGCGACGGGACCGGAGTGCACCGTCTGAAGCGCGTCAGTAGAGTTCAATTGAGCCATCCCACCGGAGTTGTGTACCAGGAGCATCGGTTTGCGATAGCCGTTGCTGCGCAAATTTTGTTCCATTGAACTCATTGCGAAGTACATCGTGGAGTGTAGGTAAGCATCGACGATCGCCGATGAGGTGCGTACGTACTCGCCTTTTCGGCCCGCGACCTGATGGGAGAGGATCATCGGAATCGAACCGAGCATTTCCGGGGGGTACTCCTCCTCGAAGAGCTCGTAAACTCTCAGTTCGTGATCTGGGTTTTCAACGGAATTGAGCAAAGTAACCACGATAGCTTGCGCTCCCGCCGCAACCAGCTCGCGGATCTGCTGGCGCGTATGTTGCTCGTCAAGATCAACGAGAACGTCACCTTTGTAGTTGATGCGCTGCTTTACAGCGCGAATCAAAACTATGGGAACTAGAGGCTCTGGTCGCTTAGCCCGACTCATGTCTTGTATTTGGTGAGCCGGTATTCCCTCCAAGTACCCGCGCCCCCGTGATATAGGAACAGTGCTTTCAAAGCCGGTGCTAATCAGCAGGCCCACCCGGGGGCCATTTCGCTCGATCAGCGCATTAGTACCGAGAGTAGTCGCGTAGCGAACCGAATCAACGCCGGTTAGCAGCTCTTCTCTGCTGATTGAGAGTTGCACGCAGGCATCGTCTATCGCCTCGTTGAAGCCAAGGGCCAGATTCTGGTGACTGGTGAGCGCTTTCGTTTGCAGAAACTGCTCTCCCCAACACACAAAGCAATCGGTAAAGGTTCCGCCGATGTCTACTGCCACACGTTTCATAGCCTTTCACTCACCACTGTTGAAGGAGAATCTAGCTGTCGCTTGGCGCCGAGTGATCGTGGGCGCCTGCCCGCAACATCGGAGTGACATCTACGCCCACCCCTGGTGCCAGTTGCTCACCACTTTCGCCGGATGCGCGCTCTTTTAAGGAGTCCACGTCGAGCTCGAAATCGTGCATGGGCATATGTCCTGGTACGGTGTACTCAACGTCTATCATCGTTCCGCATTCGGGGCAGTAAAACTCGTAAATAGCGCAGATCTTTGGATCGGGTGAAAAAGTAAACTGATAGCGTTCCGGATCTAGCTGCGGACGATGTATCTCCTGGGGATTGCGTTTATAAATCCGCGTGAACTTTTTGAAATTCTCGCGCGCGTTGCCCAATACGCAGCCACAACTCCGGCACTCCCAGTTTTCCGTATCCAGATTTATCTGTAGATATTCCGTCGCCAGATATTTCATTGCTGCTCTCCGTTAAACTGAAACAACACGTCTTGGTTGAGCGTGAACGTATAGGACCAGGACTCACCGACCAGACAGGTCCAAAACGGCTCTTCGATCACCGCTGGACCTTGTCCCGATGTGCCAGGCTGCTGATTTTTGCTAAGTACCAAAGGCAATTCCTTCGACTCATTCGCCGGCGTCCACATCGTGCGCGAACCCTTGATCACCGGTTTCAGAACGTGCAAAGGCTTTATCTCTGGAAGCTCGGCCCGTGCCATTGGACGTACCGCCGCAAATTCGAGCTCTACGGATTCGCTACCAGCGAGCTCATGAGGCATGCAGCTGGGGTCGACGATTTCAGTAGAGTCCTTACCGTCGGCTCGGTAAGACAGCGTACAAACGCAGTCGGCCAGTTCAAATCCCTCGGCCTGAATATTCCGTTGCACGGCGGTACGAAGATTCGTTACCGCTTCTGCGAAGGCACTGTCGCTAAGGTTGTTCAGGATCGCGCTGGCACCATGCGCTATATCGCTAAAGGCGATGCCGTGCGCACTAAATACTGCCGATAGTCCCGGTATCAGTACTTTCTTTATTCCCGCTTTTTCGGCGACCGCCAGAGCGCCCATCGGTCCGCCGCCGCCAAATGCGATGAGAGCCGTATCTTTTTCTATCTCTGCTACGCGGTTGAGCGCGGCCGCAATATCGGACGCCCAGCGCTCAAACATAGCATGGGCCGCTACCGGGATCTCGATGCCCAGGGGTTGAGCGACGTTGTTTTCAATTGCCTGAGCGGCCAGTGCGGGGTCAATGTCAAGCGAACCTCCGAAGTAGGTCTCCGGGGACAGGAGTCCAAGCACCAAGAGTGCGTCTGTGACTGTCGCTTCCTTACCTCCCAGGCCGAAGCACGCGGGACCAGGAGATCCGCCGACAGACTCGGGACCTACTCGTAGCTGACCTTTATCGACGCGAAAGACCGATCCGCCTCCTATTCCGATGGAAACGATATCGGTCATTGGATGAGAGCAGGGAATCCCTTCCATCAGCCCGTGGCGAACCGTTTTCACTTGCATCGCCGAGACTAGACCGATATCGCTAGTAGTACCCCCAACATCCAGAGTATGTGCATTCTGCAAACCATAGTAGCGCGCGTACTCGCGGGCACTTTCCATACCAGCGCGCGGACCGGAGCTGTAGGTTTTGATGGCTATGGTTTTTGCAACACGGCCTGCATAGCCATCGTTGCGATAGATCAGAAGTGGATTGTTCGCCCGATTTTCACGCATCCGGTTCTCAGCGTTGAACAAGAAGTGCTCCATTGAAGGATGTAGGAACGCGTTGTAGACGGCAGTCCAGCTTCGTCGCTTGAACGAGCCGTCACTGCTGAGACTACCGGCGTAGAGCACCGGCACCGCTCCCAACATGTGCCGCGGGAAAAGCTTGGTATAGCAGCTGCGGAAGCGCCGCTCCTGATCGAGCTGATCTTGTCCGGAAAAACTCACGACAATCCGCTGTGCGCCGCGAAACGATAGGTCGTTTACCGCATCCATGAGCTGGTTGCGATAGTCCGTCTCGCCGAGGTTAGAGTCGAGCGCAGCAAAACGATCCGCTATGATCGCCTCATACATCTCTTGCTCTTCTGTATTTTCAAACTCGAGACTCTCGGGTAAAGACACGTTGCTGACCAGTCCGATGGCTGGACCCTTCTTCATCACTAGGGCGTTAGTACCCTGGGTGGTGGAATAGCGAATGTGATCGGTGGTTTGGAGTAGGGCTGCTAAGTCCTCCTGGCCATAGATCAATGTAGACGCCTTTTTAAGGCCTTCGAAAAAGCAACTCGAAAGATCGTAGGGAGTGGTCAGGGTTTTTGTATGGAAGGACCGGTCGCCGTCCATGACCCAAATATCGGTGAGGGTACCGCCGTTGTCGATATTGATGAGTCGGGTCATTAGACTAGTCGCTCCTTAGCGCATCGTTTAGGGGAACGACCACTTACCAGAGTTCTCTCCTTGGATCGTTAGATGCGGTTCTTTTTATTTGTGTCTAGCAAGCTCGGCGAACCGAGCCTGCCCAGACGCTAAACATAGCGAGGGGGAGGAGTCGGTCGGACCCTCCAAAAGGATGGTTTAGCGGGTACTAAGGGGTGGGAATACGTCCCTAGATCCGATAGGCCTCAATCCAGGAGGCACAGGTGACGAGCAACAGCGACGGCTTGCATTCGAGTATTGACACCGAGTTTGTCGTAGATGTTTCTAAGGTGCCATTTGACCGTGTTTACCGATATGCACAATCGAGCAGAGAGCGCCAAGTTAGTCAGACCTTCGGCGATGAGGTTAAGCACAATGATTTCCTTCTCCGTTAGCCCGTCCGCAAGATCCAGGGTTAGCATTGCGTCACCGCTGGGCAGATCGACCCTTGGGGTATGGCCATGAGCCTCAATCAGCCGGTCGATGTAGCAGAGAATCGCATCCGCCCTCACCTGATTTGGTAAGCGAGGTAGCTCCGCCCGGGCATCTTTGAGTAAGCGCATGATCCTGGGACCTTCGTCGAGAATACTGCGCACAAAACCACCGGCTTCACCGAGCTCAAGGGCATCTATTAGACTGCGTCGTGCGTGGGAGGATTCGCCGTCCTCTTGCGATGCCAGCGCGCAAATCAGTTTGACTTTCAGCAGGCGGCGGCGACGTCCAAGTGCGCTTGCCTCCCGCTCTGCAGGGATAAGTAGTTTTCTGGCGCCGGCCGTATCACCGGTATGTACGAAAAGGCGCGCTCGGGTGATGGTGCGTCCCTCGCACTCGCTGGCGTGAAACAGCAACTCACTTTCGCAAAGCGCTTGATCGTGATCCGCGAGACATTTAGTCGCCCTTTCGTACTCGCCATTCAAAGTGTGTATTCGAGCAAGCTCCGTGTACGCCACTTGCACGAGTGCATCCAGCCCATGTCGATGTCCAAGGCAGATTGCTCTATCCAGCGTATCCTCGGCGGCGGCCTGATCGCCCGCTTCATAGCGGAGCCTTGCCTGCACGCAGTATTTGATCGCCAGCGGATCCACGATTGCCTGCTCTTCCAACAAGGCACTGGAGTGCTCAAGAACGAATGCTGCATCATCCGTCTGATTAAGCTCATAAAGACTGTCAGCGAGATAGGCATCGACAACGGACCCGGCCGCCATCACACCTCCTGAAGACCCGTCCAGCTCGCTCGCCGCGGAGCGAAGCGATTTATAGGCGTCATCGGCTCGGCCCATCGCGCTCAGCGCTGTACTGGTGATCGCCTCTTGATAGGCCTGACCAAACAAACTCTTTGACTGCTCATGAAGCGAGCGCGCTCTTAGGAGCAGCGCCTTCGCTTCGTCAAATTGGCTTTTAGCCACCAGCCAATAAGCCATGGCATTAAGCGCAATCGCGTAGGGAAATCCATCTTCTGGAGAGAGCAGCTCCTGAACTTCTCGGCTGCCTAAACCCATGGAGACGATTCGGTCTTGTGCACAATCTAAGAACACTTGGGCAGATTTGTACATGCCCCAGGCCTGTTTGTTCTTAGGCTGTGATTCGAGCTTTGCGCGTCGCTGAGCAAGTAGCGCGGTCGCCTTTTCAAACTCTCGCCGAAAGGAGTAAGTGACCACCGCAGCGTAAAAAATACCCTCCTCTTCGATCAAAGAATCGGTCGGTAACCGATCGAGACAGTACATCACTAGAGACAGCCGCTCTTCTGCGACAAGTTTGCTTGCAATACGGGCGAAGACCTCGGTTGCGCGCTTTGTATTCCCCGCATCTATGAGATGGACGAGTGCTCGATCCTCCCGGCCATTTTC
The DNA here is from genome assembly GCA_039815155.1 of Pseudomonadota bacterium. Taxonomy (GTDB): domain Bacteria; phylum Pseudomonadota; class Gammaproteobacteria; order Pseudomonadales; family Halieaceae; genus Congregibacter. The sequence continues at coordinate 26,022 of JBCBZV010000026.1, forward strand.
AAGTTTCCACTCGGCTATGTGGTTTTGTAGGGAGCGTAAAGATTTAAGGCTTTTTGTTCTCCCACGTCGGTCAAATAGAAAGCGCCGAAATACGGCGTGAAAGCAGTACCAGCCGTCACCTACGGGCACCTTTGATAGGAATAGGCCGGACTGCTCTAAATCATCGAGCAAACGGAAGCCTTCGCCAAGCGCTAAACCCAAAATCTCTTCGACTAATTCGCCGCGAAGCCTCTGCGGTACGCACAAATCCAGGAGCTGTTCTTGGAGTTCCGGCGTAAGATCATCAAACACCTCTCCAGCGAGATAATCGATTACTTCCTGGGTCATCCCGTCTAGAGCTTTTGCTGAACGGCCTCGAGACAGGCCTCTGCGAAATTGCAATAAGCAACACTGTAATGCGGCAGGCCAACCATCAGTTATCTCATGTACCGCCAATACATCCTCGGGGCTGATAGCGTCTAAGCTTCGAAAAAAAGCCTGTGTCTCCGCTAGGGAGAACCGGAGGTCATCTTCGTTGAGAACTTCCACCTTCTCTCGCAGCCTGAGCCTTGGGAGTTGTAGTGACGGAAGCGCCCGACTAGCGATGAACACCACCACTTCCTTGGGCATCAGAGGTAGCATCCTGGCCAGAAACATCCGCAAAGCTGGACTCAAAGCCCGATCAAAATCGTCTAAGACAATGACTGCACCCGTATCGAGGCTCTCCAGTTTTTTTGCCAAATGACGAATTGAGCGTTCCGACTTTTTATGGATGAAGCCAAACTCTTCGTAGAGCAGTTTAAGAATAGGACTTGGATCACTCAGCGGCGTTTCAAAGTGAATCCAAGCAATCTTTGCGCCCCTTTTTTCTTTAATCGAGCAGTACTGTTGCACAAGGGTGGTTTTTCCGTAACCGGCGGGAGCCTGCACGACAAACAACGGTGCGGTCGAGTTTAAAAGCGCGTTGACTGAGCGCTCGCGCTGCACGCAGTTGTCGGAGCTACACGCTGCACTCACCCCGGGGCGCATGACCGTATCTTTTGCCAAAAGATGTATAGGTTTCCCATCGCTAGCGTGATCGCCTAGGTTACTGCTAAGTCGCTCCGACTTTCTCTCAGGCAACGCTGTGCCACTAGCGCCTTTGGAGATCGCGGCTGAACGCCCTCGCGTATTTTCGGACGATCTTTTAGCCGACTTTCGTGTTCGTTTGACCGTGTCCACACTGAATGCCTCTGCGTCTTTGTTATTGCAGGCATCGAAGAAAGGTCTTAACGGCTAAGGTGCTTAAGCGCTGCTGATTAATTCAGCGCGCGATCACTAACCTTTACCATGACCTTACCCATGTTTTCCCCCGAGTACAGCATATTCATTGCATCTACCGCGCTCCCAAGGCCGTCGACGGTGTGAACATCGAACCTTATTGAACCCTCTCTCAGCCACTGGGCAATCTGTCGCTGGTATGTCGGGTAATGCTCGATGTGATCCAGTATGACAAAGCCTTCAATTCTGAGCCTTCGCATAATCACGTTTCTGAACATGAAAGGGCCTGGCACGGGCTCTTTCGCGTTGTAGGTCGATATCAAGCCGCAAACGACAACACGGCCAAAATCGTTCATCATCGCGAGACCCGCGTCGAGAACTTCTCCACCAACATTTTCAAATAAAACGTCTACACCTAAAGGTGCAGCTTCTTTGAGCTGTGATTCAATATCACCTTGTTTATAGTCAATGGCGACATCATAGGCAAATCGCTCACGTAGGCGTCGGCATTTTTCCTCGCCTCCAGCAATCCCAATAGTTCGGCAGCCTTTTAACTTTGCAATCTGCCCTGCTAGCTGGCCAACCGCGCCTGCTGCTGCAGACACAAGGACTACTTCACCTTCCTGAATCTCAGCGACAGCCGCTAAGCCGTGAAGCGCCGTGGGACCGGCAACAGCCATGGCACCAAAGGCGGCGGCTAGATCTTGGTCACCGCTACTATGAAATTGGGTGAACTCTTCTCCGCTACTAACGATTTCCTCCGACCAAGTGCTTAGTCCTGTTACTAGAGTTCCGAGAGGAAAGTCTTTGTTTTCACTCTCGATCACTTCGCCCAAAACAAATCCTCGCATGCGCTCACCTATCTGGACAGGCTCCATATAGATATCCCAGTCACTGAGCCATACGCGGTTGGTGGCGTCTAGCGATAGGAACAGTGTAGCAACTCGAATGCCGCCTTCGGAGATCGCTTCGCGAGGTTCGGAGACGAATTCAAAGGTCGTTTCGTCGGCATTGCCATCAGGTGCTTTTCGAAAGTACCAATGACTTTTAGAGGCGGTATCGTTCATCGTGTTGAAGGCCCGCTGCTTCTTAGTCTTATCGTTAAATTTATAGTGTCGAGCTTTTTGCCACATAAACCCACCCGAAAGAAGGGGGCAGGTGGTCGCAACGATGCCCCATCCCTTCGGACGGTGTATGACAGCGCTCCGCCGTCTACAACAGCGGGACGGAAGCGGGTTTGGAAAGCCGATCTGAAACGATATCGCTACAAGCGAACCTATAACCTGTGTTTTAGCTACGGCATGTCGATGGAGAGCAGCAGAAACGTATGCTCGGGAGAATAAAATGAGTAGCAGAGCAAACTACGATTTCGGAGGGAAGACAGTATTCGTTACGGGAGCGGCTAGTGGCATAGGGCTAGGAGTCGCTCGAGCTTTTGCTGATTGTGGCGCGACCGTGGTCGCCACCGATATTAATGAATCAGGTCTTGAGGAACATCGTCAAGATTTTGGCCGTAATGCGCTTCTTTACGCGATGGATGCGGGGAGTGAAACCTCTATCAGAGCTGTGGTCGATGAACTTCGATCTGCTGCAATGCCTGTTGATGTCTTAGTAAACAACGCTGGTGTGGCGAGACTCGAAGCGATTGACTCGCTCAGCGAGGAGGAAATGGATGTCCAGTGGCGAGTCTTGCTTCGTGGCCCGATGCTCTGCGTGAAAAACCTTGCGCCACTGATGGAGGCGCAGTACAACGCCAGCGTGATCAACATAGCGTCGATCGCGGCTACCATTCAGGCGAGTCGTCACGCGGTATACTGCGCTTGCAAAGCGGGTATTACGAAATTCACCCAGGACGCTGTGAAAGAAATTCCGGCATTGCGATTCAACACGATTCAACCCGGATTTATCGACACCCCGATCTTGCAAGCCTATGCGATTGGTGATGAGCTGGAGGCGATGAAGAGTGACTTCGCACGACGTACTCCGGTAGGTCGAATGGGTCGTACAGAGGATATCGCCGATGCCAGTCTGTTTTTAGCTTCCGAGTCGGCTAGCTTCGTTAATGGTGCCACGCTGAAATTGGATGGCGGTGTGACCGTTGCCAACAGTCTCGAGTTCCTTTAACCAGTCTTGTATCGGCCCGTTGTCAGTTTGCAATTTACGTAAATTCAGTTACCGAAACGCATTAGCGCGTGCGTGGTTAGGTAGCGATTAAAAATCGCTTCTTCATTGACCATCATTCGGTGGCCTCCGCGAATAGACGCTACTTGCTCAATTCTTGTGATCTCATGGGTTTGAACATTGTGCGCATGAAGATGCGTCCAGGACCAATAAGGGGCGCCTCCATCCATCACATTTCGGGTGTCCGATTGATAGCGTGAATAGGCACCGTCGAAAGAGCGGAACACCTCCCCGCGGCGGTCGTAGCTGACCATGACGAAGGGCAACAGCGTGCGCGCATCAAACCAGACTCGCTTTTTTGAAATCGGCGCCCGAGGAAAACTAGTGGGCCTTGCTTCTACAACAATTGCCTCTGGAATGAGCTCAACGCACATATCCCACCATCGCTCATCACCGTTCGGTCCATGCGTACCGTGTTCCCAGTTTTCATGCTCGTGACTCCAGTTGTTGGAGATAGAAGCAAGCGCCGGTCCGCGGTGAACAATGTGATAATCCCCCCATGTCAGAAACGGGTCGCCGGCGGCCCAGGCGTCGGAAAGATAGAGCGATGAACCTGGAATCAGCGGTTCAAAGCGCTGATTAGTGGGGAAGCTTCGAATGCGCTTGAATGCGGGTATATAACCTTTCAAGTCGGGGAATTGCCGCTGATCGTAGGGCCAGATGTTCAAAAAGCTCGTACCCTTAAAATCATTGGGTGCAGTAAAGATGATCGACTGGTATCGCAGCTTATCTTGCATATCAGCTCGTGTCGGCCTGGGATCCAGTTCCGTCCGGCCCACGGGTGCGTACTCGGCCCAGGCGCTTTCGTAACGGTACTTCACGCTGCCATTACGGCCTACATCGAACTCTTTTGCCGTATACAGTGACGCATCGTGGCGACCCCAGCTCAAGGTGTGACCAGCGAACACTTCAAGGGCATTCTTTGGACTAGGAAACGGGTTGCCACCGATCCATGGATGTCCGCCGGGAGCACGAACATTTTGATCGCTGTCGAAGTAGGCTTTTCCCTGATTACGCAGTGTGGCTTCAAGATACGCTCGAGGCATCAAAGCGTCGATCGACCGAGTCGGGGAACAGGTTTTCAGGCGCCGCCCCATCGCAGAAACCTGCTGAAATCGTATCGGGTCGAGGAGCTCAGCTACTGCGTGCACGTTGCGGCTGTCGATCAAGTCTCCATCAGATACTTTACCGCAGGTGTATTCACTCAGCGACAAGAGATGTTCCGGGTAGACGCCGGTGTCTTCTCCGGACTGTGATAAAGAATCCCAGAGAGTTCCTAATACCCCTGTGGAAAGAAGAGACGCCTTTCCCAGCCCATCTAGAAAGGAGCGGCGCGTGTAGGCGCGCGTGTATTTTCTGGTATGCATCTTAAGGGGTGTAAGCTATTTGCTGGCGTGGGCAAAAAACACCCGCCAGGGAAAACCATGGCGGGTGAAAATGCTCAATGCAATCGAATGCACTGAACGCTCAGAACTGATAGCTAAAACGGATCCCGAGTTCGTCACCCCATTCAAGAGGCTCGATAATATCGTCGTTGCCGCCATTACTTGTCAGTATGTTCGCGAATACTTCTAAGGTGTAGGCATTGTTTGGCTTCCAGCGCACATTCGGCTGGATGAGCGTGCCACCATTCAGATCGTAGAGAACCGATAAGTCGGCTCGCCAAATGAGGTTTGGAAATGGCTGCTGAACAGCAAAAGCCAGCGCCTGGAAGTTGCTTTCGCCACTTGGCGTGCTTGAGACTCCGCCACCAAATCCAGACAGGTGGCGTCCTGCGAGATCACTCTCCGACTTGTACAGATACTGGAGTACCATGAACGTCGCTGGAAACTCCGTATTGAAACGATGGTACTTTTCCAGGACGAAAGACCCCACCCATTCATCCTCGACCAAGAAGTTGCGACCAAGGTCCGGGCTGGTAAAGGTGCGGTCCGGGGTGTAGGTAAGTTCACCGCGGACTACTAATTGGTCAAGGAAGGAACCTGCCTCAGACTTAAAGATATAGTTCGCCCCAACGCCGTATACCTCTTCCTCGAAGTAGCGCCGCTCGATGTGTCCGCGCAGTCCTCCAGACAGCTGGAAAAATAAATCCAACTCTTGAGCGGCCAGCTCAAAATTATCGCCAACTTCGACAGCGCCCAATAGGGCCGTAGCTGGGAAATCGCTAATAGCTTTGTTCAGAGCTTGTACGCCGTCGAGCCTCGTAATGCCAGCGTAGGTGAACCACTCTTCCGCAGAGAGAACACCCTGATCGCCGACTTCGAACGCAGTGTCTTGCAGTACAAACCCAGATCCAGGAGCTCCGGGCAAGTCACGATTGACGTTCGACTTCGCCCAGCGGAAGGCTCCATCGGGATTGGTGCGGTGCACCGCTATAAACTGCAGCCCAAGATCACCAATCTGACCTTGGATTCTTGCGCCAAAGTTGACGTCATTCTCTACATCGTCGAATCCCTGTTGCTGCTGAACGACAAACTGGGAAGGTACCAGGTTATAGGGTGTGTTTTCGTTGGGTATGATTGATGGATTGAACAGCTGCGCAAACGCCTCGAATTCCCAGTCGTCAGCGCGAATGGATCCGCGAAATCCCGGCGCGGAAACACGCTCGTCTGCGAATTCCTCGGCGACGAGATCCAGGATCAGGTGACGGCGAAGGTCAAGACCGTTGGGTACGTCTAATACGCGGAAGAACAGTGATTCACCCCAAGCGATCTGTTGATTTCCGATCCTCAACCAAAGCGGTCCGTTGGCGTAGTCCAGATAAAACGCTGGCAAGTCCAACATGTAATCGCTGCCAGCCAGTTCGAGACGAGAGCCCGCGCGATCACCATTAAAAAAAGGCACTTCGTAGAAGTTTGGGTCCCCAAAGCTATCGTAACTGTCGGGTTGATACAGACCGCGCAGTTTCATGTAACCGGTCCAGGAATCATTGAAATACGCGTTGACGTCGATTTCTGTTCTGAGCGCCAGGTAGTTGCTCCAGTTGTTTGCCTGCCTGCTGCCGTCTGGCACAGCGCGTGTTACCGTATCGGCTGCACCGCCCAACAGGCTCGAGTCTCTATCGACAACGCGTCCATTGAACAGGTTTCCGTTTTGATTAAACGGGTTTTCATCGTTCGTCAGCTTCGGTGCACCCTCCAGACGGATAAAACCCTGCACAGTGACGTCCTGCGCTAGTCCAAGCTGTGCATGCATTCCTATTAATGTGGCTAGACCACAAATCCCCAGTTTCCTAAACATTGTTTTTATTCCTCGTCTCGCCAATACCAATTCCGGATTTAAAACCCGATCAAATTCCATCTATTGCTAGAATTCGCCCGCCACTACCGATTGCGTAAAACAGGTCTTTTTCCGCTTCGTACACCACGTCCTGCCACCATCCGCTTGTTTCCATAGAACCGTTTCTAGACACAAAGCTGCTGCAAGCGTCATTGCTCAACAGCACACTGCGGATACCCACAGCCACTACGCTTGCATCGCTTGAACTCACACCGAAGAGATTTCCACCCTTATCGAATGAACAGGGTGTCCAGTGGACCCCAGAGTCTTCGCTGCGCGCCACGAAACCGTTCTGCCCTACGACGTATCCGATTCCATCCGCGCGCAGGTCGATCGCAAAAAGACTCTCGTCACTAATCGACTGTACTACCCAGCTTTTACCAGCATCGCTTGAGCGCATAACCACGCCAAACTCTCCGACCACGGTAATTTGACTTTCCGCCACGTCGACGTCGTACAGATGCGGTTCAAACCAGTCGTCTAATACAGCTTGCCAATCCGTTTCGATAATCGACCAGCTGCCTCCAAAGTCTTCGGAGACTGCTAATGATCCAAATCCACCCACGACAACAGCCAGACCACTTTCAGAAACGTCTACATTCAGCAGTCGCTCGTTGATGCCCGTATCGATTACGAACCACGGATCGGACGTCTGCTTGCGAGATCGCACTGCGCCCTCCTGACCGACGAGCATCGTTAGATCGCCGGCCTGGGCTAAGCCAAACACGGTAAATTCCATGTCGGTCAGGATTTCGTTTTTCCAGTTTTCACCACTGTCATAGCTGCTGAGCAAGCCAGTTCCACTACCCGCCGCCAGTATCCTGTTCTGGCTGATATCAATAGCGTAGAGAGCGTCGCGCTCTGTACCCTGATGAACCAGTCGCCGATTCGCTGGGTTTTTATCCTCCGCGGCAGCGAAGTAGCTTAAGAAAGCGGCGATGGTGGCGACCGCGCCGAGCATAGACAGTTGGTAATTGCCCGTAGCCATCAGGTGCCGAAGCGTCGGATAGCCTGCGGTGTCAGATAGCGGCTGTAGATATCCGGGCCCATGTTATAGACACTGCGATGCCCACCAGCGAGTTGTCTAGCTTGCACGAAGCGGCTCATTCGGTTGGACTGAACGTCATGGCTGTGGACATGCGTCCAGGACCAAGCGGGATGATTTCCGTCGTTGTGAACGACGCCATTAGTCGCGTACTGGCTGAAGCTTGGTTCAAAGGTTTTCCACATCTCACCGCGTCGATCAAAGGTAACGTAGCCAATGAACATCATGTTGCGCGCATCAATGTAAACGCGCTTTTTTGAAACCGGAGCGCGTGGGTAGCCAACGGGCTCCGCTTCGAGAACGATCACCTCGGGACAGAGTTCCATTTTTGTATCGAAAAATGTGGCTCCTACCGGCCCACCATGCACACCCCGCTCCCAGTTCTTGTTGCTGTCGCCAGTCCAGTTGCCGGACACGGCTCCAAGCATTGGCTTTGTCTCGATGATCTTGTAATTGCCCCAGGTGAGCATTGGGTCACCTGCGGCCCAGGCATCAGACAAAAAGATGGTGATGCCCGGTACCAGAGGTTCGAACCTTTGATTCGTGGGAAAGCGTCGCACGCGCTTGAAGGCAGGGAGATAACCAACAAGATCGGGAAACTCTCGCTGGTCATACTTCCAGGTATTGAGAAACGCCGTGCCTTTCGCATCGGTAGGTGAAGTGAACCAAACCGCTTGGTAGCGCAGCTTGTCTTCTTCTCCCGATATATAGGGCGTTTCCGAAGCGACTCGACAAGTGGTGTTTTGCTCAGCCCAGACAAAGTCATATTGATAAGACAGCTTTCCGCTGGGGGAGATGTCCCAATCGCGAACCGCGTATACGGAATCGTCGTGGCGACCCCAGGACATCACTAGATTTGCAAAAGTCTGCTCTGCATTAGCTGGTTCAGGAAACGGATTGCCACCGATCCATGGATCACCGTTGGCCGCGACAATCACGTTTCCGCTGCTGTCGATGGCCGCTTTACCCTGATTGCTCGCTGTAGCTTCGAAGTACTCGTAGGGAAACAGCTGGGTGATATCGGTTGTGGTTTCGACAAGCTCGATCTGGCGGCCCATTTCTCGCACCTGCATGAGGGTGAGTGGGTCAAGAAGCTCAGCAACATTTGCAACGTTTTCTGCGGTAATCAGGTCGCCGGCTTTCAACGCTCCTTTGCTATAAGTTTCGATCGAAAGGAGTTCTTCCGGGTAAGCTTTAGCAAGATCATCAGCATGTGCGAGCTGAGACCAAATGGGGCGCAACAAGCCTGCGCCCGCAAGACCAGTAGCTGTTTTTTGAAGAAAAGCGCGTCTGGTCCATTCCGTTGTGTACTTTCTTATATGCATGCTTCTTTCCTTGTCTGTTGATTTCGTTTTCGCGTTCGCTCAACTACTTATTCCTAGGCGGCACAAACCGTTTTTTCTCTGTCTTGGGAAGGACTCGATTCGTAGCCTCCTAATTCGACGAACTCGCACATCTTGTGGGAGCCCTCTCTGACAAATTTAGGTTTCACAATCCACACGAGTAGGGGTAGGGCGATCAGAGCGACCAGCATGTTTATCAACATGACCATCACCAGAAGCAATCCCATATCGGCTAAAAACTTGAGTTCACTCAAGAAGTACCAAGGCAAGATGCCAATCAGTACAATCGTGGCGGTGAAGAAGATCGCTTTGCCGGTCGTCGAAACTGAACGGACGATCGCCTCTTCGATTGAGGAATGCTGCTGGTATTCCTCGCAGATCCGACTCAGCAGATAAATTCCGTAGTCAATCCCCACGCCGATGCCAATGGCGGCGATTGGCAGCGTGTTGACATCTAGCCCAATGCTCATCTGCGTCATCGCTATGCCAAGCAAGAGATTAGATAGGTTTACGGGAACGAGTAGAACAAGTCCGGCCACCGCGGAGCGATAGGCGAACCCACAAGCAATGAAGATAACGAGGTTCAGTGCAGCGAGGATATACCACTGGTAAATATCGACGGTGTCGTTTAGCGATTGTTGGAGAGCGATTGTTCCGCTCGCCAAGCGCACAGTGAAGTTAGGGTATTCTGTACCCAGCTTTTCCACAGCGGCGGCCACTTGCGCCAGGGCACGATCTACCGTTTCCTGCCGGTTGTCTTTGTACCAGAAGGATACCGTCGAGTGTCGCAGCTCAAAGTCGGTTACGTGGGAAAAGGCCTTGGGGCTCGACCCGACCATCAATGCGCTCGCGGCTGCCGCTACGGCTCGATCGTCGTTGTCCAGGGGTGCCCACTTTGGATTCCCACCCGCGTACAGACGATTTGCCTCCGGTAAGTAATCGGCAAAAGACAGAGAAGCTTCGGGGGGCGATGGCATTTTCTCAACCAGGGACTGCAGACGCGCTTGTACAGCGACTGTCTGCGCTTCCCTCGCAACGCGTGAATTGCCTTCAAGAGTTTTTGCCTCAAAGACGACTTCCAGTGTGTTCACACCAGGAAACCCGGCATTGATTAGCGTCACAGCCCGATTGTACTCGGAACGCTCTTTAAGGAGGCTCGAGCCTTCTACTGGGTTTCCGACGGCCAGTTGGGTTACGTTCCATGCGGCGTAGCTCGTAATGATCAGGAGTAAGACGGCGGTCACGCGGCCACGAGTCCCGAAGGTCACAGTGGCGAGAAAAGCAAGGGCTGAGCGTAGTCGTGCGTAGAAGCCCGTATCACCAGCTCCCATCAGCGTTGCCGCGTTTCTAGGTGTTGGCAGATAGGTGAGTAACAATGGGCTTAGCAATACGTTACAGGGCACCAGCATCATTGCCCAGAAGCCGCAAAAAAGCGCAAACCGTTCCATTGCTGGAATTGGCGCGATACCGATCAGGAACAGTCCGGTAGCGTCGGTGACAATTCCTAATATGCTGGGTGCCGCCATTACCGACAGGGCGAGCTCGGCGGCCTTTTTTTTATCGGGTACCTGGGTGAGAATCTCGAAGTAGCGCTCAATGAACTGTACGCAGTGGGAAAATGAGCGTGCAACCAAAAGCAAAGGAACAACCATAATCAGCGGTTCAATGGGAACTCCAAGCCACCCCACAAACCCAAATCCCCATATGGCGGCCATCAAACTGCTTGCTAGTGGAGCAACAACCCCTACAAAATTCCTCATGTAAAGAATTAGCGCCAGGACCAACGCTAAGCCAGTAAGAAAAAAAATAAACAGCATTTGCACTTCGTAGTGATACACCCAGCCAGTGAGCATTGGTTGTCCGGCGAGATGTACTTCGTGCGTGTCACTTCGAGACTGTTCCGCTAGCCGTTGCAGATATTTGTGCGCTTCTCCGTAGTCGAGTAGGCGTTCAATGAAGGTGGCGGTGATTAACGCTCCGTCTTCATCTTCCGAAATGAGGAAACGTTTGGCGTAGGCTGATTTGGCGACCGCAGCACGAAACGCTGCAATTTCTTCGGCCGTTTCTGGTGGGGCATCTCCCATTAGTGGACGACTGTCGATTCCGTAGGGGGTAGCCTCTGCATAGCGTGCTTTTTCAGTGGCAATAGAAAGAACCTGGTCGTGATCAACACCGGGTGAAAGATCGATATCGCGGGTGAGGTCCCAGATTAGTTTGAGTGATTCGGCGTTGTAGATGTCCCCCTTCTTGTGGCGGACATACATAAATACAGTGAGCGGATTCCCAAAATTGGGGTGATCCTTGTACACCTGAACAAAGGGGTGCTGTTTTGGCAATAAATCAGAAAAAATCGTTTTCAGCTCGACATGGCGAAGGCCTGCGGCAAAGAATGCGGTCACAAGAAAAAGCGCCACTAACACTCTCACTCGGTAGTGGACAATAGACTCTGAGTGTTTCCTGATTCCTAAATCCACGAACCAGATCCTTTTCAGGTTTCGCAGATCGCGAAACGACAGTTATTTTTGTAATAGTTGAGTTTCGGTCGGGTCCGCCGGGTGTAGACCACCCGGATGGGTGGTCTGCTAGGCAAAAGCTACTCCCTTGTCTAACACTCGATGAAAGTACGCCTCAGCTAATCATTGATGCTTCGACCCAGAGCTGCAGGGTATAGGCCCACTCTGAGCGGAGATGGCGATATACCCGGAAGACGCTTAGAAGGCGTTTACCGCTCCGACAGTGTTCATCAAATCTCGGAAGCGGAGCCGTTTGCCCTCACTAACTGGAGAGCACCAAAATCTGTAGAGCAGAACAATCCTGGCTTTTCTGGTGCCCTGATTCAGCGGAAGCTCAGGGACTTCTTGTGATGGTTTCTGCCAGTGAACATCTACTCGATCAAACTCGCACTCCGTGGCATCAGCCAGATGATCTGGCGACGCCGGCAACTTGCCGGCACCACTTCTTTGGCCGATCTGCATTGCATCATCCAGATAGCCATGGGCTGGGACGATGACTATCTGCACCACTTCCATATCCACGGTGTCGATTGCGGCATCAGCAAACCACGCGACAATGCCTTCCGCCACGACGTTGAACAGGTCTTTCTAGACGACTTCGAATTCGGCGCGAGCGACCGTTTCACATATACCTACAACTACGTGGACTGGTGGCTGTGTGAAGTCAGGATCGAGGTCATCACTACCCAAGACGAGGCGGTACAGCGCTGCTTTGGCGGCAGCGGACGCGAAGACGCGCATCGATACTACAAGGTGGACGAAGTCCGTTCCGGCGCGGACGTGCTTCTACGCGAAGCCCCTGGCCGGAGAGCATATTGCAGTCGGAGAGTTCCGCAGCTGGTTCGAAGGCTATTACGCCGTGAGATTCAGCCGCCTCGCCATCAACTAACAGCTCAAGGAATTGTGCCCAGTGGAGCGCATCTGAAGCACACCACCTGGTCGTGATTCCCTCTCAGGAGAGCGATCATGCACGTTAAACTCCAAGTTGTTATCGACGATCCGAACGGCGCGCCTGCCGCTTCGAACATCATGACACTGGACAAGGCGGTTGACGACGACGAGCTCCTCGGACCGTCACTGGACGATCCAAAACGGCTGCTGAAAACACTGCAATAAACCGTCGCCAGGGCGCAGGCGAATGCGTATACGACGGCGCATCAATGCAGCCTTTATTGCGACGAGCCGCGTAGGTTCAAAGGCCACTATGACTTCCAGTGTCGAATCACACTCAATAACGCCACGTCGATCACTCCATTGTGCTCCTGCTCAAATCCGATGCAGGAGGAGTTGTACGTGGGTCAAAATTGGATGCAAATTATGGGGGTTAGTGGGTCAGTTTTGGGTGCAAATCAACATTACACTCGGGACTCTGAATAATGACCCTGAAGTGACAATCTGTGACCTGAATCTCCCGGGTTTACCGGAGACCTTTTATATTGAGAGTATACTCCAATGACCCCAGCAAACCGATACTCCCCCGAAGTCCCAGAGCGAGCGGTTCGCATGCTTCTCGATCAAGAGTGTTCCCATACTTCGCGCTGGGCAGCGGTGCAAACTACTACACAGAAGATTGGGTGTGTAGTACCCCCAGAAAGTAGCGGCATTGAGAAGTAGAGTACGCTGCCATTGCGAAGACTGAAGCTACCCTGATCTCCTTCGGCCAACGGATGAACTATCGCAGTGTGATGATCGTGAGACCGCTGATTTCGAGCTTGCTCCAGGTTTTATCCGCCGTGAGTACATTC
>JBCBZV010000078.1:0-19409 GCA_039815155.1 Pseudomonadota bacterium
AAATTAGGTAAAGACTCTTTAAATTTTACCGGATGTAGCGAACATATTTGTCGTCAAGGAAGAGAAAATGGCGGCACTTGGTATCCCATTCATAATTGTGTAGAACTAGAAAATCAGCCTGAACGGGTCCAGAATCCTGTGACAGGTTCCAAGAAGTGGCCTTAAAGCCGGTGCTGTAGCCGATATAGACGTTCATGTTCTGGGTAAGGTCGTAGGACAAACGGAAGGTGTAAGTCGTGTCGTTATCATCACTCGTGCCATCTTCGACAGAGTTAGGGAAGTTAACGATCGGTGGCAAGAACTGAGCCGCTTGCAGAAAACCAAGCCCCAAGGCATCCAGTGGCAATGCACCAAATAGATTGTCATTAACAATAAATGCCGAGGCTTCCTTCTCGGATTCCGTGTAGTTGATACCCAAGGTCAAGGTCAGGGCATCCGTGATGTCATAGTCCATCTGCGCAAAAAGCGAGAGAGTGTCATCGTCGAGGGTGTACTCCTCCGACTGGTTGCCTACGCCATCAGCATAGAAGGTGCCATCGGGAACGCCGGCAGCGGCTTCGAGCGCTGAGAGCGTTACGAGTCCGCCCAACAGGCCATCAACATAGTCGCGGAACTGTGGTCCGAGCGCGAAGGTTTCACTCTGCTCCACCTCTTCGGTGAAGTAGAACGCACCCACCATCCACGCCAAGTTGCCATCACCCGCCGAGGTCAACCGCACTTCCTGGGTGAAGGTGTCGATCTGCGTATCACGAGGATCGGGTGAATCGGCGGAGATTAACTGCGCGCTGGTGTAATCCACATCGCCAGACTGAAATTGGTCCAGGGTTCGGTACGCGGTGATCGACGTCAGCGTGAACGCATCGAAATCGTAGTCGATATGCAGCGATGTTCCCTGCGTCTCAATCTCGTTTTGCGGATCAAAGTCGTAGAAGTTTTCATAGGCGAAACCGTCGTTGGGCACCAAGTTTCCGCCGATCGCACGAACCAAGTCGCCGGTCGGCCCATCTACGAGGTTTGCCACACCACAACACTGCTCGTCGATGTTCTCACCGTCGACGATCAAGCGCACCTCAGCTCTGTCGGTGGGAGCCCAGAGCAACTGACCCCTGAAGTTCCAACGATCGAGTTCGTTCAACTCCTCGCCTGTCTCCAGATTATCAAAGTACCCATCGCGCGAGTTCGCGCTCCCAAATAAACTGAAAGCAACATTGTCTGCCAATGGCCCGGTGACATCCCCACGCACGATTCTCTGGTTGAAATTACCGAGCGTGGCGCCCACAGAACCGCTGTAACCCAGAAGATCAGGCTTTGCGGTAACTACATTGATTACTCCAGCAGACGCGTTCTTACCAAACAGCGTGCTCTGTGGTCCACGGAGCACCTCGATGCGCTCAACCTTCGGCAAATCCGCCAGCGAGCTGCCCACCCGCGAGCGATAGACGCCGTCTACAAATACGCCGACAGAGGGCTCGATACCGGCGTTGTTAGCGCCGTTGCCGAAACCGCGAATAATGAAATTAGTCTGTGCCGACCCCTGAAGCTGCGTCACACGCAAGCTTGGAACCAGCGTCTGTAGATCCTTGATATCGAGAACCTGAGCCTGTTCGATCGACTCGGAGGTCACTACCGATACGGCGACAGGGATCTCTTGCAGCGTTTGCTGGCGCTTGGTCGCTGTCACAACGACCTCTTCCAATAAGCCCGATTGGGCGTTTACCTGATTTGCGGCACCGACGGAAGCGATGGAGATCGCGAGCGCCAGTCCCTTGCGAGCAAAATCTTTTGTTCGATTCATCATGAGATTCGCCTTTTATTAGTCATAGTTATCAAGACAGGGCGAATTGTGTTCGCTGTTCACATTGCAGGTCAACGGATCATTAGGGCCGAGAAGCGGGAAAATTACCCTTGCGCAAGCAGATAGCTTAAGGATTAAAACAGCTCGCGCCGCTCTCAGGTAGAATTCTAGCTTCTGTATTTAGCGGACTAGTTCTATGGCCAAGCGCGTTTACCTGTTTTCTGAGGGCGGAAAAGATGACCGCGACTTGCTCGGTGGCAAGGGAGCAAATCTCTGCGAAATGACTAGTCTCGGGCTGCCGGTGCCCTATGGTTTCGTTATCACCACTCCTACCTGTCGCGAATACTTTGATAACGGCAACACACTGCCGACGCTTCTAGAGCAGGAATATCGCGTCGCTCTTGATCTCGTTGAAAAGAAAATGGGCGCTCGCTTTGGCGACCCGGACAACCCGCTGTTGTTTTCCGTCCGTTCCGGTGCTCCGATTTCAATGCCGGGCATGATGAATACGATTTTGAATCTCGGAATCAACGATGAAATAGTCAAAGGTCTTGCCGAGCGAACCGGGAACGAGCGCTTTGCCTACGACTCCTATCGGCGCTTCATTCAAATGTTCGGCGACGTCGTTCTCGATGCTGACAGTCATGCCTATGAAGCGATCATCGAAGAGCATAAAACAGCGAAGGCCTACACCGCCGACACACAGATGAGCGCGGACGACTGGAGAACCGTAATCGCGCGTTTTAAGGAGCTAGCTGACTTTCCGGAAGATCCTTTCGTTCAGCTCAAGCTTGCCGTTGAAGCCGTCTTTCGCTCCTGGTACACGCCGCGCGCAAACGTTTACCGGGAAATGAATAACATCCCTAGCTCCCTTGGTACCGCCGTCACCGTGCAGGCAATGGTGTTTGGTAACTTCGGCGAGGACTCTGGGTCTGGTGTCGCCTTCACGCGCAACCCATCAACCGGTGTGCAGGAATTTTTTGGGGAAGTGTTGTTCAACGCCGCCGGCGAAGATGTGGTCGCTGGTATTCGCACACCGCAGTCACTCAGCTATCTGCAGGAGCGACAACCGGCAGTTTTCGATGAACTGTTCGAAACGCAGGCCCTGCTGGAGAAGCACTATCGCGATATGCAGGACATAGAATTCACGATCCAAGAGGGTCGCTTCTACATTCTGCAAACACGCGCCGGTAAACGTACCGGCAGGGCGTCGGTTCGCATCGCAGTTGAGATGGTCCGGGAAGGACTCATCGACGAGCGTGAAGCACTCTTGCGCGTATCCCCGGAGCATGTGCAGTCCTTTTTGCACCCGATGGTGGATCCCAAGGCGGTTAGAGACGTAGTAGCGAGCGGTCTACCGGCGAGTCCGGGAGGAGCGACCGGGAAGGTTGTATTCTCCGCCGACGAAGCTGTTGAGGTCACTGCCGACGGTACAAAAGTTATTTTGCTTCGCCGCGAGACTACGCCAGAAGATATCCATGGGATGAAAGTCGCCGAGGGAATCTTGACTGAATTGGGAGGAATGACCTCTCACGCTGCGGTCGTCGCGCGCGGCATGGGTGTTTGCGCCATCACCGGCTGCGGCAGTCTCCATGTAGATGTTGGTGAAGGTATCGCGACCTCCGAACAGGGAACGGTGATAAAACGAGGTGACACGATTACTCTCGATGGGGCTACCGGGGACGTGATGTTGGGAGACGTTGCCAAAATTGAAGATAGCACATCCGATGACTTTCAGACCCTGCTGTCCTGGGCTGACAAATACCGGCGTCTCAAAGTTCGCGCCAATGCAGAAACTCCTGTCGATGCGCGCAAAGCCCGCGAGCTGGGCGCCGAGGGTATAGGACTGTGTCGCACCGAACACATGTTTTTCGAGAGTGAACGCATCGACCTGATGCGGGCGATGATCCTGGCTGGAGACAAACGAGAACGAAAACAGGCACTGGCTAAACTGGGCGAGTTCCAGCAGGCCGACATACTTGAGCTGTTTCGAGAAATGGATGGGCTCCCCGTCACAATTCGGCTGCTTGACCCACCGCTGCATGAATTTTTGCCCCATACAGCGGAGGATACGAAGGCGCTGGCGGATCGCTTAGACAAGCCACTGGATGAAATCAAACGCGCGATAGAAGACTTGCAGGAAGTGAATCCAATGCTCGGTTTCCGAGGGTGTCGTCTCTCGGTGGTTTTCCCAGAAGTGACGAAGATGCAAATCCGCGCGATCATTGGTGCGGCACTAGAAGCCAAAGAACAAAACCTGAACCCCTTTCCCGAAATCATGATTCCCCTGGTGGTCAACGTACGCGAAGTTCGCCTGATCGGTGACATCATCGACCGCAGCATCCGCAAGCTGCTGAAAGAGAAAGCCGTGTCACTGCGCTACAAAGTGGGAACAATGATGGAAACGCCTCGTGCCTGCCTGGGGGCTGATCGGCTCGCCGGCGCTGTCGAGTTCATGAGCTTTGGCACCAATGACCTTACGCAGATGACCTACGGATTTTCTCGCGACGATGCGGGGCGCTTCATTCCCCAGTATCTAGATGCGAAACTCATAGAGAACGACCCCTTTGTCTCGCTAGATACTCGCGCGGTCGGCCGCCTGATGAAAATGGCCATTCAGGAAGCACGTGCGATAAAGAAAGGCATCAAGTACGGCATTTGTGGGGAACATGGTGGCGATCCCAACTCGATTCGCTTTTGCCACGACTTGGGCCTGGACTATGTGAGCTGCAGCCCCTACCGAGTTCCAGTAGCGAGAATCGCTGCAGCACAAGCTCGCGTACTCGCCGATCTGGATGTTTGATCCCTGAGTAAAGAACAACCCGAAAAATGACCAACAAACATACATACAGGACCAAAAGGCAATGACATTTAAGAACCGAGTCACTGAGCTAACTGGAGCAAAACTACCGATTGTGCAAGCGCCTATGGGCTGGATTGCGCGCTCCCAGCTTGCCTCAGCGGTATGCAACGCGGGTGGATTAGGAATTATCGAGACGTCTTCTGGCGAGTTGGACAACATACGCGAGGAGATCATAAAAATGCGTGACCTCACGGACAATCCGTTTGGGGTCAATATTGCGCAAGCCTTCGTACGCGATCCGGACATAGCGCAGTTCATTATCGACCAGGGTGTCCGGTTCGTAACCACATCGGCGGGCTCGCCGGAGCGCTATACGGAACAGCTAAAGAACGCCGGCCTGACAGTGTTCCACGTGGTGCCGACACTAAAAGCGGCAAAAAAGGCCGTCGAATACGGTGTCGACGGCTTGATCGTCGAGGGCGGTGAAGGCGGTGGCTTTAAGAATCCTCAGGACGTTGCAAGCATGGTGCTGCTCCCGCTGGTACGGTCGGCGGTAGATGTGCCCATTATCGCTGCGGGAGGCTTTTTAGACGGTTCATCGATGGCGGCTGCCTTCGCGCTCGGAGCAGAAGGTATTCAGCTGGGCACCCGTATGGTCTCGGCGGCGGAGTCGCCGGTTCACGATAACTGGAAGAGCGCCATCGTTGAGGCACAGGAGACAGATACGGTCTTCCTCAACCGCTTCCAGTCTCCAGGGCTTCGGGCGCTGCGCACAGAGCGTACAAGTGCCCTCGAAAAAGATACCGAGTCCAACAGCCTTGCGAATTTTGGTGATCCGCAAGCCTTGTATTTTGGCGGCGACATGGAGGCTGCTATCGCACTCACGGGCCAAGTCTGCGGTCGTATCGATTCGGTAAAGCCCGTGGCTGAAATATTCAAAGAAATTTGCGACGGCTTCTTTGAGACCCTGAACGCGCTCGGCCAGCAATACTCAACCTAGCGCCGGACAGGGCGCTTATCTGACTGCCAGTTTTAGATCAAAAGTCGTCGACCAAGTCTCGCAGAGCAAGATCACGGGCAGCCCGTGAGCTAAGCCAGATGATATTGCTCAAAAATCATCCAATGGCACAGCATTTGCGTAGAAGGATATAAATCAGTCACGCATTTAGACCTTTAGCCATGATCGATCGAAATATCGGCACGGCGGAGAGGCTAGTTCGGTTTGCGTTAGCCGTCTTGCTCATTGCTTGGATCTTTTACAGCGAGGGCTTCGGCGTTACGCAAGCACTTGTACTTGTAGCCTCCTTCGCCCTGCTCTGGAACAGCATTTTTGCTCGCTGCTATCTGTGGAAGTGGCTGGGATTGAACAGTTGTGAGGCCGGTTGCGATCCAGAAACGCAGGATTGCTAAGCGGTTCATCGTCAGCCCGCTGGTAGTTGGTGCCTGCCTCGCGAACTGGCGAGACCTCGTATAGCACCTCGTATAACTGCTGTTCAAAAACCCGCCCGAAGACTTCGCCCCCGTAATTAGGTGGCTTAGCCCGCTGACCGGGCAGTAGTGCGACGCTTGCATGCACCCTAAGGAACAAAAGACCAGCGTAACCATGACAGCCGAAAACCAACCGCACAGCTCGGTCGAAGGGACAACCCCAGTACTCTATTACGACGGCCAGTGTCCGCTTTGCGCTGGAGAAATCAGCGCGTTGGCGAAGCGGCGCGGCACCGAACTCAGCCTAGTGGATGTTCACAGCCTGCCGGAAGACGGCTTGCGCGGTACCGATGAGTCCTTCAGCAAGGAAGAGCTACTGAAAACACTGCATCTGAGAACCAGCGATGGTGAGTGGCTGACAGGGGCGGACGCTAACGTGGGCATGTGGACGGGTACGCGACGTGGGAAAGCACTGACGGTGCTGCGTTGGCCGCTTCTGCGCCTGCTAGTAGATAAGGTATACGCAATATGGGCAGAGGTCCGATACCGGCGTCTCTATCCGCAAGGCGGTACCAAAGCAGCGGCACCTGCAACAGTTCGGGAAGTGGAACACCAAGGCTAGCCCGCTGTGCTACTCACGGCTGAGGACATTCGGGCTCTCGATCGCCAGCGACGGGCCGCGCTTATCAATTCGATCTCTGGATTTAAACCCGCCAACTTAGTCGGAACTGTCGATAAACAGGGCAATACGAACCTCGCTATCATGAGCTCCCTGGTTCACATTGGTGCCGCGCCACCGCTATTGGCTCTTGTGCTGCGACCTGATACCAGCGAGCGCCATACCCTATCGAATATTCGGGATGTGGGCTCTTACACGATCAACCATGTGGGCAAGAGCTTTATTAGCCCAGCGCATCAGACCTCTGCACGCTACCCCAAAGAGTGCTCCGAGTTCGCCGCTGCGGGCCTCACTGAAAAGTGGTACTCGGGATGTTCGGCGCCCTTCGTGGCGGAAGCCGCTGTGAAAATAGGGATGCAGTTGCAAGAAGAACACACGCTACGCATTAACGGTACTCATCTACTGATCGGATCGGTCACTCTTCTCGAACTTCCTGAACAGGCCGTGACGGAACAGGGCACGCTAGACCCAGCACTAGCCGAGTCCACCGCGGTGGCTGGCTTGGACACCTACTACGAAGCTCGACTTCTCCAGCGCTTCGCGTATGCCAAACCTGACAAAGGCCCGCTGCCGATCGACTAAGCGCTCTATCGAGGCGTGCTAAGATTCTGCTCTCGAGAAAGGTGTATTCGGGGTAGTAGAGCCATGCAAGCCGACCGTGACGATCGCATCAGTGACAACGACGAACGTAGCCATCGCGGCACGCAAACCATGATTACCGCGCTTGCGGCTCTTATTTTAGCCGTAGGTGCTTATTTTTTAATGCCCGACGATGCGGAAGAGCCGTCGACAGAGCCGGAGCTCGCCGAGACGCCGATAGTACCGGTCGTAGCTCCAACACCGGTGCCCGATGAGGTCATTCAGGCAGCGCCAGACATCCCGGTCGCAGAGGTTGAGCCACAAGAAGAAGTCCAGCAGGAGCCAGTAGAGGAAGTAGCACCACTACCAACACCGGAAGAGCTAGACGCGGAGTTCCGAGAGGCACTCAGTGATGCCAACATCGAAGCAGAAGGTCCGCTGCGCTTAGCCGCTGCGGCTCCCTACCTACTTGATCGATTGGTCTCCAGCCTGGATCAGCTGGCGCGTGGCGTCGTGCCCGGCAGAACATCCAACATAGAACGGCCGGCCGGCACATTCCCGACTACGCAAAGCGGTGTTGACTATGCGGTGGATCCTCAGGGGTATCGACGCTACGACTCTTTGGTAAGCGCGGTCACCAAGTTTGAACCGGATACGCTGGCGAATTTTTTTCGCAGCAATCGAACGCGTCTAGAGGATGCCTATGCAGCCCTTGGCTATCCTCGTGATGCGATGGACAACACACTCATAGCCGCGCTGGATCAGATAATCGCGGCACCGGTGAGCGAGCTACCGCCAAGGCTCAAAAGCAAAGGTGCTCTCTGGGCCTATGAGGACGCAGAATTGGAGAGCCGGTCTGATCTCCAAAAACAACTACTTCGAGCAGGTCCTGAGAACACGAGAAAATTGCAATCTTGGGCGAGGGCGCTTCGTGCTGCGCTCTTGTCTTCTTAGCGTCTTCTTAGCGTCTTCTTAACATCTTCTTAACGTCGTCTTAGCGTCGTCGTCTCAGCTTCGTTCTAGTGTGATTGTAGCGTCGTCTTAAGGTGGTCTAGTCGCCGGTAGCAAAGCTGGCTGATTTGTAAAGCCAACGGACTAGCGGTCTAGTCAAAACTGTCGATGGATGGAGGCAGGTATTGGCCAAAGCCGCGAGACTCAAGAAAGCGGATCCGCTGCCCCTTCTCTTTAAAATCAACCGGTGGCGCGACACCATACTTTTGCCGTAGTACTTGTTCGGCCAGTAGCTGCCAGGTTTTACTACCCTCTTCCAGCACTCGGTTTAGTGCCTGGTCGACGACCAGAGATCGTACCCCTCGTCGCTGTAGCTCGGCAGAAATTTTCATGGGCCCAAAACCTTTGCGGATTCGTTCTCGCGTGTAGCTATCAGCGAAGCGCGCATCACATTGCAGCTTGTCCTGGACCAGCGACAGTAGCGCGCTCTCTAACTCATCCGCCTCATAGCGAGAACCTAGTTTTCGCCTTAATTCCTGCAGCGAGTGTTCACGGCGCGCCAGGAGATTCATCGCGGCGTGACGCGGGGTGACGGTTGCTTTCGGTGTCATCGATGAAGGAACGGGACGCTGGAGTTGTGGTGTGGGGTGTGGATCTCCAGCGCCCCGAGAACTGACACGCGATGACTGTCGATTGCCGGCTCGCAGACTACCTCGACAGCCACCGCCACCGTAGCTCATAGCCTGAACGGCAACCGTGCAGCTAAACTAGGCTTCGATCTACTCAGCCGCTTCGCCAACATCCTCTGCGTCTTCTTCGATCGCGGGTGCGGTATCCAGTAATTGTCCACGAATCAAGCCCTCGATCTCACTGCCTACCGCCGGATTGTCCTCGAGGAACTTTGCAGCATTAGCCTTGCCTTGGCCGATTTTATCGCCCTTGTAGGAATACCAGGCACCGGCCTTATCAACTAGGTTGAGCTTCACGCCCCAGTCGATGACCTCGGCCGTTCGATAAATCCCGCGTCCGTACATAATCTGGAACTCGGCCTGTTTGAAAGGCGGTGATACCTTGTTCTTGACGACCTTGACGCGCGTCTCGTTACCGACAACCTCGTCGCCCTCTTTAACCGCGCCAATGCGTCGGATATCGAGTCGTACCGAGGAGTAAAACTTGAGCGCGTTACCACCAGTCGTTGTTTCGGGCGAACCAAACATGACGCCAATTTTCATACGAATCTGATTAATGAAGATGACCAAGCAGTTGGTTTGCTTGATCGTACCCGTCAACTTGCGCATGGCTTGACTGAGCAAACGCGCTTGCAGACCGACGTGCGAATCGCCCATCTCACCCTCGATCTCAGCACGCGGTGTGAGCGCTGCGACTGAATCGACGACCAGCACATCGACAGCGCTGGAGCGCACTAACATTTCTGCCACCTCGAGAGCTTGCTCGCCGGTATCTGGTTGAGAAACGATTAGATCGTCGATTTTTACCCCGAGTTTCTCTGCATAGACCGGATCGAGTGCGTGTTCCGCGTCGATGAATGCAGCGGTACCGCCGGCTTTTTGCGCCTCCGCAATCACTTGCAAAGTCAGTGTGGTCTTTCCCGAGGATTCCGGACCGAAAATCTCACAAATCCGGCCTTTCGGTAAACCGCCGATACCCAGAGCAACATCCAGGCCCAACGATCCAGTAGAGATTGATGGGATGGCAGCGCGATCGCTATCTCCCATGCGCATCACAGTACCCTTACCAAACTGACGCTCGATCTGACTCAGAGCGGCTTCTAGAGCTTTTTCTCGGTTGTCATTCATTGCTGTACTCCTGCTGGTGTTTGCTAACTTTGTGTTGGTCGTAGGTCGGGTCTGAGACGATTTTTCTATTCTTAGTGTGATTTTCTAATTCGCTTGTTTGTGCTTCTACTCGGTCTATTTCAGTTTTCTCTGCTTGAGTTCTTGTGCTTGAGTTCTTGTGCTTGAGTTTTTGCTGCTTGAGTGATTACTGTCTTAGCTCTAGCTGGTTCGGTTCTTTCTGTTTCAGCCTTTTCTGATTTGGCCTTTTCTGTTTCGGCCTTTCCTGTTTCAGCTTTTCAGTTGGTTTTCGTTGGCTGTCCGCGCCAGTACAAAACTACTGTATATATAATCAGTATTTGCGCGTCGGATTGCAAGCATCATATCCGCCGAATTTGCCATCAAACTAGGCCTACTCATGCGACCTGTCGCACTGAGCTACGCATAAGCTGGACAAAAACTCACTAAGTTAGGTCGCGAGCAGGGTGAAGCCGGGGCAAACAAGCCGAGTAGTTGACGCTTTGACACTACAGGATGGATTCGAAAGCCGAACATCCTTGGCCGGGAGATACGTTGCCCGGAGGCAGATCGTCTGGGAGTAGATAGTCCTGAGGCATTTGATAAGAAAGTAGAGAACCACTTAGACGAATGCTCGCAGGGGCTAAGGATTAGCGCTGAAGCTTAAGAGCACGCATCCAGAGAGGAAATTGTCGATCCATCGGGGGCGACTGCGTAAAAGAGGCAATCGGACTCCGCAATCGCCGCGTTGTTGGTGATCATCAATAAGCGTAGGTCTCGCGCCGCTTTCAACCAGCCCTGCTCTTTTACAACAATCGCGCCAAGCGCGCAGCGACCCCCACCATCTCGTGCTCTAAATAGAAGCACCGGTTGTGATTGAGTCCACCCCAGCCTCGTGCCCTTAGGCACAATCGCAAAGTTATGCTGCTCTAAATCGGCCATTAATGTCACGTCGTACCCAGCTCTTGGCTCCGATGCGTAGGTGACCGTAACCCCATCGAGCAACTCGAGACGAAGAGGATGCCGGAAGACCGCGAGATCAACTGCGCTCCCGCCGGAGCCTTGCGCATCTTCGCGGCCGTATTGGTCAGATCCCGGTTCGTTTAGCTCTGAAGACTGATTCGGGAGGATGCTACTGGCTTGCGACAGCTTGCAGAATCCGGCGAACGCGCTGTCGTGCGCATGCTGTTCACTGCGACCACCAACCTCAATCGTAACGATTGGCCTAGCGGCAGTCGTATGCTCCATTAAGGTGCCCATCGTAATGTCCATGAGCAACAAGCGATTGGTAAACAGGCTAGCCAAGGCAAGGGTTTGTGGCGCCAGATCGGTGCTTATAGCGAAGGCTGGACTGGTACCAGAGGTATTGTGGACATCAATGATGCATTCAGGCTGATGCATATCCAGGATCGTGAGGATTTCTTCGGCAAGGTGCCCTTGCTCATCGTCAAAGGGAGGACGGAAGCATCGATTCAAATCGCGCGCTCGCGGCAACATTCGATGGGTAAAGCTAGGCTCTTCTAAGGCTGCGTTTACAGAGGCGAGAACAAACAACAAGTTAGTCTCGGGTGTTTCCTTGCGGGTGCCCCAACGACGCAAAGCAATCAGGCCGGAAGGCTCATTCCCGTGGAGCAGCGTAACCACAGCTCTGGTTCGACTGGTGTCCTTGCCGCTAAACAGCAAACAGGCGGGTCCGCCCAACGCATCCAGCAACTGCGATTCATCACCCTCGAAAATCTCTGGGTCGATATCACGAACAAACTTAAAGCGGCGCATTCATACCTTCCAGAGCTAAGCGAAAGCACGGCGAACAGGTCACTTTTACTGAGCCAAGCCGATAGCGAGAACGACAATCCAAAAACCGTGCACGCTTATTGCCGAATCGACTTTCGGTAGGCTCTTGGCGACATGCCCAGTGTGCGCCGAAAAAGTCGCGAGAAATAGAGAGGGTCATCGTAACCCAGCCGATCTGCAATCGCGCTCACCGTGAGCTCGGTACGGTCGAGCAAGGAACATGCGTGTTCAATCTTCATGTTTTGGAAGTGCTTTACCGGTGAGTAGCCAAATAGCGCCTTATACCGCTTCGAAAAGTGAAACTTCGACATATTGGCGCTGGCAGCGAGCTGGTCGAGACTGAGTGCTCGGTCAATGTTCTCCCGCATGAACGTTTGCACATCCGCCAGCTCAACCCCTCCGCGTCCCCGCCCGCGCTGGGTGCTAATTTCCATAGCCATCTGACTGAAAAGGTGTCGGAGCTGATTCGATGCGTTGATGAATGCGCGCGTGGAGTAGCCGGTCCGTCGTACTTCCATCAGACTTGCGAACGCAGCAATTAGCGCTGGTGAAACACCCGCATTGGCGACCGGTCGACGATCGCGAAAGCCTAGATACTGAAGAAAAATACCGGTCGAGGCGCCTTGAAAGTGTACCCAGTACAGCGTCCAGGGGGCGGTGCTGTCCGATTCGTAAAAGTGCTCGGCCCCCTGCGGAAGGAGCATAAGTTGTCCCGCTCGAACTTCACCACGCCACTCGTCGGTGCGTAGCGTACCGGAACCGTCAGTGCAATATATAAGCAGGTTATCGTCGTGCCTCTGGCGCGCCATTCGGTGACCATGAGCGTGCGGATAGTAGCCCATGGCCGTGGGGTAGCAGTCTTTAGTTAGCGGGTGTCGGGCCAGTTTCTCAACCATGAACGCTGGCGTCATAAAGCGGATTCCAGCGTCGGGTAGCGGCCATTTTGAAGGAGCGCTCATAGCACAAGATAGTCCATGTTTTGCACAAGATCGTCAATGTGCTTTATTTTAGGGCGCACCTAAGATTCGCCTGTCGCTAATAATTCACAACGAGGCACTAAACATGGCTGAAGTCGCCGCGCAGCATGAACATCCTGAAGAAGCTGACCCTAAGCAACAGATCGCCGAGCTCGTGGCTCGCTCCCGAGCTGCTCAAAAGCAAATCGAACACTACAGCCAGGAGCAGGTCGATGAGCTCATCACTGCGATGGTCTATGCGGTGGCTCGCGAGGATCGATCTAAAGAGATCGCGCAGTACACTGTCGATGAAACACGACTCGGTAACTACGAAGGCAAATTTCTAAAGATTCATCGTAAAACTCGCGCAACGCTGATGGACATCATCGACGACAAGTCCGTAGGTGTAATCGAGGAAGACCCGGAGCGGAATATCCTCAAGATTGCGAAACCTATCGGCGTGATTGGCGCCCTCTCTCCCTCGACAAATCCAGAGGCTACACCGGTCATTAAAGGTATTCATGCAGTAAAGGGCCGCAATTCAATCATCGTCGCGCCTCATCCAAGGGCAAAACTGACGAACAAAAAGATCTGCGACTACATGCGCGACGCGCTTCGTCGCTGCGGTGCGCCGGAAGACCTGGTGCTGTACATAGAGACGCCTTCTCTCGAACTCACTAACGAACTAATGGCGCAGTGTGATCGCGTGCTGGCGACGGGGGGCGGCGCTATGGTTCACGCAGCCTACTCAAGCGGCACCCCTGCTCTGGGTGTCGGCGTGGGTAATGCTTGCATAACCGTGGATGACACCGCCGACTTGGATGAAGCTGCCGAGAAGATCAGGATTTCAAAAACACTAGACCTCGCTGCGAGCTGCTCTTCCGATAATTCTGTGCTTGTCTTCGACTCAATCTACGACCAGCTGCTAGCGAAATTACTGCAGGAAGGTGGTTATGTGGTAAGTCCTGAGGAGAAACAAAAGCTCCAGGACACGATCTGGGAAGACGGACATCTCAACACCGCTATCGTTGCTCAGCCAGCCCATAAGATTGCTGCGATGGCAGGAATTGATCTTCCGGACGGCAAGCAGTTCATGATTGTTCCAGAAACCGGTGCTGGCCCCGACCATCCCTTCTCCGGTGAGAAGCTGTCCGTGGTTATGACCCTGTACAAGGTTGCTGATATTCAAGAAGCCATAGAACTCGTTGATGCGATTCAGAGTTATCAGGGGCGCGGCCATTCCTGCGGAATCTATTCCTACTCAGACGACAACATCATGGCCTATGCCAACGCGACTCATACCTCTCGGGTTATGGTGAACCAGCCGCAATCGGCATCTAACAGCGGTAATCTCTGGAACGGTATGCGCCAAACCTTCTCCCTGGGCTGCGGCTCGTGGGGTGGAAACTCGACCAACAACAACATCACCTGGCGAGACCTCATCAATGAAACCTGGGTATCGAAACCGCTAGCCGAAACAAAGGTGATTCCCGCCGACGAGGAACTGTTCGGATCGGTCCTAGCCAAGTTCACGGACTGAGTTATGGACTTCTCTCTTAGCGACGAGCAGCAAGCTTTCGTCGATAGCGCGCGTGCCTATTCGGACGGCGTACTTGCTCCCAACGCGGCGGAGTGGGACGCGACCTCCCATTTCCCTAAAGATGCGCTCGCCCAGGCGGGTGAACTTGGCTTTATGGGCATGTACACACCAGAAGCGGCTGGCGGCCTGGGGATGAGCCGTCTAGACGCCAGTCTCATAGTGGAGGAATTAGCCAAAGGCTGTACGACCACTGCGGCGTTTTTGACGATCCACAACATGGCCACAAACATGATCGGAAAATACGGCACCGAGTCGGTCGTCGAAGCCTGGTGCCCAGAATTGGTGATGGGAACCAAGCTCGCATCCTATTGCTTGACGGAGCCTGGTTCCGGATCCGATGCAGCGTCCTTACGCACTAGCGCGGTGATCGATGGCGACGACTACCTGGTCAATGGAAGCAAAGTGTTCATATCGGGAGCCGGCGAGACCGACGTTCTAGTCGTCATGCTGCGCACTGGCGACACGGGACCAAAGGGGATTTCGACGCTGCTTATT
Organism: Pseudomonadota bacterium; assembly: GCA_039815155.1. Lineage (GTDB taxonomy): Bacteria > Pseudomonadota > Gammaproteobacteria > Pseudomonadales > Halieaceae > Congregibacter. The sequence goes on from JBCBZV010000078.1 coordinate 14,892, forward strand.
CCGGCCGATGCGGAGGGAATCTCCTACGGAAAAAACGAGGAGAAGATGGGCTGGAAAGCGCAGCCCACTCGCATGATCAGCTTCGACAATGTGCGCGTTCCAGTGCAAAACCGTCTCGGAGAGGAAGGCCAGGGCTTTGCCATCGCTATGGAAGGACTTGATGGCGGACGCATTAACATTGCCACCTGCAGTGTCGGTACCGCCCAGCAGGCGCTTGAAGAAGCAACAGCTTATGTGCAAGAGCGCAAACAGTTCGGCAGCGCAATAGCGGAATTCCAGGCTACCCAATTCACACTAGCAGACATGCTCACGGAGCTAGTGGCGGCACGGCAAATGATACGTCTAGCCGCGAGTAAGCTCGATGATGGCGATCCGCAAGCAACCACGTTCTGTGCTATGGCAAAGCGTTTCGCAACCGACGTTGGGTTCAAGGTAACCAACGACGCGCTTCAGTTGTTTGGCGGCTATGGCTATATAAAGGAATACCCGCTGGAGCGACATGTACGGGACAACCGCGTACATCAAATCCTCGAAGGGACCAACGAAGTTATGCGCGTCATCATTTCTCGCAGATTACTGATGGACGGCGCTTTGGAGATGATCAAATGACATCGAGTACATCCGACAAGCTCAAAGTAGATATCCGCGATCACACCGCGCTGCTAACAATTGACAACCCCGCAGCCAACACCTGGGATACAGAAAGCCTACCGGCGCTTAAGGATCTGGTAGAGAAATTAAACGCAGATAAAAGCATCTACGCGCTCGTGATCACCGGCGCCGGAGAAAAGTTCTTTTCCGCCGGAGCCGATCTAAAACTGTTTGCCGACGGGAGTGCGAGTACAGCGCAAAGTATGAGCAGCTTCTTTGGCGCCGCCTTCGAGGCGCTCGCCGACTTCAACGGTGTTTCGATCGCAGCGATCAACGGCTTCGCGATGGGAGGTGGTCTTGAAGTAGCGATGGCCTGTGACATTCGAATTGCCGAGGAGCAGGCTCAAATGGCACTTCCCGAGACCAAGGTTGGCTTGCTGCCCTGCGCCGGTGGGACGCAGCGGCTAGCGCAGCTGGTCGGAGAAGGTTGGGCGAAACGAATCATTCTATGCGGCGAACGAGTCAAAGCAGAGAAGGCGCTGCATATTGGCTTGGTTGAAGAAGTCGTCCCGGCGGGTGAGTCGCTTGATCGAGCGCTGGCGATGGCAGAGAAAGTCGCCGAGCAAAGTCCCATCGCCGTATCGTTTTGTAAAGAACTCATTCATACCGCTAGAGACGCAACGATACCCGACGGTCTGGCCAATGAACGCACAAAGTTCGTAGAGCTGTTTAGCACCGAGGATCAGCGCGAAGGCGTCAACGCCTTTTTGGAGAAACGCAAGGCCGATTGGAAAAACGCCTGATGACTGGGCCAGTACTGTTCGAAGAGCTTGCTGCGGGCGAAAAAAAGCTCGCACGCATAACCCTGAGTGCGGAAGCCACTCTCAATTCGCTTACCTTAGAGATGGTCGATCTGCTCCAGCAGAAGCTCGACAGCTGGAGTGAGGACGATTCGATCGCGGCAGTTTTCATCGAGGGCGCCGGCGCCAAAGCCTTCTGCGCCGGCGGCGATGTGCAGGCTCTGCATGCCTCAGCAGCGGAAACACCCGGCGGTCCCTGTGCCTACGGCGAAGCTTTCTTTACCCGTGAATACCGGATGAACTACACGCTGCATACCTACCGCAAACCGATTATTTGTTGGGGCCACGGTATCGTAATGGGCGGTGGATTGGGCGTCATGGCGGGCTGCTCGCACCGCGTGGTAACGGAACGAACACGCATCGCTATGCCCGAAATCACAATTGCCCTCTTCCCGGACGTTGGCGGCAGTTGGTTTCTAAATCACGCGCCCGGAAGAAGCGGAGAGTTTCTCGCGCTGACCGGTGCCTCCATAAACGCCGCTGATGCGATCTTCATCGGCCTTGCGGATCGCTTTATTGGAAGCGAACACAAACCAGCGGTGATTGAAGGGCTATTGGCGCAACACTGGACGGAAGACCTCGAGAAAAACCATGCGCTGGTTCGTCACGTGCTGCGGCCGTTCTCGGAACAGAGTGTCGGCTGTCGTCCGGCGGGCCAAGTGGAGCCCCACCTCGAATCGATAAATGCGCTTATGGACGGTGACAACATTCACCAGGTTATTGACCGCATTACTGCACAAGATACCGATGACCCCTGGCTTGCAAAGGCCCGCGACAGCCTCGCGCACGGCTCAAAACTCGCCGCCCTATGGATACATCGGCAGCTTCACGAGACCCGACACAGCTCGCTTCGAGAGGTGTTTCAAAGCGAGATTCGCCTGGCGACGCACATTATCCGCCATCCGGAGTTTTCGGAAGGGGTGCGTGCCCTGCTCATCGATAAGGACCGGCAACCCGCCTGGCTCTATGCGGCATCGCGGGACGTTCCTACGGAGGTTCTAGACGGATTTTTCGAGGATCCCTGGCCGCTCAACCCCCTCGCAGACCTGAACTAAGGAGAAACCAATGGCAAACGTCGGGTTTATTGGCCTGGGCAATATGGGCGGCCCAATGGCCCTCAATCTCGTAGCCGCCGGTCACCAGGTGAAGGTTTTTGATCTGATGCCCTCAGCCTGTGCAGAGCTTGAAAAGGCCGGCGCAAAGGTGTCGGCATCGACTAGCGAAGCGGCATCCGACGTCGACTATGTGATTTCAATGTTACCCGCAGGCAAACACGTGGCGGGGGTCTACTTGGGTGATAAGGGACTCCTCGCGCAGCTCGATGAGCGCACGACCGTACTCGATTGCAGCACGATTGACGCGTCGACTTCGAGGGAAGTGGGCGAAAGCGCGGCAAAGCTGGGCATCGGCTTTATGGATGCACCTGTCTCCGGCGGAGTCGCCGCAGCCGCTGCCGGAACACTCGCGTTTATGTGCGGAGGCAGCGCGGAAACGTTCGCGAAAGCAAAGATCATCCTCGCCGCTATGGGCAAAAACATCTTTCACGCAGGACCGGCCGGTGCAGGTCAGGTAGCCAAGGGATGTAACAATATGCTGCTGGCGATCCATATGATCGGCACCACAGAAGCGCTGGAGATGGGTGTTCGAAATGGATTGGATCCAAAGGTCCTATCGGAAATCATGCTTGCCAGCTCCGGTCGCAACTGGTCTCTAGAAGTGTATAACCCCTATCCGGGTGTGATGGAAAACGCGCCGGCTAGTAATGACTATAAACCGGGATTCATGGTCGATCTTATGGTTAAGGACCTGGGCCTTGCGTTGGCGATTGCAGAGAACAGCGGCGTCGACAACCGCATGGGTAAACTCGCTGGCGAGCTATACGAATCGCATCAACAAGAAGGCAATGGGCAGCGAGACTTTTCCAGCGTTTTGGAGTTGATCAAAACCTGATGCTCTCGCCCGCGGAGCGTGTCGCGGAAGTTCTAAAAGCGGCGGAGCACCATCAATGCGAGTGCGGGGGCGTTCAGCTAGCCTGGCAAAAATGGCCCGCGCGTTCCGTGGCCATCGCGCCTCCTTTGCTTCTCCTTCACGGCGGTTTCGGATCCTGGAACCATTGGATCGCGAATCTCTTGGATCTTAGACAAGACCGAGAGGTATGGACCTTAGATCTGCCCGGCTTAGGTCGATCCGGCGATATGCCCGAGCCCCACTCCATCGACCACTTTGCCCATATTGTTCTGAAAGGAATCAATCAGCTAATTGGCCATGAGCAAAAGTTGGCACTCGCTGGTTTTAGCTTCGGAGCAATGATCACCGGCAGACTCGCCGTATTGCTTGATCAGCGGTGTACAGCTTGCACGCTTATTGGCGCCGCTGGCTTTGGAGTTCTTCATGCACAAGTAGCATTACTGCCGCTTCCTCTCGTAGACGCATCCGCGCGGGAAGCGAAGCGCATTCACGAAGAGAATCTTCAGCGACTCATGCTGCATAAGCCCTCCTCCATCGACGATATCGCGATACATCTGCATAGCGAAAACCTCAGAAAATTCCGCTTCCGCAGCCGTCTTCTCGCGAAAAGCAACGAACTTGCAGAGTTGCTGCCAGACATTTCCGCGCCACTTGTCGGCATCTGGGGTGCGGAAGATGCGACGGCGGGTGGACAGGATCAAATCGAAGCGCGACGAGAACTGTTTTCGCAAGCGCAGCCTTCGTCTCAGTTTCACGTCATTGACGGTGCCGGTCACTGGGTTATGTATGAGGCACCAGAGGCGGTGAACGACATCTTGCGGCTTTAGACAGACGCAGAGCACTCTCGCTAGCTGGAATCCCGAGCGGGCCTACAAACGCAAGCACAGCCGGTCCGTTGTATTCAGATTTGCTGCTGAAGCAATCCAGGTATCTAGTCCAGTTTTCTACTTCAGGTATCTAAAGGCCCGTTTGGAACCTTGTCCGAATACAGGTAAACGGCAAGAAGTCGTGAGCTAAAAGTAGTCAGGCCACAAGATAAAAAGCCGTGATTTTGGCAGCAGTACAAATAGGAGCGCCGACGATGCTAACAGGACAGCGG
>JBCBZV010000034.1:0-35712 GCA_039815155.1 Pseudomonadota bacterium
GACGCTACTATCTGATCTTCTGCGTCGTAGATGTTTTCGAAGGATCCTTCATACCGATCCGCCCAAATCTGCACCCCCTCGCGCAGGTCGGTCAAGCCAACGTTTAATCGAACCTGATCCCTAAAAGGTCGCACACTGCCTTCAATAACGTAGTGCACACCGAGGATTGCCTGGAGCTGTGAATACTCCGCCAGGACACCAGCAAAATTCTGACTGGCGACTCGCGAGCTGACGAGCAACTCCGGTACTCGCGCGAGGAGGGTACAGAGGTCCTCAGTTAAACCCTGAGCAAGGTAGGTTAAATTTACGACGCCCGAAAAATTGGCAATCGGCAGAACAGCCAGTGATGCCTTCTTATCGGCTCCCGCTGCCGTGAATTGCGGGGTTGGTCTTCTTTCTTGAACCATTGGATCGGAGCTCTGCAGGGCGTCAAGCAGTTCTTCACGATAGGAAGCTTCGACTAGATCTTGTCGCTGCACAGATCGGATAGGAATAAGGCGCTCACTGTCTTCAACCAGCGAGTCGTCTAAGCACGAGACTATCGTGGGAACTCGGTAGTCACAAACAAGCTGGTACTCGCGCTTACATCGAAGGGAGCGCCGAAATTCGGTCGACAGGTAAAGTAAGCACGCATCGGCCTGTTCAATCACCGATGAAGCCGTCCCACTCCAAAGACTCGTATCGTTGGCTGAATTGTCCCACCAAAGGTTGAAACCTTGATGCCGTAGCCAGAGAAACTCGTCATAGAGTTCCTCGGAGTCATCTTCCGCATAGAGCACAAACACAAGTGGCTTGGCGTAGCGATCCAAACCTTTCGTCGTGGGCGCTGGTCGCTCTGTTCGAAGGCTGAAACAAGAGTCACGAAACTCCTCGTCGTCCGGATGAAGATCGTCCGACGACAGATCGAACAACTTAAGGATTACCGACCAGCGCTTCCTTGGGACGAGGTAGGAGCGGTGATCTGGGTGTAGCGACACGCGCTCCATGGAGTAGTTGGAATCGACATTCTTGAACCAGGCCTCCACTCCGTGGACGCTGATTTTATCGCCAACGTCGGTCATCGCTGTCGCCAGCGATTTGCGACAACGGATCTTCGGGTTCAAGCCTGCATCGAACAGAGCCTGCAATTTATTGGTAGTGAGACATCCCGCCGTGTTGTCACGGCCTTGTTGCTCGCTCACGAAAGCTCCCTAAGCGAATGTGAAGATAAGTGACCCGATAGAAAATCGGCGCTCGCGAATTAGCATAAAGAAAAGCACGGAATGCAACAAATGCATTACCCTAGAACACAGCGTGCCTTCGAAGAAGAAGAAGAAGAAGAAGAGAAGAGAAGAGACGAGACGAGACGAGACGAGACGAGACGAGACGAGACGAGACGAGAAGGAGGATGCGCATCTTTCGAAACGCTCTCTATTCCTTCGATACATTGTCTGTAAGCTTCTCTAGCTAAGGCTCTCTATGCCGTCTCTACGGCACTCTCGCGCAGCATCGCACTCAACTCAGTCTTGCAAGACCCGCAGTTAGTCCCGCAACGGAGTTTCTCGCCCAGCCCCTCGACCGTGTCTACTCCCTCGCCAATCGCAGCGAGGATTTGCTTTTCACCCACCTTGAAGCAGGAACAGACGAGCCTTCCTTTATCTTCCAGGCTGGGTGCCTGTGCGGCAAGAATACCCATCAGATTGACCGGATACTCGTTTAGCAATGCACTGAAGCTCATTGGGTTGGGAAGGTGCTCGCGAGAATGTCCCCAAGTAATCAAGGCGAGAAGGCGGTCGTCTTCGACAACTGCGAGTCGAGAACGTTTGTTTGCGTTGTCGATGAACTGGCCGACTTGCAATTCATCTCCCCAGCGCGCCTCAACCCAATCGGCCCAGTCTAGGTCGCCCAGAAGTCCAAACTCATAACGATAGGCTGGGCCAGCCGAGCTTATCGACTGCTCGTCCGGTGCAGACGAATGTATTGCCTGCGACCCCTCACCCACGGTATTGCGAATCCAAAAATCCGCCGGGAATTCATCGATCGGCTCATTGCAAAGTACCGTTCCCCAGACGGCAATATCGATTTTTCGTAGGGCTACCGGAGTTTGCTTCGACTCGGGCTGACCGGAATACGGGTCACGCTCGGGGCTTACTACCACGCCCATACGTCCCAGGCTCGAGTTCTCACCGGTCCAGTGCATGGGAAGAAAAACCTCTCCCGGCCGCACCGTATCGTCAATAAGCGCGAGTGCCTGTACGGCGCCATACTGGCTTTCGATTTCGAGTAGATCGCCATCACGGGCGTCTAAAATCTTTGCATCAACTCGGTTCAGCGACAACTTTGGAGCATCGATGTGCTGTGAAAGACGCTCGGCTTTTCCAGTCCGCGTCATCGTGTGCCAGTGATCGCGAATTCGCCCCGTGTTGAGGATAAAGGCATAGGGATCACTGCTCTGGGACTGCGGTTCCTCCGGTTGAATCGGTAGAAATTGCGCTTTCCGCGAGGGCGTGAAGAACTGGCCATCAGCAAACAGCCGCTCCGTGCCAGCGCCGCCTGAATCTGGCGTGGTCTTAACAGGCCATTGAATCGGGTTTAGACGCAGATATTCAGCTTCTGTGAGCTTGGCTAAGCCAGCAATATTGAACGCGCGCGTATCCTCATTTTCAAAGGCGGAAAGACGGGCGTGCTCAAGAAAAATATCATGGGCGGATTGATAGTCGAAGGAAGACTCCCAACCCATTCGCTTCGCGACTTCGCAAACAATCCACCAGTCGTCCTGGGCCTCGCCAGCAGGGGGCACCAGAGCCGGCTGCAGTGAGATTCGCCGCTCCGAGTTTGTCACGGTGCCCTGCTTCTCGGGCCAGCCACGGGCAGGTAGCAGTACATCCGCTAGCCGCGCTGTGTCGGTCTGCTCAATACAATCGGACACGACAACGAAATCACACTTCGCGAGTGCGCGCTTCACTTTATCTGCATTCGGCAGGCTCACTACGGGATTGGTCGCCATTATCCATACCGCTTTTACGTCGCCTGATTCAATCGCGTCAAACAGATCAACGGCGAGCAGACCGGGCTTTTCCGCCATACGCGGTGCGTCCCAAAAGCGACGCACTCGATCCACATCTTCTGGCGCAAACCCCATATGAGCCGCCAGTTGGTTCGCAAGCCCCCCGACCTCACGCCCGCCCATCGCATTCGGCTGACCGGTTATGGAAAAAGGCCCCATGCCCGCACGGCCGATTCGGCCCGTCGCCAGGTGCCAATTGATGATCGCGTTACATTTGTCCGTTCCGCTCGAGGATTGGTTTACCCCTTGCGAATAAAATGTGACCGTCTTCTCCGTGGCATTCACCCAGTTAAAAAAGGTGAGGAGGTCCCGGATCGGAACGTCACAACGTTCGGCGACTCGCTGCGTTGACCATGGTTTCGCCGCGTCGACGGCAGCTTCAAAGTGCTCTGTGTGGGCTGCTATGTATGCGGTATTACAAGCGCCAGCTTGAGACAGGAAGTTCAAAAGACCATTGAAGAGCGCGGCATCGCTTCCCGGAGCAATCTGGAGATGCAGATCCGCCAAGTCACAGGTTGCTGTGCGCCGTGGATCAACGACAACTACTTTCATTGCTGGTCGCGCGGTTTTTGCCGCAGCAATTCGCTGGTACAAGACCGGATGAGTCCAGGCCGCGTTGGAGCCGACCACAACTAGCAGGTCACAGCATTCGAGATCTTCATAGCTGCAGGGAACAGCGTCTGCTCCGAAGGCCCGCTTGTACCCTACCACTGCGGAGGCCATGCACAATCTTGAGTTCGTATCGACGTTGGCTGTTCCAACGAAGCCTTTCATCAGTTTATTGGCCACGTAGTAGTCTTCCGTGAGCAACTGACCTGACAGGTAAAACGCCACCGAATCCGGACCGTGTTCTTCGGCGATGTCTTTGAACTGGGTCGCGACGAGGTCTAGCGCTTGATCCCAAGACACTCGTTGATCATCAATCATCGGGTGTAGCAATCTGTCATGCATCGACAGAGTTTCGTGCAACGAAGCGCCTTTCACGCAAAGCCGGCCAAAATTTGCCGGATGCTCCCGTGTCCCAGTGACCGTGACTACCTGCGCATCCACGTTTATGGCTGGGCCTGCTATTGCATGGTTTTCGAGCTCAGTGGAGGCTGAATTGAATGATTCGGGTAAACTTGATGGGCCAGTCGACACTCCCACCCGCTGGGCTTCCCGCTTTTGTTCTGGACCTGGATCTGATTCGAACTGTGACTCGGACAGGCCTCTGGTCGCGGACACGGTCGCATCCACGCCGCACCCTACGCCGCAGTAGGGACAAGTTGTTTTCAGTATGTCCTGCTGCGCTTCACCGGTCGTCGCAATCAATTGCATCGCTAGGCCCTCATCACCCGGTGCGAGCCAGTAGCGAAGCGGTACCGGCGCTCGTGCTTTCGTTTGCTGTACCCTTGGATTCCTGCTCCGAATGGGCAAGCATGGCTTCCAGCATGCCAATACAGCCCCCGCAGCCGGTCCCGGCTTTCGTGGATTGCTGCACTTCTTTGAGCTCAGCACACCCGGACTGAATTGCGTCAGAAATTTGCTGTTTCGAAACGCTGTTACAGGCACAGATCAGCGCACTGGGAGGTAGCGACAGCGGGTCAAAACTCAAGCCCCCGGAGTCTGATGGCAGGACTAGCTCCTCCGGTGCCGCTGGCAGTGGCAAGCCGTTCAGGTGGCACTGGAGCAACGCATCGTAATCTCCCGTATCTCCAACCAGAACCGCACCAAGGAGTCGCGTTCCATCACCACTAGTCGCAACCGATTTATAAATTTTGCGTTTGGGATCGCTAAAGCTAAAGCGCATGCATTCTGGTTCGCGGCCATGGGCGTCGCCGATCGAGCCCACCTGAACACCAAGAAGTTTTAGCTTGGTACTCATATCGGCGCCGGCAAAAGAAACGTTTTCCTCACACAGCGCTTCCATTGCCACTTCGGCCATTTTGTAGCCTGGGGATACGAGTCCGAGGATACGACCGCGCCAAAGCGCGCATTCACCGATTGCAAAGACATTGGTATCGTTTGTTCGACACTGATCATCGACAACGATGCCACCACGTTCTCCCACTTCTAAGCCGCTGTCTCTGGCGAGCTGATCGTGAGGCCGGATGCCTGCCGAGAACACGATCATGTCGGTATCTAGGCAATCACCGTCGGCAAATTCCATACGTAATCGAGATGTCGACCCGGATACTATGTTCTGCGTCGCCTTGCCCGTATGCACATGAACGCCCAAAGCTTCAATCTGTTTACGAAGCATCTTGCTTCCACCGCCATCAAGCTGTACGCCCATAAGCCCTGGAGCGAATTCGACGACGTGGGTGTTGAGTCCAAGCTGATGGAGCGCGTTCGCGCATTCGAGTCCAAGCAATCCGCCACCAACCACCACGCCAATTCCTGATGCGCTGGCGCTCGCCTCGATTCTCTCCAGATCGTCTATCGTTCGGTAGGTAAGACAGTGTTCTTGATCATTGCCCGGGATGGGCGGCACGAACGGGTAGGAGCCCGTTGACAAGACCAACTTGTCGTAGCAAATCGTCTCGCCGCTAACGGTAGTCAGCGTTCTTGTACCGCGGTCGATGTCTTTGACTGGATCGCCAAAAAGCGCCTTTATCCCCGATTGCTCGTAAGCACCGGTGGTCGCCAGGGCTAAATCGTCCGCACTCTTGCCCGCGAAGAATTCCGATAAGTGGACTCGGTCATAGGCGGGTCGGGACTCGCCGCCGATAACAGTGATCTGATAATTGTCTTGATGCTTTGTGGCGAGTTCGACGAAGCGATGACCGACCATGCCATTGCCGACCACGACCAAGCGCTGCTTACCCACCGTTGCTAATCCGTTCTCGTTCCGCGATCTTGCCGCGACCGTTTCTGGGAGCAACCGTCGGCCTAGGCCACCTCCCGTGGCTCTTTCGCTGGTTCAATAGCAGGCGTATCGGATTCGCTCGGACGAGCGGTACCGATATCTTCTACTTTGCGTTGTTTTTCGTATAGGAATTTGAGCACCGCCGAACGCAGCTCGTTGTAGTGAGAATCGGAAGCTAGCGCGATTCGGTCTCGTGGTCGATCGATATCCACCGGCAGAATCTCCCCAATCGTGGCCGCGGGACCGTTGGTCATCATCACAATCCGATCCGACAACAGCACAGCCTCGTCCACATCATGCGTAATCATAATGACCGTATTGTTGAGCTCAGCCTGAATCTCCATCAGAGAGTCCTGCATATGCGAACGAGTCAAAGCGTCCAGTGCGCCGAATGGCTCGTCCATGAGCAGAATTTCAGGCTGCATCGCTAGCGCTCGCGCGATACCAACACGCTGTTTCATGCCACCGGAAATCTCGTCCGGACGTTTATGCATAGCATGGTCCATATGAACTAGATGGAGATTGTGTTCGATCCACTCCTTCTTCTCGGCCTTGCTCTTCGGGTTAGGGCTTCGCTTGCCAAATACCTGGTCGACGGCGAGGGCAACATTTTCGTAGGCGCTTAACCAGGGAAGAAGCGAATGGTTCTGAAAGACCACCGCGCGCTCCGGACCCGGCTCATCTACCTCTTTGCCGTTTAGAATTACGCCGCCCGTCGTCGCTTGGTATAAACCCGCAACCACATTTAACACCGTGGACTTACCGCAACCGGAATGGCCGATTAGAGAGACAAACTCACCCTCACGGATTTTGAGATCAAACTCTTTAAGCGCGCAAAAAGAACCTTTGGGAGTGGGAAACTCCATATCAATTTTGCTGATGTTTAGTTTTGCAGTCATGGGCTTATCCACCTCTTATCCTTTGCACTGTGCTTGCGTACCGAGCGATTGCTTTATCGCGTGGCTGTACTTTTATCCCAAGAGAGGTACCGCTGTATTTGCAACATTCCTCGGTCTAGCAAAAATCCGATAAACCCGATGACCAGGACCGCGGCCATTATTCGGCTAAGGGAATTTGAACTGCCATTTTGAAATTCATCCCATACGAACTTCCCAAGACCGGGGTTTTGCGCCAGCATCTCTGCGGCGATAAGCACCATCCAGGCAATGCCCAACGACAATCGCATGCCTGTAAAAATCATTGGAATCGCCGCAGGAAGTACGATCTTTCGTACATGAGCAAGTGCGGGTAAGCGCAGTACTTTGCTGACGTTGACAAGATCAGAGGGAATTGTGGAAACACCAAAGGCTGTGTTGATCACCATTGGCCAGAGACAGCATAGGGTCACCGTCACCATCGAGTTGATGAAAGCCTTGGGAACGGCCGGCTCTGGAGTCGTATAGAGTGCGCTCACCACCATAGTCACCAATGGCAACCAGGCCAGAGGGGACACGGGCTTGAAGAGCTGCACGATCGGGTTCACGGCCGTATTGAGAGCTGGGCTTAGTCCAATCGCAATGCCGAGGGGGATAGCGAGCACCGCAGCCAGGAAAAACCCGCTCATTACGGTAAGTAAACTCGTACCGATCTGGTCTAGGAAAGTTTCTTTGCCGGTGTAGGCACGAATCTTCGGAACATAGTCTGGATCTTTCGCAACACGATCAGCATTTCGCTTTTCTTGCCGCTCATAAAAAGCGCCTTCCTTATCGCGTTCAGTTCGGTGCTCCTCCGCGAGGGCACCGAACTGCTCCCACACCGCTGCTGGTCCTGGGAACTTACCGAGCGATGTGTCTATACGATCAGCACCGGCAGACCACAGCACTAGGAACAAGCCGACGCCCAGAACCGGGATACCCACGATTCCCATGAGGCTGACCAGCGACGCCTTCATTTTCGCCCACTGATCGAACTCAGGGGCCGATGAACTAGCTATCGAATCGGTCGTTTCCATATAAACAGAGCCTCTCTGCGCGCCGCACTCGTTTGCGCGTTTAGTTAGATCTGGTCACCCGTCTTTAGACCAATCGGGAACTGATCGATATACGCGTTGGGTTTACGGCCGTCGTAGTCAAATCCGTCAATAAAGGTCGTCTGAGGATCCTTAAAGCCGTCCTCGGATTCGAAATCGGGAAAGCCGTCTGCCTCAACCAAGCCTTCGTCTATCAGTGTCTTTGCAGCTTCTGTATAGATGTCGGGCCGGTAGACTTTTGCAGCGATCTCTTTGTACCAGTCGTCAGACTTGTCTTCGGAGATTTGGCCCCAACGACGCATCTGAGTCAGATACCAGATCGCATCTGAGTAGTAGGGATAGGTCGCGTTGTAGCGGAAGAATACGTTGAAGTCCGGTACAGAACGCTTATCACCTTTTTCGTATTCAAAGGTTCCAGTCATAGAGTTCGCAATAACGTCATAGTCTGCGCCCACGTAGTTCGATTGGGACAGGATCTTTACCGCCGCCGGTCGGTTGGCGTTGTCGTTATCGTCCAGCCAGATCGCAGCGCGAATTAATGCACGTACCAATCGCACGGTCGTATTGGGGTACTTCTCCGCAAACTCGGCGGTGATGCCAAACACTTTTTCCGGGTTGTCTTTCCAGATTTCATAGTCTGTGATGACCGGCACACCGATGCCTTTGAATACAGCCTGCTGGTTCCAGGGCTCACCCACGCAGTATCCGTAGATCGTGCCGGCTTCTAAGGTAGCTGGCATCTGCGGAGGAGGTGTCACGGAGAGGAGCGCGTCTGCATCGATTTGTCCAGAGGTGTCGCCTTTGTGCGGTGCGTAGAATCCAGGATGGATACCACCCGCTGCAAGCCAGTAACGAAGCTCGTAGTTGTGCGTCGAAACGGGGAAAACCATTCCCATGTTAAAGGGCTTCCCTTCTTCTTTATAAGAGTCCACAACCGGCTTTAGGTAGTCCGCCTTGATCGGATGCACGGGCCGCCCATCATCCATTTTTGGAATGTTTGGCTTCATCTGTTCCCAGATGGCGTTAGAGACGGTGATCCCGTTTCCGTTCAAGTCCATGGAAAAAGGCGTAATGATGTGCGCTTCCGTACCAAAGCCAATGGTTGCCGCTAATGGCTGGCCAGCAAGCATATGAGCCCCATCTAAACGGCCGTCGATTACGCCGTCGAGCAGGACTTTCCAGTTCGCTTGTGCCTCAATCGTGACGTACAGACCCTCGTCTTCGAAATAACCGTTTTCATAGGCGATAGCGATTGGTGCCATGTCAGTAAGCTTGATGAACCCGAAGGTGAGCTCCTCTTTTTCTGGATAGCCTAACTCCGCGTTAGCAAACGCTGCTAGGCAAAAGGCCACACAAAAGGCCACAAAGGCCGTGATCGATTGAAATAGAGGTGGATGAATAGGCCTGCGGGACACAGGCTTGTGTTTTGAACGGATGAATAAGAAACGCAACGTGGCTCTCCCAGATCAGAAAAGTTTTGATGCTCGCCTATAGGCTGAAAATCAGCTGGCTGCATTTTTGCAGGGAGGGCGCGCACCGAGTGTGTGCAATTGTGGCTGCACAGATTCATGACACGCTTGAGCAAGCGACGTGCCAATACCGCATGACATAAAAAAAACCATATAAATCATGGGATTATTCGACGATGCGTGCAGTGTGCCTAGACCGTTCGAACTGATCCTCGCCTAAACATGGTTCGCATTGGCCCGAGAAATGCACCAACTTGTTACCACTCAGCTAAGCAACGATCAGTTAACAGTCTCAGCAGACTTAGGACGTGTTACCGCGGTTCCTAACTCGCTCTAGATCGCTAGGAAGGAAAAGCAACGAACGGTAAGGAAACGAGAAAACTCTGGACGCCTGGAGAAAACTCCGTGCTGCGTGCCGCAATGATTGGTACCGAGTACAGGCGTAGCGGCTGGGGAAGCTCCTGTCCCAGCGGCAAGCGTTTGGTGACGGAGACTTTTTTTCACAAAGTTTGACTGTCTCTTCAACTTATGGGATCAAAGTCTACTGGGTGATCGCAGTCACCAGCGAAATCTAAACAGCTCGACGCATAAGAAGAACACTAAGAGAGGAGTTTCGCCATGCAAGTAGCAACAATTGATGTGCCAGTCTTTGATGGCGACCTGTTTTCCGCAGCCGCGTTAAAGGACCCATTCCCACACTATCGGCAATTGCGCGACACGGCTCCGGTCGTCTACCTTGAGGCGCTGGGGATGTACGGCGTTGGCCGTTACAGCGATGTCAGAATGGCCCTAAGGTCGTGGGATCATCTGGTCTCCAGCGAAGGCATCGGGATGAATCCGTTGATCAATAATCTCGAAGGTCGCCCCGCGAATATCATCACCAGCGACGAACCAGCGCATTCACGAATGAAGCGGCCGCTTCTTAAAACGATCGGGCCCAAACCGATCGATTCCTATCGAGATCAGCTCAAGGAGCTCATCAGCGCGCATACCAAAAAGCTGATTGGTACGGGCTGGTTCGAAGGTGTTTCCACACTTGCACACTTTCTGCCGGTTTCGGTCATCTCGCATCTTGTTGGGCTGCCGGATGAGGGGCGCGAAAACATGCTGCGTTGGGCATCATCCACCTTCAACTTCCTCGGCCCTAATATGGACAATATGGATGCGGACCTCGCCGCGTTTCAGGAGGTCAACGAGTTTCTCGCGACGGTGCCCATTGATAGCTTGAAGGAGGGCAGCTGGGCAGATGATCTGTTCAAGGCTGCCGAACGCGGTGATCTGGATGTCTTCGAGGCGCGCGGTGCGCTTGCCACCTATGTCCTGCCGGCCCTGGACACGACGATTTTTGCGAAGGCCAACCTCATCTACAATCTCGGCGCCAATCCGGACCAGTGGGCAAAGCTGAAAGCCGAACCCGATCTGATTATGAGCGCTGTCTACGAAGGCGTACGCCACAGCGCGACTGTTCGCGCCTTCTCACGCTTTGCCAAAAAGGAATACCACGAAGGCGACGTTCATATCCCAGAAGGAGAACGGGTCGTTCTGTTTTTTGGCGCGGCCAATCGCGACGAACGACAGTATGACGATCCCGACGCCTTCCGTGTTGACAGGAACCCGACCGACAATCTGGGCTGGGGGCACGGACAGCATCTTTGCGCCGGGATGTTTTTAGCGCGCCTAGAGATGCAAGTGATGCTTGAAGCACTGATCGAACAGGTCGACACGATCGAAGTGGATTCACCGGTCTACGGCACAAATCAGGGGCTCTTTGGCCTCGACTCGATGCAAATCAGGCTGTCTTGAGGTGAACCAACGCTAGCCGAGCTGTGCAATAACAGCTGGGTAACTAAGACTAGCGTGCAGTCGGTGTGATTCTAGAACAGCAGGGCGGAGAAATGATAATTACTGGTACCCACCCGATGAGAAAATCATCGGGTGGGTACCTCGTAGGTTAGGATCGCAAATCGAATCGATCAGCGTCCATCACCTTGGTCCATGCGGCAACGAAATCGCGAGCGAACTTGTCGCCGTTGTCGTCTTGCGCATACACCTCCGCATAGGCTCTGAGTATCGAGTTGGAGCCGAAAACGAGGTCCGCACGAGTGGCGGTAAAGTCAACCTCACCGGTGGCTCGATTTCGGATCTCGTAGTTGCCATCCGAGGCGGGGTCCCAGCGGTAGCCCATGTCGGTCAGCGTGACGAAGAAATCGCTGCTGAGCACACCGGGGCGTTGCGTAAAGACACCGTACTGCGTGCCACCGTGATTGGTACCTAGTACACGCATACCGCCGATCAAGACAGTCATTTCCTGCGCCGTCAGGCCAAGAAGCTGGGCGCGATCCAGGAGCATTTCCTCAGCGCTTACCGGATACGCGTCTTTTTGCCAGTTTCGGAACCCATCCGCGAGCGGCTCAAGTACCGCGAACGAATCCGCATCGGTCTGCTCATCCGTTGAGTCGCCCCGACCGGGTGAAAACGGCACAGCAACGTCGACACCAGCAGCCGCGATGGCCTGCTCCAGGCCGACGACTCCTCCGAGCACGATGGTATCGGCAACCGAAGCTCCGGCCTCCGCGGCCAGAGGCTCAAGTACGGCCAGTACTTTGGCCAGGCGCTCAGGCTCGTTGCCTTCCCAGTCTTTCTGCGGCGCAAGGCGAAGGCGCGCGCCGTTCGCACCGCCGCGCTTATCGGAGCCGCGGAACGTACGAGCGCTGTCCCAGGCGGTGCTAATGAGTTCGGCAGAACTCAAAGCGGAATCCGCAATTTTCTGTTTCAGCGCATCGACGCTGTAGTCGCCTGGTGCAGCGCCGATCGCATCCTGCCAAATCAGATCCTCACTCGGAACGTAAGGCCCGATGTAATTCGCTCTCGGCCCCATATCCCGGTGCGTCAGCTTGAACCAAGCGCGGGCGAACGTATCTTTGAAGTAGTCCGGATCGGCCATGAACTTCTGGCAGATCTCGTTGTAGGTGGGATCGACCTTCATCGCCATATCGGCGTCGGTCATGATCGGGTTATGCCGAACAGACGGATCACTCGCGTCCGGGAACTTGTGTTCCTCCGCTACGTTGATGGGCTCCCACTGCCAGGCACCGGCGGGTGACTTCTGTAACTCCCACTCGTAGCCAAACAAAAGCTCAAAGTACCCCATGTCGAACTGAGTCGGGTTTGCCGTCCAGGCACCTTCAAGGCCGGAGGTTACGGCCTGATTCGCTTTTCCATCCAGAGCAGCGTTGTGCCAACCGAAGCCCTGCCCGTCGACATCCGCGCCCTCCGGTTCTGGTCCAAGCGCGTCCGCATCTCCGTTGCCGTGTGCCTTTCCGACAGTGTGGCCACCGCAGGTAAGCGCCGCGGTTTCTTCGTCATTCATTGCCATGCGGGCAAAAGTCTCGCGCACATGGAACGCCGTTATCGCTGGATCAGGCTTACCATTTACGCCCTCTGGGTTTACATAAATCAGACCCATATGGACTGCACCCAAGTGGGTGTGCAAAGTCGATGCGTCTTCCAGATCGTCGTAACGGTTTTCGCTCGGGGCCAGCCATTCATTCTCTGAGCCCCAGTTGATATCGGTTTCTGGTGCCCAAATATCTTCGCGACCAAATCCGAAGCCAAAGGTTTTGAAACCCATTGATTCGTATGCAACGTTACCGGCTAGGATCATCAGATCAGCCCACGACAAAGCGTTACCGTACTTTTTCTTGACGGGCCAAAGCAGCCGTCGTGCCTTGTCCAGGTTGCCGTTGTCGGGCCAGGAGTTCAGTGGTGCGAAGCGTAGGTTTCCTGCACCTGCACCGCCACGGCCGTCCTGCATGCGGTAGGAGCCCGCCGCATGCCAAGCCATGCGGATCATCAGGCCACCGTAGTGGCCCCAGTCAGCCGGCCACCACTCCTGACTGTCGGTCATCAAGGCATGCAGGTCGTTGTTCAGAGAGTCGTAGTCAAGCTTCGATACCGCTTCCCGATAATCGAAGTCAGGGTCCATCGGATTGGTGCGAGCACCGTGTTGGTGAAGAATGTCGAGGTTGAGATTGTTCGGCCACCATTTGGTGACGGGTTTGTCATTGGCTGAATTACTGCCATGCATGACCGGGCATTTGCCCATTGTCATATCGTTCATTAGAAGTTCCCTGCTGTGACTGTTTGATTGTGGCGGACGCTCCCCGCACTGGCGATATTTACGTTCCAACCATTCCCTCGGTTTGGACGATTGCGCTCTATGTGTGCACCGCGGTAATAACCATAGTACTTTGAGGGCTTAAGGTAAATTTGTTTTTTTGGAGACTTAATATAATATTTACTTATGAATAGGCTGACCCTAAAGCACCTTCGCTATTTCTCCGCTCTCGCCAAACACGGGCAGTTCGCGAAAGCAGCCGATGCATGCGCCATTTCTCAACCGGCTATGTCTCAACAGATACGCCAACTGGAAGATATTGTCGCGCAACCGATCCTTGAACGAACTGGCCGAGGCTTCGAACTGACCGCTTTAGGCCGCGTCATCGCCCAGCGAGCGGACGAGGTGCTGCTTTCGGTCGATGAACTCGACGACTTTATTCGCGCTTCCGAGGGCGAGTTAAGCGGTGAACTTCGTCTGGGAGTCATCCCCACCGTCGCACCTTATCTGTTACCGAAAGTGGTCAAGCGAATATCGCAGCAACTGCCGCGCGTCGATCTGGTTCTGCGAGAAACCATTACGCCCACACTCATCGACGAACTCGAAAACGGCACGCTCGACGCAGCTATTGTGGCGCTGCCTTTGCCCGCTACTGACTTCGTTGAAACACCGCTGTTCGCCGAGAGCTTTGTGCTTGTTCAATCGGAGGACGCGCTGGGCAAACCGACACCAGAATTCGATGAGATTAAAGACATGAGAATTCTGCTCTTGGAAGAAGGCCATTGCTTTCGCGACCAGGCCTTGCAACTTTGCGAAATTGGCGAGCGTGAACACCGAAGAACGATGAGCGGCAGTTCGCTGACAACGCTCGTGCAGATGGTTGCCGCTGGCCTCGGCGTCACCCTAATCCCAGAGATGAGTGCAGAGATTGAGGCGCGAACGGCACCCGTTGTGATGTCACGATTGGATGAGTTGGACGCAAGCCGCGACATAGGCATGGTTTGGAGAAAGAGTTCCCCACTTCAGGAACAGTTCGGCCAAGTTTCGAGCATCGTAAAAAGCGTGGCGTCTGAGATTTACGAACAGCCCCGCCTGCTCGAGCCCGCGTGACTTCAACTTGCGAACACACAGTAATGAGAAAATCCAATGGTCCAGCCAGCTTCAACCAGCAAGCACAGGAGTGACGCTGCTTGAGCAAAATCATAGGCGTTATTTTTGCCGGTGGACAATCGCGCCGTTTTGGCTCGCAGTGCAAAGCTGCGGCAAAACTGGGCGATCGACCGTTGCTGCAGCGGGTCTTAGACGGCCTGTCCGATCAGGTAAGCGATGTGTTGATCAGCGGCCTGGCCGACTGGCCGGAGGAATTCGAACAGTGGCCCGAGTTTGATCGCACGGCCTTAACGCTCGTCCCCGATCTTGAACCATCGCGAGGCCCGCTCCACGGAGTACTCTCCTGCCTTCTGCACGTTCGCAAGCATCACCCACCGAAAACAGATGCTTGGCTGATGACAACCCCATGTGACACGCCTCTTCTCCCTAGGAACCTGACTCGATCACTGTATGAGCGGGCAGTATTGGCTAAAACTCAGCTTGTGATTTGTGCGGACAAGAATGGCCTTCACCCCGCCCACGGTCTCTGGCATCTGTCGCTTCTTTCGACCCTAGAACGGGCGATCGACCACCAAGGTGCAAACAGCTTCCACGATTTCCTAGCGAATGCAGAATATGCGGTGGCTCGCTTTGACTCCGCTGATCACTTCTTGAACATAAATACACAGGAACAACTGGCTGAGCTCGCAAAGCGAATTTAGTGGACAGTGATTTGCTAGGGACTCAGGCGATTCGTACCCTAGCCGCTCTGCCGCTACTTCGCACCTAAGCGTAAAGGGTTTCCATTCATGCCAACGCGCCAACCCCGATATCAATGTCCACAACTTAGCCCTGCCAGTGTTTTTGCCACGGCCTTCGCATTGGTCTTTGACTTTTTAAGCGGTGCATCTCCGGCTGTCGCGCTGACGGCGGACGCCGGTTATATGGGCACGCCGTATCGCTCCGACGCCTGCGAATCGGATTTATCGTATCTAAATCAAGTGCGTGGCTGGCAGCTTTCTTGGACTAGCGCGTGGGAGTCCATCAACCAACAGAATGCGGAAGAGGTCACCGCCGCGCTCATTCAGTGGCGCGAAGCACCTCAAGCCGTCGAAGCCGCGATCAGATATCTCTCGACGGAAAAGCCCCAGTCTCAAAAAGCGCCCACCCAGGTCGCTTCGCGAGTCCTCAACCAAGTACAACAATTGGCAGACTTGCTCGCCGATAGCGATAGCAAGCTCTTTGACCGATCGACCCAGGACAAACGCTGGTCGGCATTTCTGAGCGATGAAGTACGTCCGTCCGTACAAGCCTTCGCTGAATATCTGGCTCTGCATTACCTGCCTGATACTAAGAGCAATCCGGCGCTCTCGAAGAGCCCAAGGGCGATAGATTGTTTCGAGGCGGCGGTGCTTTGGTGGACAGGGCTTGAGCTAAAAATAGAGAACATCCGATCCATTGGTGAACGTTTGCTGCAAGAATCAGAAGCGGATTTAGCGAAGACGTTGGAGCCGGGTCAGTCCTATGCAGCCTTGATGAGTCAACTGCGCGAGCTCGGCAGCAAATCGTCAGTTAGCCGAGATGAACTACAAACGTTGTCGGAAGCGGCACTGACCCGCGCTGGTGGAAACGCACAAATAGCCTTTGCTGAGCCAATAAACAAAGGCGTTGTCGTCGAAGCCATGCCGAGCTATATGGAAGAGGACTTCCCCGCCGGTTTTTATCGGCGCGGCTCACCAGAGGCTGCCTATGTGATCAACCTATCGCGTCCTGCAAGCCGCAGGCTCATGGCAGAAGTAATTGCTTTTCATGAAGGGATCCCGGGACATCATTTGCAATTTACCTACCCCACCGATGGCTCAAGTACCGGTTTTAACTCGGGCTTTGGTGAAGGCTGGGCGATCTACGCGGAATATCTGGCGGATGAACTGGGCTTGTACAGCTCACAGCTCGATCGCCAGGGTATGATGGCGAAACATCTCTGGGCGGCGAGCCGACTGGTCATCGAGCCCAACATCCAAAGTGGTCGCTGGAGCCGCGAGCAAGCGATTTCCTATATGCAGAAGACAACCACCCTACCCCGTAAAGAAATCGAAATTGAGATAGATCGTTATTACGCAATCCCGGGACAATCGCTGTCTTATATGCTGGGTTACGACACGATTGCTCAGCTACGCAAGCAAGCCGAAAAGACCTTGCAGTCCAAGTTCGAACTTAAGGAGTTTCACCACGCGGTGCTGCGGCGCGGCATGCAGCCTCTTCCAAAACTGAGAGAGAACATCGAGAGCTGGTTAGCTCTGAGCGAGGCAGATTTCAACGCACGCTAAGCTTCGCTAAACAGCAGTTGCTCGCTTCGTTTCTCGTTGACCATTAACAACAAATGCGCCGCCGCTTCCGCATCGCAGAGGGCGCGGTGATGAGTCTTTAAGGGAATATCGTAAGCGCTCGTAAGATTGGCCAGACTATAGGATTTGTGCCCAGGATAGAGCTTTCGCATCGACGCGCAGGTACAAAGCTTGGGCATACGAAAAAATCGACCCAGACGTCTGAACTCCTGCCCGATAAAGCGATAATCGAACTCAACGTTGTGAGCTACGAAGATCGCCCCGTCCAGAAAAGCAGCGAACTCATCGGCGACATCAGCAAAAATTGGCGCATCTGCAATCATTTCCGGACTGATCCCCGTTAGGCGGGTGATGTTGGAGGGAATCCGGCGCTGCGGATTCAACAAGGTCTGAAAGCGATCAACAATCTTGCCGTTTAGAACCTTTACCGCTCCAATTTCCGTCACCCGATGCTGAGCGCCGCGACCGCCAGTGGTTTCCACGTCAACCACCACATACGGCTGCTCAGCGCTCAGCACCCAGTGTACAAGTACAACTTCAGCGCGAAATCCAGCTCTCTTGAGCTGCTCCAGACGCAGGAGCTGATTGCGTCGAAGCTGGTCCCCATCGGTTTTTATCTCGACGAAGCGGGGACCGCTGTCATCGATTACCAGTAAGTCTGGATAGCCATGCCTTGCGGATAAGTAATCCTCGCAGAGCAAAGACATCATTTGGCGCAATCCCGCAGCAGGTGCTACCTCGAGCAAGGCGAACAATGCATCGAGAATTGACTGGCGCCAACGAAATAGGCCATTGGGTGTGCCGAAGCGCGCTGCGCTTACGCGCAACAGCTGCGCCGTGAGCGCCTTTTTATCGTCCAGAAGTTTTAGGCGATGCTGTATCGAGGACGCATGTTCTTCGGCAAAGCGCCGCTCGCTCAAAGTTGAGGGCAGATACTCGAAGGGGGGGTGAACGCCGGAGGCATTCCCTTCGAAAAGCAGGTCCCAAAATAGCAGTCCGAATAAGGTGCGCCACAAACTGTTTTCTACGCGAAAAGCCTGATATCCCTGGGATCGAAACCAATCGACAGCCGCTCGTTCCGGCGCTCCCCGGTAGGCCTCATCAACACTAATGCTTCGTGCGGTACGCAGGCAATCTGTAAGAGCGGAGGTGCGCTTCTTGCCAAACTTTCGCGCATAGATGTCACTCGCCATGAGGGCCTCTTCATCGGAGGCAGGTTGCTCGATGCATCG
The DNA here is from genome assembly GCA_039815155.1 of Pseudomonadota bacterium. GTDB lineage: Bacteria > Pseudomonadota > Gammaproteobacteria > Pseudomonadales > Halieaceae > Congregibacter. The sequence goes on from JBCBZV010000034.1 coordinate 18,116, forward strand.
TTCAAGAAAGTCGCGTGCCTCTTCTTTTTGACCCGTAGCAAGCAGCAAACGTACCACTCGTTCCGAGCACTTCACCGATTCACCCGCTTTATAAACCGGTAAGGCCGTTGGCGGATCGTGCTCCAGCGCCCTGCCCAGCCGGTACGCAAGCCTATCCCGTAAGTCGGCTGCGACAGTGGATTGCGGGCTTGGCCAGGACCCGATCTCTCCAGCGAGACACTCCGCTTCGCCTATACCGCTCTCTAGATCATGGAGCCGCGTCGAGAAAAAGTGCGCCTGTACAGCCTCGTCTCGATCGGAAAAGCGCGCTTCGTAGCAATCACCCGCCTCATTTGTACGAACAAGCCCAAGATCCCGCATGGTGAATTGGGAGAGTCCATCCTGCACGCGCCCAAAAAACAGGAAGAGAAGAAAGCCAATCTCTTGCGCTCGACCTTGAACAACGACTCCATCCTTTGGCAGTAGCTTGAAAAGCTCTTCTTTGGGAAGCTGCTCGAGGAGCAGCCTCTTTACGTCCGACTTTTTCATCGTGCTCTTTACGCCGCCGAGCTTCCTATCGTTTGTGCTCAGTATCGGTTCGTCTCGCCGGAGCGCATCCAAAAGCTGTTTGCGAGTCATGAAGTGCAGTATTTGATCGACATGCTCGACTCTGGGCAAACGGAGAAACCCAGCCGCTTGAAGCTCATCGAGCGCCCGCTCTATGTTTGGAATCTCGGTGTAGCGCAGTCGTGCGCGAGCAAACAGCGAACCCTTCCGGTTCACCATTCGCACAAAGAGGCATTGGGCAGGAAATCCGAGGGCGAGAAATTCCCGCTTAAAGTCACGCTGAGATTCGCTGAGCACGTGCTCGTAATACGCATCCACAAAGTCCAACATTTCCAGAAAGTGTGAGTGGTAATAGAAGACCGGTAGCTCGCGCTTAGTGTTATCGTGCCTGTGAAGCGTCGACTGATTCAAAGACTGCAGTTCCCAAGGTTGTCGAGTCGAGGAGTTAGCTGGGCGAGTACAACCGCCATGCAAACAACCGCTGTAGCTGATCGTGCCAGCAACCCATAGCAGGCGCTAGAAAGCGATGTGAGTTGGGTAGCCTGGCGCTACAGATAGATTCTGATGGTGAGCTGTCTCGCACGGCAGCGTTGTGAAACTCGGCGAGCCCTAAACACCGGAGACAAGACATCGTGTTACAACCACCACATGGGTTCGAGCGACATACCCGGACTTCAGCAGTCACCGCGCCATGGGAGCCCATTTATGCGCTGGAGCTTGTCGACCGGGTGAAACTTGGTTTGTTTATAGATAACCCTCATTGCAACTCACGAGGCTTTATCCACGGGGGTGTCATTGCCACCTTGTGCGACAACGCGATGGGGCTGAGCTGTGGGAAAGTAATCGTGGAAGCCGGCGGGGGGCAGCCTGGAATCGTTACGATCAACCTGTCTATCGACTATGTAGGAGCCGCCAAAAACGGACAGTGGCTGGAAATCGACACGGACTTCGTGAAGACCGGTAGAACGATTTGTTTTGCCCGGGGGCGAGTCCTTGCCGATGAGAAAGTTGTCGCGATGGCTTCTGGCACGTTTAAGCAGCTTGGCTGATTTAAGCTAGCGCAAGAGCCTGCAAGGCCCGCAAGGCCCGCAAGGCCCGCAAGGCCGAAACGGCTGCTCGTGAGACGCTATGCCTGGTATCCCTACCGAACGCCGGATCGGCTGCGCGTGTTGCCAAGCTGGGGGTCGGGCGGCGCCTTCACCGAATACAACGCTGATAACGAACTGATTCTCGCAACTGATACGGGCGGAATGACCTATCGTTTTTACAAAATCGATATCGATCATTGGATGGAGTGAATCGCTGGTAGCTAGACCGGGACTCAAGGGCTGACCCACAAGCGTTAAACTTTAGTCCACGTACCCTTTCGGCGGCGGTGTCCAGCCCCGCTCTCCTCGATCATGCCGGTCATCGCGGTCTTTCAGCATGAGTTCGTGGAGCGCTTCCTCTAGTTCTATGTACAGCGACTGAAAGCCTCGGCCGTAGCGCTCGCCTTCGTCCTTCTTAAGCCATTGCTCATACAGCACGTCACGACCACGGTCCTCTGCTTCGTCAAAAACCGCCGTGAGCTTGCGGGCCTGGAATGGATGAAATCCTAGATGCTTCAAAGACTCGTTCGCCAAGGTCAGAGCGGAGTGGTAGGTCTCGCTGACTACCCAGTCCGCACCGGCTTCGCGTAGCGCGTACAAATGACCACGATCGTAGGCGCGGGCGAGTACAGGGACCTCGGGATGAGAGTGTTTCAGATGGCGCGTGAGTTCAATCGCTTCTTCTTGCTGATCGATTGCCACCACCACGAGCGCAGCTTCGGACACGCCAGCGGTATGCAAGAGATCGGGGCGGGAAGCGTCACCAAAGTAACTCTTGATACCAACAGAACGCATATTGGCAACCTGCTGAGGACTGCGCTCCAGCACCACCGTCGATATCTTATTGGCCAGGAGCATGCGATTAACGATTTGGCCGAAGCGACCGCTGCCAGCCACGATAACCTTGCCGCGTTCATCAATCGTAGCGCTTTCGCCATCATCATCGTCCCGCTGGTAGCGAGGAAGCACCACGCGATCGAAGGCGATAAACAGCAGCGGCGTCAGAAACATCGACAGCGCCACCACGAGCGACAGCACGGGTACCAGCGATGGCTCCAGCACGCTGTTCTGCGCTGAATAGCTGATCAAAACAAAACCAAACTCCCCGGCCTGTGCAAGGCTCAGCGTGAACAACCAGCCATCGGAACCGCGCAGCTTGAAGATCAGAGCCAGTGCTAACAGAACGGCGGCTTTGAGCAGAATGACCCCTGCCGTTAATGCAATCACTAGGCCCGCGTTGTCCAGCAGCACGCCAAACTGCACACCCGCACCCACCGTGAGAAAGAACAAACCGAGCAACAAACCTTTGAAAGGCTCGATGTCGGTTTCTAACTCGTGACGAAACTCACTGTTGGCCAGAACCACACCGGCGAGAAAAGTGCCCAGTGCCGGTGACAAACCGACCAGGTTCATCAGCAAGGCGATTCCAACGACCAGCATCAGCGCGGTTGCGGTAAAGGCCTCTCGGATCTTTGTGGCTGCGACGATATGGAACAGCGGCCGGCTCAAAAAGTGTCCCGCCACCACCACAGTGGCAATGGCCCCAAGAACCACGAGCGCGTACATCCACCCCGACAGGCCATCGACCAGACTCATGCTGTGATGCTCATCGCCCGTGTGGGAACTGACATTTGCCTGTAGCTCGGGAATCGCCAGCAGCGGTACGAGCGCCAGCATTGGGATGACGGCAATGTCTTGAAAGAGAAGCACGGAAAAAGCGCTGCGAGCGCCTTCGGATCGATTCAGCCCCTTCTCCTGAAAGGTTTGCAGCACGATCGCGGTCGAAGAAAGAGACAGCAGCAAGCCGATGGCGATGGCCGTTCGCCAGTCGATGGCAAACTGTAGAGCAATAGCGGTAAAGAGACTCGCGGTGAGCGCAACCTGTAAGCCGCCCAGACCCAGCAGCCGAGCTCGCATTCGCCAAAGCGCTGCGGGTTCGAGTTCTAGACCCACAAGAAAGAGCATCATCACGACGCCAAACTCGGCATAGTGCTGAATTTCGACGCTCTCTTCCGATCCCGTCAGCCCGAGAACCGGGCCAATTACCACTCCGGCCACAAGGTAACCCAACACGGAGCCCAAGCCGAGCCGACTGGCAATCGGGATAGCGATGACCGCCGCAAGCAGAAAAACAAAGCAATCGAGCAGCAAACCGGTCATGGCTCCGACTCCCCTTTGCTTTGGTTCTGCAACGACGGTAACTCGAGCAGCAAAGCCTCGCTGCCACGCCATTCACCTAGCGAATCTTCCGCCAGCGCTGCAATCAGTCTTTTGAACTGATCCCGATGAACATCCAACCGCCCATCATCCAGCGCGGTGCGCGCTCCGAACAGAGCGAAAGGCGGCAAATAGTGCATCTGACATAAATTCGCAGTTTGCTCTAAGGGCCGAAGAAGCGCTCGCAGTTCAAAGTTATTCATTCCCCCTTGGTGATAAGCAGCTTCGTCTCCTCCGGCACTGCAGACGCAAAGAAAATCTTTGCCCTTGAGCGCGTCGCCGCCACTGCCATAGGCAAACCCATGCTCCAGTACCAGATCTTGCCACTCTTTCAGCAGGGCAGGCGTCGAGTACCAGAACAGAGGAAACAGGAAAATGATTACCTCGTGGTCACGCAGGCGTTCTTGCTCTCGATCCACGTTGACCCGGTAGTCGGGATACTCTGCGTATAAGTCTACAAGGGTACAGACTTCATTCGTCGCAGCATCGCTCGCCAGTGGCGCATTGATCTCGGAGCGTTCCACTGACGGGTGAGCATACAAAACTAGCACTCTGCGAGTCATGATTAACTGGTACCCCGTGTGGATGGAGCAATCATCTCAGGCGAAAGCTGGCTTTCAATTGATGTGGATGCCTCACTAATCTCTTTCTCTAACCAATCTTTGAACAGGCCCACTTGCTTGAGCTGACGTTCATTACGACGGATGAGTAATTGATGCCGCAGACCCATACCCAAAGCCGGGCCAAAGGGGCACTTAAGACGTCCGGCGGTGATTGCCAAGGATGCCAAAACGGCCGTCCCAAGGACTACACCCATACCCGCTGCGGCCGCGTCAAGGGCCTGATCTATATTGACGCCGAAATTGATCATACGTTTAGGCTTTAGATCGGACACCCCCGCGGCGGTAAACCAATCCTGCCAGGTCGTGACTTCCTTGTTTATAGACCTATTTTCATCTTCTAAGAGCGTTGCTCGCGCTAAGTCCTCGGGGGTTTGAATCGAAAGTTTCTCGAGATACTCCGGCGCAGCCAGAGGAACAACTCGCTCTTCCTTGAGCCATTCAAAGTCAACGCTGTCTGGTTCGCTGGCCGTCAGGCGAACCCCCAAGTCGATTCCGTGCTCGTCATAATCCATCCGCCTAAAGTCCGAGACCACGCGCACATCCAACTCCGGGTTGGCGTCTAAAAAAGGCGTAAGCCTTGGTGCCAGGAACTTCGACGCAAATGGGGGACCACATGCGACGACGATACAGCGCTCACGTTCCCTAGGGCGCACATCGTCAATCACACAGCGCATCTGCTGAAAGGCATCACTTAAACCGCGAGCGAGCAAGGCTCCGTCGGCGGTAATCTCAAGCTGGCGATTGTGACGGACAAAAAGGGTCACACCCAAATCTTCCTCGAGCTTTTTGAGCTGCTGACTGACCGCCGCAGCGGTTACAAACAACTCTTCCGCGGCCAGCTTAATAGAGCTGTGACGAGCAACCGCCTCGAAGGCGCGCAGGGCGTTTAATGGGGGTAAGCGTCGAAGAGACATCGCGTAACTTAAGCAACCACTGGATCTTACGGATAGTGATGATACTCGGTGGGCATCGAGATTAATTCAGATACGCCGAAAGATGCGTTTTGGATACCTAAGCGATTCTTATGCGACGGTAAGAACAACTCGGGTGTCCGCAAGGAGAAAAGAGCGCAGGCTGTCGATAGCTAGGCGGAATCAGCCGCCAGCAGCTTGACAGGACACAAGTATCCCCCCGATGGCTGGGGCAGGCTGCAGGAAAAGAACAAGGAGATAGCTATGAACAGCGTTGTACGGAAAGCAGAGGAGCGAGGCCAAGCAGATTTTGGCTGGCTGAAGAGTGCTCACACGTTCTCTTTTGGTCGCTATTTTGATCAGCAGCACATGGGCTTTGGGGTGCTGCGCGTCATCAATGAAGATCGAGTGGTACCGGGTAGGGGATTTGATGAGCATCCTCACCAGAACATGGAGATCCTTTCCTATGTTGTTAGCGGTGCGCTTGAGCACCGAGACAGCATGGGCAATGGATCCATCATTCGGCCCGGAGATCTGCAGCGTATGTCCGCGGGCACCGGCGTGGTACACAGCGAGTACAACGCATCGGGCGATGAGCCCGTACACTTCCTGCAGATCTGGATCGAACCGGAGCAGCAGGGAATTGCCCCTGGCTACGAGCAGAAACACTTTTCTCCTTCGGCAAGAAGCGGGCAGCTAAGATTAATCGCTTCTCGATCTGGTAGAGATGGCTCGGTATCCCTTGCGCAAGACGTGGATATCTACGCTTCACTGCTGGATCAAAAAGGGCGGGTCGTCTATGAACTCGCAGCCGATCGTTCTAGCTGGATTCAGATCGTTGCGGGTGCGGTAAAGGTAAACGGCGCAGCTCTTCAAGCGGGAGATGGGCTAGCAATCCACTCCGCAAGTGAGATCGAAATAAGCGCCGAACAAGATTCGGAGTTCTTGCTGTTCGATCTTGTGCGCTAGTAGGACCGAGACTCGCTAGCCACGGGTTTTAAAGCGTGAAAGCGGCGAGTGTTCCATCCCGACCACTTTAAACTAGTACCTCGAGAACCAGGGTATGAGTGCAGATACTTTCTGCATATGCGCCTCATACCCTGGTTTAGAGCCGACCATACGCTTGTCGATCATCGGAATACTGACGAAAATGAATAAGACGATCATCGCGAGCGCACCAGCTCCGGTCCAATAGAAATTAGTTGGCGAAAGCCCAAGAGTCGAAACAAACAGTCCTACCCAAAGAGAGATCTCTCCAAAGTAATTTGGATGGCGCGAATACCGCCACAAGCCACTGCGAAGAAACGGTTCGTCTTTCGGCTGCTCTTTTCGGTACTGCCGTAGCTGTTCGTCCGCGATGGTTTCAATCAGCGTTCCGCCGACAGCGATAAGCACCCCTAGCGCATCCCAAACTCCCAACGGAACCGAACTGTTCATGGCGAAGTAGACGGGAACCATCCCCAAAAACACCAAAACGGTCGGCATGAAATGGACCCCGAAAAAGCTCACCAACCAATAGCGTTTTCCATGCTTGTCCGCCAAATCCACATAGCGCCAATCGGCATGAACTAATCCCGGCCAGCCCCGGGCAAAATTGAAGGTAAGTCTAAGACCCCAAAGACTCACTACGGCAAGCAGTATCCATTGACGTAAGCTGTTGACAGGCAGACCTACCATGATGGCTTCCCACAGCCAGTAGGCGGCAATAGCGATGGGGATAACGCTCCAATAAGGGTCGTACAGGCTGGAATTTCTAAAGGTAAAACTGAAAGCGAAGACGACCAGCGTGGCGACGACATCTGCGATAGCAACAAAATAAATTGGGTGCGACGGTGACCAAAAGTCAGCCACCCACCAACCCGCGATTAAAGCCAGGCTATAGGCCCAAATAAGAACCAAGATCGATTTCGTTTTGCTCATGGAGTTCCAAATGATGGGCTTGCTTGCCCAGTGAAGCCTGTGGCCACTAGCTAGTCGCTGCGCAGAACAGGAGCCAGACTCTCCTAGTCGACAAACATCGCTGAGGGAGTCTAAGCACTCCGGTTGTTACAAAAGGATTTTAATCGGCCGACAGACCTGTTTGGTGTTCACCTAAAGGCTGCCGACACGATGTGTATAAGCGGGTTAAATCGAAACTAGCGTTTAGAAAAAACCCAGCGGATTGGTGTCATAGGATACCAAGATATTCTTCGTTTGCTGGTAGTGTTTGAGTGCCTCTTTGTGAGTCTCCCGTCCGATACCTGACTTTTTGTATCCGCCAAACGCCGCGTGCGCGGGATAAGCGTGGTAACAGTTGGTCCATACTCGACCGGCCTTAATCGCTCTTGCCATGCGGTAAGCGCGGTTAGAGTCTCGCGTCCAAACGCCAGCACCGAGGCCGTAATCCGTATCATTTGCGATTGCTAACGCCTCCTCTTCGGTCTTGAAAGTCGTAACTCCGACAACTGGACCGAAAATTTCTTCCTGGAAGACTCGCATGCTGTTGGTACCGCGCATGAGAGTGGGCTCTACGTAGTAACCACTGGCCAGATCGTTTTCTAGCGCCGCAGCGCTTCCACCAATGAGAATTTCTGCCCCTTCCGAGCGCCCTATCTCAATGTAGTTAAGAATTTTGTCGTACTGTTCCTTAGACGCCTGGGCACCGACCATGCACTCCGGATCGAGCGGGTTCCCACGCTTGATTGCCTTCGTTCGCGTCAATACTCGGCTCATAAACTCTTCGTACATATCCTCCTCTACCAGAGCTCGCGAGGGACAGGTGCAGACTTCTCCCTGATTGAAGAAAGCCAGCACCATTCCTTCAACCGCTTTGCTGACGAAGTCCTCTTCCTGTTCCAGGATGTCCGCGAAGTAAATATTGGGTGACTTCCCACCCAACTCTACGGTGCTTGGGATGAGCGTCTCCGCAGCGCAACGCAAGATGTGATGGCCGATTGCCGTGGAGCCGGTAAACGCAATCTTCGCGATCCGGTCGCTCGACGCCAGCGCCTGTCCCGCCTCCTCTCCATAGCCGTTTACTACATTAAGGACTCCGTCCGGTAGCAGATCGCCTATTAGCTCCATGAGCAACAAAATAGTTGCTGGTGTCTGCTCGGCAGGTTTGAGGATCACGCAGTTCCCAGCGGCCAGCGCTGGAGCCAACTTCCAGGTCGCCATTAATAGTGGAAAATTCCAAGGGATGATCTGTCCGACCACACCGAGAGGTTCGTAGACGTGGTAGGCAACGGTCTTGGCGTCGATCTCCGCCATCGTGCCTTCCTGAGCGCGAATGCAACCAGCAAAGTAACGAAAGTGATCCACCGCCAAGGGGAGGTCTGCATTTAGAGTCTCACGGACCGCTTTGCCATTGTCCCAAGTTTCAGCGATCGCCAGCATCTCCAGGTTTGCCTCGATCCGATCTGCGATCTTGAGCAAAATATTGGAGCGTTCGGCTGCCGAGGTTGCGCCCCAAGCCGCCTCGGCTTTGTGAGCAGCATCTAAGGCTAGATCGATATCGGCAGCGCTGGAGCGCGGAATTTCACAAAAAACTTGGCCGTTTACCGGCGATACGTTTCCAAAGTAGGTGCCAGCAACAGGCGCCACCCAATCGCCACCGATGTAGTTCTCGTAGCGGGATTTAAAAGAGACTAAGGCACCCTCGGTGCCAGGCTGTGCGTAGGTCATGGCTAATTCCCCTTAGCTTAGGATTATTATGGGATACAGCTTGAGCGTTGTTACCTAACTATGGCGCAGACAGCGCGGTTCGGCAATTCTCAGGAGTACCGCGTCTGCTTGTCTCCCAGCTACGCCATCGCGCGAGGGGGAAAACAGGACTTCTTGATTGTTGAAGGTTTACTCGCCCGGATCACTAAGAGCCATTTGCCCACCTGCCAAGTAGGCGCCGACTAGGGCCATTAGAGGCGCAGCGGTGGGTTTGCCAAACTGCCAGTCGCCGCCTTCACAAGCGCTTCCTGCGATGTCGAGATGGCAAAATGGAATCGGCGATTCGCTATCGGAACCGTGCCTATCCAAGCCCGACACGGCAAGCAAAAATGCCGCGGGGAACTGATGCCCCCTCGGTACCGTTACCGATGGCCCCGGGGGCGAACTGACTAGATCTTCCGCTGAAGTGCGCGCCCGGTTCTGGTTCCAGTCCTCGCGACGAAGACGCATAACCTGTCCAGGATCACCCCATAGCAGACCGGAGCCTTCTATTTCGGCTCCTAAAGCCCGTTCGTAGGCCGGTCCGTTTTCCAGCAATGCGGTGTACGGTCCGAGCGCGAGGGCTGCATGCCCAGTCAGGGTCGCTAGCGTGTGCAGGACGGGTGAGGTGGCGCTAACCGCCTCTTCTCTAGCCTTGGCGAGTAAATCCGCCATGACCAAACGGCCTTCTGCATCGGTGTTTCCAATACGCACGCGCTTACCACTTCGCGCGGTGATGATCTCGTCGGTCACGTATGCTTCCGCATCAATACTATTACGCACCGCACCGATCAGCGTGACCACATTGAGGTCCGCCGGCGCGAGTTCGGCGACGGTGCGCATAAAACCGGCGGCCGCGGCACCGCCACCCTTGTCCCTACTCATTCCCGCCATCTTGCCGCCAACTTTCAGATCCGCACCACCGGTGTCGTAGGTCACCGCCTTACCGATCAAAAACAGCGTCCGACGCGCTTGCGGAGCTTTGTATTCGAGTCTGATAACACGAGGGTGGTGACGCTCCACCGGAAGCGAGGCTCTAGCCACCGCAGCAAGTAAGGGATACTCCGCCCTAATCGAATTGATGTCGCTTTCGACGGAGCAACGCACCGGCGAACCTGCAAATGCGGCCATGCAGTAGTCGGCAAAACCTGGTGGCGCCATGATCTCCGGTTCGGTACCGGCTAGATCTCTTACCAGAAATCTTCCCCGCTCGACGGCTGTCGCTCGCTCTACGTCCAGCATCATGCCCGGCGCGTGGATGCCAAGAGTGGTTACGGCTCTTGTGCATTGTGGATTGTGGCGACGCCCTTCCAAGGGCTCCCAAATTCTTTGGCAAACCCCCGCATAGGCGACCTCCGCGGCAAAACGATAGCGCTTCCAGGTGTATTTACTCGTTACCTGCTTTAGTGGGGCAAGACATAAGAGGATATGGCTCGCGCCGGCATCAATAAGCATTTGCGCGCCCTCACCCGCCGCTTCCGCCACGCTGCGCACATCCGCATAGTCATTGTTGAGATCCAGCAGCGGAACATGGGCTACTCGAGAGCCAGGCCATCCATCGCCAATTAATAAGCGGGGTGACTTGCCGATGCTGTGATCCAGTGCTGCGGACTTTTCCAACCAACGATCCAAATCTGGGTGAAGTCCTGAGCTCACCTTAGGAGATAAAATCAGTAGCCCATCGAATCGGGTCTTTAGTTCGTCCCAGTCAAGGCTCGTGATCGGAAGCAGCGTTGGCGCTGTGCTGGCAGATTCTTGCTTATTCATGCTTTATGTACTTTGAGGCCAATCCCTAGAAAACCGAAAGCGTCTGCCGCAAGACGCCGTCTTCGGTCCCAAGATTGATCATACACCGTCAGGACTTGCCTGATTGAAGATCCTGAACCCACCTTTTGTTCGTGAACAAGTCGACAGGGCTAGCAGACAAAGATCTTCCTTTTACAATGCGGCTTTGTATCTTTGTGTGAGGAATAAGAATGAGTTCACCTGTAGTCGCGCTTGATCACGTTAAGCTCAGTGTTAGTGATCTGGATGCAGCGACCCGTTGCTATCAAGCCTTGTTCGACATGTCGCCACTGGATTCTACGCAGCAAGCGGACGGCATTGGCGTTACTTTTGCGACGCCCAATCTTGTTCTGCATCTCGATGCCGCTGAGGATCCGGCAGGCTTGTACGAAGTGGGAATGGCGGTGGATGACGATGATCGCATTCGCCGTCGCCTGCAGCGCCTGGGTCTCCGTTATGAGAGAGATCTCAGTCGCGATCCGTTGCTGAAATCGAAGGATTTTTGCGCGTCGATGGCATTGAAGATCGAAAACACGCGCGCAACCCGTGGACTCGCATTCAACTTCCTGCACAGACCCGAACGTGAGGCATTCCTCGCGGATTCAAAAGGAGGGGGATCGCTCGGCTTAGATCATCTGGTCGTTGCCTCTAGTGACCCAAACAGCACTGCTTTTCTGTTTGCGGCACAGTTGGGCCTCGATATGCGTCTAGATATGCAAAACGACAAATGGGGTGGTCGTTTTCTGTTCTTCCGCTGTGGCGATCTAATCGTGGAAGTGGTCAGTGGCTTAACTGACCGGAGCGGCGAAGCGGAGCAGCAGGGAGATCAAACCCAAGATACGTTCTACGGGTTGAGCTGGCGCGTGAGTGACGCGAGCGCTGCGCGCGCTCGACTCTTAGACGCGGGCTTCGAAGTTTCGGAACTTCGCGATGGGCGACGACCTGGAACAACCGTTTTCACCCTAAAAGACATCGCTACGGGAACGCCAACTCTGATATTGCAACCGCCAAAATAACTTGCGGGCTAGACGAGATTGCGAATTACGATAGCGAACAAGCAAAGACTGGCGAGCACAAACAAGGCGAAGCGTGCCGGTATGAAATTAATGGTGCTCTGAAAAATCGAATGGGCAATCCGAAGTGTCACGTAAGCCCATGCGAGGTTGATGTTGAGCGTATCCGCCGTACCCGCGGCGTGGCAGTAGAAGGCGAGCGCATAGAAAAGTACAGGTTGCTCATGGAGGTGATTGTAGTTATCCGCGATCTGGCGAACAGAGCGAGGTAGTACTTCCATCTCGGACTTTTCTTTCATGGCGCCAGCGTCGATTCCCGCCTTTGACATGGCAGGAATACGGGTCGCATACATCCAAACCCACATGACCATTGTCCAGATAATCAGCGCCAAAATCGGCTGCAGCATCGATCCGCCCATTCTCGTTCCTCTTATTTTCTATTTTTTATCTGAAGTGTTTTTGCTTGTCTCTGCCAGACAGCTTCAGCTAGCGACCTTATCTCTGAGCCTAGCTGGTCGCATCCAAACACGCCTCTTGAAGGGCCGCAAGTATGATTCGAGTAGAGGAGGCGACGCTCCAACTGCAATTCTTGCAGAACGCATTGGTGTGCAGATCGATAGGTTTGTTATATTCCACGGTTCAAGCACAAGAACTCCTAAGAATTCTAAATGACGTATTGCCTCGCGATAGCGCTAGAGGAAGGCCTAGTATTTTGCTCCGATTCGCGGACCAACGCGGGCGCAGACCGGGTCAGCACCTACAGTAAGATGCATCGCTTCTCCGTGCCCTACGATCGTTCCCTGGTCATTTTAACGGCGGGCAATCTTGCTACCAGCCAAGCCGTTATCGCTCAGATTCAGCGAGATCTCGAAGAAGAAACTGAGTTCAATATTTTGAACGCGCGCTATGTAGCTGACATAGCCGAGTACATCGGTGAGCGAAGCTTACAGGTGCAACAAAAGTATGCGAAGAAAGGAGGACCCAACGCGGGGTTCAACGCAAGTGCTAGTTTCATACTAGGGGGGCAGATTAAGGGAAACTCGCCGGAGCTCTACATGGTTTACCCAGAGGGAAACCACATAACCGCATCGGACCTCTACCCCTACTTACAGATTGGGGAAACCAAATATGGAAAGCCCATTCTCGACCGCATCATCCGACGAGATACGCCGGTCGAAACCGCCATGCGCTGTGCGCTTGTTTCCGTCGACTCCACTATGCGCTCCAACGCCACCGTTGGACCGCCACTGGAGTGTTTGTTCTACCGAGCAGACAGCCTGCAGCCTCAGGAACGCTACTGCAAGCTCGAAGAGCGACACCCCTACTTGGCCGAGTTGCGCCAAAGCTGGGACAACAATATCCGCTTAGCGTTCGATAACCTGCCGCCAATCAGTACCGTGTTCGAAGTCGAGCAATAAGCTGCTCTACGAAACCGAACTTCTCAGCGATGGCCTCGTTTATGACAAAGGGGTATGCGTCGCCACGACCGACGCTGCGGTTCAGCTCATTGAGCATCAAGCTCACCCGAGACCAGGCCGCGAGACGACCATTAAGCGACATTGCCCACGGTGGATCAGCTAATAGCTGATGCGCCCAGGCGGTTTCGAGCGCATCGAAAATGTGTAAATAGTGGCCCCAGCATTCGGCCCAATCTTCGCTCGGGTGAGCACTTGCGTAGGCGCTGATGTACTCATCACTCCAGTTGTCTAGGGCGCCTTCTTCGTAGTGCCGTTGCAGTGCGGCCTGATAGTCGCTGCGCTCATCGCCATAGATGCTTCGGAAGTCGCTTAAAAGTGCCCCGTTCGGGTTGGCGAGCGACCAATAGTAGTGCCCGCTCTCATGGCGCAGATGACCAAGTACAGTTCGATAACTCTCCTGAAGCTCATCTCGTGCTGCGATGCGAGCCGCGTCGTCCGCTTCAAGTGCATTGATGGTGATAACGCCGCCAAGATAGCCGGTCGATACGAAGGTCTCGGGAACATCGTTAGAACTCCGCGCGTCTTCGACAAAGTCAAAGAGTAGCCCCTGATCCGGATCGTCCCAGCCGTTGATTAGCGGAAGAGACAACAGCTTGAGCGTATACACCAAACGCTTTTTTGCTCGCTCCAATACCTGCCATCGGCGCTGATTTTCCGGTCGACTTTGATTGGGTATCGTACGATTGAATCGACAAGCCGAGCACAGCGGTTCGGGATCATCACGCAGCAATAGCCAGTTGCAAACGGCAAAATCCCCTCGGTTGGAGCAGTAGCGATAGTCCTGACCGCTCACGTCGCGATAAACACCCTGCCCCCAATCAGCCAAGGTAATCATGTCGTTCAGCAAGGGATCAAAACCTAGGGCGGAACTGCAGTTAATGCAGTAGTCGTTCTCAAAATAGACTGGACTGCCGCAATCACAGAAGAACTGCCTCATCCTGGGTCAGTCAAAAACCAGGTTTCGTTGATCGCTTCATGCAGAATATTGATCTGAACCTGTAAATCATCGATGAAACCGTGAAGCTCCTGTGGCCCTAGTTGCTCCGTTGAAAACCCTCGCAACATCCGTCTGATGCGCTCGGCGACTCGTTGCGAAATGCGGTTGTTGCTCATCAGATCCAATTCCTCACGCACTTCTTGCAAGCAGAAGAAAACAGACCTGGGAAAACTTGGCTCCAGAAACACGAACTCCACGGCCGCATCCTTCTCTACCTGCGGCCCTATGAATCGGCGATAAGCCCCAAGCGCTGATAGGGATCGTAACACCGCACCCCAAAGGAGATGATCTATGCCCTGGCGAAGCTGCTCGCGACTAAAAATGTCCGATGCGCCCACATCCACGATCCGCGTGCTCATGTCCGCTCGCTCGATAAGTTGGCCAAGCTTGATAAAGCGATAGCTGTGATCCCGACAAAGTGTGCTCCTCAGAACGCCGTTCACAACCTGCGTACGCTGAATAATTTGTTCCAGATACACTTGTCGATTCCGACGGCCGACGGACTTCTCCGACGCCTCCGCGCTGTAGATATGTAGCTCGTTGACCAATTCCCAAACTTCGTCCGGCAGCACGTCTCTGGTGGTTCTTACGTTCTCCCGAGCCGCGTTGATCGCGTGCGGAATGCTACAAATCGCTTCTGCTTCACCGATCAGTAGCCGTAAAACGTTTTGCTCATTGCGCACCTTATAGAACGAATCAAAAACCGGTTCCGCGTCTAAGATCTTGATTAGGATTTCCCAGCTTGGTTCGCTGCCTTGCGGGATGTCCATAATCAGGTGGTTATAGGCGGCGACCAGTCGCGCAGTATTTTCCGCACGTTCGATGTAACGTCCCATCCAGTAGACGCGGGCCGCCACCCGCGACAGCATAGTCATAGACGGCCCTCCACGATCCAGGTGTCCTTGCTGCCACCACCCTGGGATGAGTTCACCACCAAGGACCCTTCAACCATTGCGACGCGCGTCAAGCCTCCGGAAGTCACCCAGCAATCCCGGCTTTGCAAAATGAATGGCCTAAGATCTAGGTGCCGAGGCTTGATTAAATCACCAATAAAAGTCGGCGCCGTTGATAGGGCTAGGGTGGGCTGGGCTATATAGTTGCGCGGATTCTTTTCGATCAGGCGAGCAAACTTTTTGTGCGTGGCCGCGTCTGCATGGGGGCCAACCATAATCCCGTACCCACCTGACTCATTGGCGGGCTTGACTACAAGCTTTTCGAGATTCGCGAGTACATACTCTCTGTCGCTATCACGCATGCACAGGTAAGTCGGGACGCTGCGAATCAGCGGCTTCTCCTTGAGGTAGTACTTGATCATCTCGGGAACATAGGCGTATACGACCTTATCGTCGGCAACGCCCGCACCAGGAGCATTGGCTATCGCCACATTCCCCGCATGCCAGGCGCGCATGAGGCCGGACACGCCCAGTATCGAGTCTTCGCGAAACGCCTCCGGATCCATGAAGTCTTCGTCGATGCGTCGATAAATCACATCCACTCGAAGTGGTCCGTCCACGGTCCTCATATAAACGCAGTCGTCCTCACCAACAAATAGATCGGCTCCCTCTACCAGCTCTGCACCCATACCCTGGGCCAGGAACGCGTGCTCAAAATACGCAGAGTTGTAGATGCCGGGTGTCAGCACAGCGATTACCGGTCGCTTGCGCTCCCGTGGTGAAAGCGCAGCCAGTGTGCGATAGAGCTGAGACGGATAGTCGTCGACCGGTAAGATACTGTAGTTTTCGAAAATCTCCGGAAGAACACGCTTGGTGATTTCCCGGTTTTCGACCATGTAGGACACGCCGGAAGGCACGCGGAGATTGTCTTCGAGCACGTAGAAATGCCCGTCGCTATTTCGTATCAAATCTGAACCGCAGACATGCGCCCATACACCGAAACGCGGTGATGCGCCGATGCACTGTTCTTTGAAATTACTCGAATCGAGAACGATCTCCGCCGGCACAACGCCATCGGCAAAGATCTTCTGCTTGTTATAGACATCGTTGATGAACAAGTTTAGTGCACGACTGCGCTGTTCAAGGCCGCGACGCACCTTATTCCACTCTCTTGCCGTAATGACACGCGGTATCAGGTCAAAGGGCCAGGCACGATCAATGTTGCCCGCCTCGCTGTAGACGGTAAAGGACACGCCCATTTCACGAATTGCCAGCTCCGCCGCTGCGCGACGCGCCTCAAGATCTTCTTCCTGAAGCTGCTGCAGCAACTTCACGGCGGGTCGGGCAACCTGTCTGGGCGTACCTTTCGGCGTTATCAATTCATCGTAATAGCTGCCGCTAGGATACTTTTTCCAGCGATTTTTCATGGTGTGAATTCCAGCTGTTGCGCGAAAAGAAGAGGAAAACCCCTGCCTATAAACACCCGTTAACATACGTCAGGCAAAATCCTTGTCAATGCGACGCAATAAGGAGGTCGCATCGAAGTACGAGTGCCAGCGAAAGTTATGCCAAAATGCTGGATAGGTCGTCTTTCATATCCCCGGGGGATCCGTCGATGGATATTTCAACAATCGTATTTTGGCTAGTACTACTGGGCGTGGTGTTCTATGTCATCAATATTTACAACACGCTGGTACGGCTAAAAAACCGCTTCGAAAATGCATTTGCGCAAATTGAGGTTCAACTCAAGCGTCGCTATGACTTGATACCCAATCTCGTAGAAACCGCCAAGGCGTACATGGCACACGAAAGAGAAACGCTCGATGCGGTCGTGAGCGCTCGGAATGAAGCCGCAGCCGTTCTCAAAGCACTTTCTGATGGTGGCGAAGGCGCGAGCCTGACAACGCTGGCCAGCGCTGAGAACAATCTACAAGGCGCCCTTGGAAAATTGAATGTGACCATGGAGGCCTATCCCGATCTCAAGGCCAGCGAAAACATGCAGCAACTTTCCGAGGAGCTGACCAGTACGGAAAACCGCGTATCTTTTGCGCGCCAGGGCTTTAACGATGCGGTGATGGCCTACAATACCTACCGACAAAGCTTTCCAGCCGTGGCATTAGCCAATACCTTCGGCCATCCAAAGGATGCGGAATTGCTTGAGTTTGACGACTCCGTGCAAATTCAGGCGGCGCCTAAGGTCAGTTTCTAAGCTAGCACCTCGGATCAGTGGATTTCTTTGCTCAGCAGGATCAGGCACGTCGCAATGCGCGTTTGCTATTGGTTCTTTTTTCCTTTGCGCTTCTGCTCCTGATTCTACTTACCAACGGCCTGATTACTGCCTTTCTATGGTTCCAGGGCGATTACA
>JBCBZV010000005.1:0-69537 GCA_039815155.1 Pseudomonadota bacterium
ATCAGTTGCCAGCTATTTTCAGCCCTCAAGCATCAGGGTCTAGACGAGTTGCAGGAAACGCTCCACCTTTGGCTGACGGATCCATCGGTTTGATCCACCAGCCGACAAACAATGCTTAGCTGATTTATTTCCACGCCGACGATGACTAATTTCAAGGTCGGACAAAATCTCCATAGGAGATGATCTCGCGGAAGTCTGCTGGCAGTTTCTCGTTTGCGAGAAGGGGCTGGCGATCGGCAGGCATGACCGTCGCAAAATTCTCTTCCCGTTGCTCAAACTGCTTTTTATCTTTGTATTTGGTAAGCAACATCAATAGCGGACCGCTTTCGTGCTGATCGTCTAGAAGAAGGTCAAAACCACTGATGAGACCCCGCTCCAGCGCACGCTGTCGATAAACCAGCCAATTGTGTTCGTAGTAAAACAGCGCTTCTTCGAGGTTGCCGTTCTTGACCCGCACTAGATCGATGGAAGAAATCTCTGCGGCTGCTAGCTGTGAAGAGACAACCGCGAGCACACAGAACAGCAACACACTGTGGGGAAGATCCGCGAACGGGGCTAATCGCTGGAACGATGAGTGTTTGCTTACTTTTGGCAATGGTTTACGCATAGGGATAGGACCTCCTGTCAGACTTAGCCTAATAGGACAGCTCCACAGGGTAAACGCGAGGCAAAAAAAAGCCCGGTTGCTAAACGAGGAGAAGGGCAAACCGGGCAGTCAGGGTCTCTCAGGGGTGACAACAGCAGCCATGCACTGCCACTGATGCCGTATGTGATGCTGTAAGCGTCACGATTAATAAGAGCTTAAGAGTTACGGAAAGTTCAAAATTAATTTGAAGTCTTTTCTAGGATCTTTTCTGGCGTCGTTGGTCACGCAGTATCGAAAGCATCCAGCCAAGGGGAATAGCAGTCCGAATGCGGCGTGGTCGGGGTAAGTGCTAACTTCGTGCTTACGTATCTATTTTTATGGCTTGCCGTTCATGCTGAGGCTATGAGCCGATCAATGTGCCTCATCCCAGTTTGCACCTCGACCCGCTTCTACCACTAACGGTACGGCCAGTTCAGCGGCTGAAGACATATGAGAACAAAGCTCTTCACAGACAGCATCTAAGGCGGAAGTCTTGACCTCAAGCACCAGCTCGTCATGGACCTGCATGACCATTTGCGCCTCGACTTGCTCCTCTTCCAGCCAACGATCGACGGAAAGCATGGCGCGCTTAATGATATCTGCCGCAGTCCCCTGCATAGGTGCGTTGATTGCGGTTCGTTCGGCCGCTTGCTGTCGCATTTTGTTTTTTGCGTTGATTTCCGGAAGGTAGAGTCGGCGCCCGAAGAGCGTTTCTACATACCCTTGCTCGTGCGCCAAGGCCCGGGTTCGATCCATGTATTCGCGAACGCCAGGATAGCGATCGAAATAAACATCGATGTAGCGCTGTGCCTCGCCCCGATCCAGATGCAGTTGGCGGGCGAGCCCAAATGCGGACATGCCGTAGATCAAACCGAAATTGATCGCCTTGGCCTTTCGGCGCTGATCACCAGAGACGTCGTCTAGGGTCACGCCAAACACTTCCGCAGCGGTTGCGCTGTGCACATCGATTTCATCTCGAAAGGCAGCGAGCAAACCCGGATCCTCGGATAGGTGGGCCATTATTCGCAACTCAATTTGCGAATAGTCTGCAGCAACAATTTGGTATCCCTCCGGTGGTACAAACGCCTGGCGGATGCGACGCCCTTCCTCCGTCCGAATGGGGATGTTCTGCAAATTGGGGTCCGATGAAGACAAGCGCCCGGTCGCGGTCACCGCTTGATGGTAGGAGGTATGGATGCGGCCGGTTTCCGAATTAATCAGCCCAGGTAACTTATCGGTATAGGTGCCTTTTAGCTTTGACAAGCTGCGATGCTCCAGCAGCAGCCGGGGCAGTGGATAATCCAGCGCCAGTTCCTGTAGCACATCTTCCGCTGTCGACGGAGCACCTTTGGGCGTTTTCTTAAGCACCGGTATTTGCAGCTTTTCAAACAGGACTTCGCCAAGCTGTTTGGGAGAGCCCAAATTAAACACTTGACCGGCCAAATCGTGGGCTTCCGCTTCCAGAGCTTGCAGCCGTTGACCGAGTTCACGGCTTTGATCCCATAGGCGCCCCTCGTCCAGTAAAGCACCGCAGCGCTCCATCTTAGACAACACCGAGACCAAAGGCAGTTCGATCTCTGTGAAAACGGCGTTGAGTTTGGGCTCGGCGCTCAGTTTCGGCCATAGCGTTTGGTGGAGTGCAAGGGTGACCTCTGCATCTTCAGCCGCATAGGGAGATGCCTCCTCGATCGCGACCTGATCGAAGGTGATTTGCTTGGCACCTTTACCGGCTACATCTTCGAAGTGCGTGGTCGACCGGTCCAGATAGCGCATCGCCAGGGTATCCATGTCGTGTCGGGACCCGGTGGAATCCAAGACATAAGATTCGAGCATGGTGTCAAAGGCAATGCCCTCGAGGGTGATTCCGTAACGGGCAAGGACGCTGGCATCGTACTTCAGATTTTGACCGACCTTTTTTGCGTTCGAATCTTCTAATAGAGGTCGCAGCGCTTCCAAAACCACATCGCGATCAAGCTGCGCGGGGGCCCCCGGATAACTATGAACAAGCGGCACGTAGGCTGCCGCACCGGGTTCTACCGCAAAAGAGACGCCAACGATATCGGCCTGCATATAGTCGAGGCTCGTGGTCTCTGTATCGAAGGCGAATAACTCAGCGGCCCTCAACTTGGCTAGCCAGCGATCAAAATCGGCCTGTTCGAGAACGGTATCAACATCAAGCGCATTGCCATCACTGAGTAGGTCAACGCCATTGTCACCGCCGGCTCCGTCCGAGCCTGCGCTGGTGTTCGCCGCGTCTGCTAATCCGCCGCGCCCATCTCCGCCGCTCTCGAGCTCGTCGACCCAGGACTTAAACTCCAGGCCGCGAAACAGCTCGAGCAGCACGTTACGGTCCGCGTCGCCAGTCGTCAGCTCGCTAAACTCATTGGGAAGTTCAAGGTCTGTAGCGATGGTGGCAAGCTTGTAAGACAAGAAGGCGTTGTCTTTCTCCTTCGCAAGCTTATCCCCCATCGTCTTCGCGCCGCGAAAGCTCAAGGTCGCGACCTCGTCCAATTTGGCGTAGATCTCGTCCAATCCGCCCAGGCCCTGTAGCAGACCTAATGCTGTCTTTTCACCCACTCCAGCAACACCGGGAATGTTGTCAACCTTGTCACCCATCAATGCCAGCAGATCGATGATCAGCTCTGGAGGAATACCGAATTTATTGATCACACCCTGAATATCCATCAGCGTGTCGGTCATGGTGTTTACCAAGCTAACTCGCTCATTCACCAGTTGAGCCATGTCTTTGTCGCCAGTCGAGACTATGACTTCTTGCCCCTCGTCGCTCGTGCGTTTCGCGAGCGTCCCAATCACATCATCGGCTTCTACACCGGGCTCACAGAGCAGAGGTAAACCCATCGCCCGCACGATTGCATGGATCGGCTCGATTTGCTCTCGAAGCTCATCCGGCATCGGCGGACGGTTGGCTTTATATTGGGGGTAAATCTCGTCCCGAAAGGTTTTGCCCTTTGCGTCAAAGACGACAGCGACGACACTCTCAGGATAATCCTTTAGGAGACGGCGCAGCATATTGATCACGCCTTTTACTGCACCGGTAGAAGCCCCTTTCGAGTTGGTGAGCGGGGGGAGCGCGTGATAGGCCCGGTAGAGGTAGGAAGAACCATCGACGAGTACAAGTGGGCTTCTCTGTTCTGGCATCGTTGAATTCACTTTCGACTCATACTCTCGTGATTTTCCAGGTGGGCTCTAGCGCTCCCAAAGATAACGTGCGGCTCGATAGGTAACTTTCATTTTGGCCAGGTCCAACGGTACTTTGAAGAAGCCGTGATAGTGGCCCCGAGGATTAATTAAAACAATATTCGCGCTGTGACTGACCTCATAGGCATCGCCCTGGCCCGGCTCCTTCCTGAAGGGTGCATTCAGGCTGGTGGCAACGCGAAACAGATCCAGGAATTCGCCGGTCACACCGGTGAAGGACTCATTGAAGAACGGTACATAACTCGCCAGCTGCTCCACGGTGTCACGCGCCGGATCGACACTGACCATGACCACGTTGGTGTTTTCCGCTTCCGTGCCTTCCAGCTCGCTGACGAAACGATCTAGAAACGCCATAGTCGTCGGACAGATATCGGGACAGTAGGTGAAGCCGAAAAACACCAAGGTCCAGGCACCTTTTAAGGAGTCCTGAGTAAACGCCTGCCCTCGATGATCGAGCAGTTCAAAACTACCGATGTCTCGGGGCGGATCAAGCAGATAAAGACCGTTAATCTGAAGCTCACTGGCAGACATGAGCCGCGGCTGTCCAATGCGATAGATAAAGCCCGCCACGATCACCAGCATAAATACCAGGATCGCAATTACGGTGATCTTAACGCCGCGGTTTTGCGGAAGCGCCGGTTTGCTTGCGCTAGAACCCAGCTCGCTCATGGGCTTAACGCGGTTTGTAGCGCCCCCAGGTTAGCGCCAGGCACCGCAATGAGATAGTGGTCCAACAGCATCACAACAAATAGTAAAAGTAGGTAGGTGATCGAATAGCGAAAGGTAAGAATGGGCGCTTTCGGGTTCTTCTCTCTGATAATCTCAACGGACCAGTACAGGAAGCGCACACCAAGGAGAACGGCTCCAACAAGATACAACCAGCCGCTCATTAGGGTCGCAAAGGGCAGTAGCGTAATCAGGAACATTAGTATCGTATAAAAGAAGATATGCCATTGGGTAAAGCGTACACCGTGCGTAACGGGGAGCATTGGGATATCGACGAGTGCATATTCCTCACGCCGGTGAATCGCCAAAGCCCAGAAATGTGGCGGTGTCCAAGCGAAGATAATCAGCACTAGCAGCAGGCCATGGCCATGAATCTCACCAGTGACGGCGGTCCAACCTAGCAGCGGAGGCGCGGCCCCCGCTAAACCACCAATGACAATATTCTGCGGAGTTGCACGCTTCAAAAACAATGTATAGACAAACGCATATCCCACGAGAGAGGCAAGGGTCAGCCAGGCCGTGAGCGCATTAACCCAAAGCAGCAAAATCGCCATACCCGCGGCCCCAAGCAAGGTCGCGAAGGCGACGGCGCCGGTGTTGCTTACACGGCCTTGAGCTAAGGGCCGATTCTGCGTTCTCGCCATTTTCTGGTCGATTCGCTGATCGACAACGTGGTTTACGGCGGCTGCCGCACCGGCGCAAAGCGCGATTCCTAGGTTGCCTAAAATCAGCGCATCGGCGGGAACCCACCCTGGAACCGCCATGCACATACCAACGATGGAGGTCAGGATCATGAGTGCGACCACATTGGGCTTGGTCAACTCGTAGTAATCTCTCCAAAGGGCCCGATCGGAGCCTGC
The DNA here is from genome assembly GCA_039815155.1 of Pseudomonadota bacterium. Taxonomy (GTDB): domain Bacteria; phylum Pseudomonadota; class Gammaproteobacteria; order Pseudomonadales; family Halieaceae; genus Congregibacter. Next base: position 5,431 of record JBCBZV010000005.1, read on the forward strand.
GGTGGTTGCTGCGGTCTCAGCCATTAGAGTTCTTAATCAAAAATTTCAGGTCTGAGATCACATCTTTGTAATTCACACTGCTGTCGTAACGCATCATGAGCCAGCCAGAAGGATCCATCAGGTACCAGCTTTGGGGGAATTCTTCGAGTTCAGAGAACATGCTTTTGAAGGATTCCGGTGGTGTCTGCATGGCCCCCATGCCGCGCTGCTCGCTCGCTAAATAGGCGCTGAAACTCGCGGGTAACGGCCGCTGATCACTCAACTCAGCTAAATCCAGCGTCACCTCGCTCAGCAAGCCGTCGGTGACGAAAAGCCTTTGCACGCGGCCGATTTCCTTACCGAGCGACTGGTGTATTTGCCGCGCCTGATAAAGCAGAGATTCACATGGCCGACCACAGCTCTTGCCTGCCAAGGGAACCACTAAGGTCCAGCGAGCCGGTATCGAAGGGCTAAAGGGAACATTTTCTGCGCTCTCCCACCCCGCCTTCTCGGCTTGGCGGGGCGGCAGGACTAGCTTGCCATTGTTTGAAGTGCCCAGCGCGCCAACCAGGTCGAGCTCGCCACTCATAACAAAGTACCAAAGCCATGTAGAGGCAAGAATGACGATCACGGGTATGCCCGCAATCAGCATCAGCGTCATGCGTCCCTGGGTCACGGATGGGTCCGGAGAAGCGGCGTTTGTTGTCTCAGAGTTGCTCAATGTTCAGAACCTGTTCCTCGTCTTCGTACGATTTCCCAGAGGTTACTGCTTCGAAGTAAGAATAGCAGTGCTAACGCGGCCGCCATGGTAAACCATTGGACCGCGTATCCCTGGTGTTTACTGGGCGACACATTCACAACCGGCCAATCACGACGAAAACCGTGTGCTTGTGTTGGAAGCAGCCGCAACTCTCGCGGGTACAGGGTTCGGTTGAGTCGCGTTTCTAATGCACCCCTTAATTCTTCGCTCGCGACCGTTTGTACCAGCAGGGGCCACACCACATCAGAGAAGCGGTCCTCTTGAAGCAGGTAGGGCTTGCCGGGCGAAATGTAAACGCGGGCTTCCAAGCTCATCTCGCCTTCCGGTATCTCCACGGCGGGGAGCGACTGCCGTGCAGGATCTCCGCTTATCCAACCTCTATTCAGTAGCAGCGCCCGCTGCGATGCTGTGTCGTAGAAAACGTTGAAAACGTCGTGTCCGTAGCGGCCGTCACGAATCTGATTATCCAATAAGACCACCGCGCCTGGATCGAAGTACCCTTGCATAAGAACTCGCCGAAAACGCGCATTGGAGTCGGGCGCGTTCAGCAAGTCCGTAATTGGTACAGCGGGCTGGCGGGCCTGTTGAGCATATTGCTTCGCAAGCAGGGCTTTCTCCTCCGCTCGCTCCAGCTGCCAGAAACCGAGCCAGATTAGTGAAGGCAGCAGGAAGAGCGTAAGTGCGGTCGTTTTCCACTCGATGTCCCAAAGTAGTTTCATACTTCTATAGAACCACAGCTTAAGGAGCCAGCTTCGCTATACTTATAGGACTGAACAGCCTGTGGGTTTATCGTGCTTAAGTTTTTCATTGTCGTCTTTATGATTTGTCTTGTCGCGAGCTTGGCGAGCGGTGCCTACTTTTTGATGATCGATCAAGGTGATAAGACTAAACGGCGTACCTTGCACTCCCTTGGTGTACGTCTCTGCCTGGCTCTTGGTCTCATGGGCTTAATCATGTACGGGGTTGCCTCCGGCCAGCTCGGTCACCGCAATCCCTGGGATGTAGGCCCCAATCCAAAATCAGCGGTAGCAGGCCAGTAGCCAGCTTATTCCAGCCAAGCAACTGGTTCTCGGCCACCGTCACGACTGCATAATCAGCCGCGCGTAGACGATCACAAAAGTGAGCATAAACAGGGATAGCGCTAGCCACTGAGCACGCTGATCTCGCACCAACGCACCGAAGATACAAAGACCTATCGGTATCCAGTTCGCCGTGATATCGCGGTGCAGCAGAAACTCAAACAGGGTATCACTGGCAAAATGGCCTCCATAACCCATATAGAAGCGCGCGCGGACCCCGTCAAAATAGAGATGCCAGTCGTCCTGTGGCGTTGAGGGCGTCAATAAACACACCGCGTAGATCAGCAGCCCTCCGGTGGTGAGCAGCGCAACGTATTCTGCAAACGTAGTCGCGTCATTCCGGGACTCCCAAAACAACCAGTACGACAACAATAGGTTAAGCAACAAGACAAAAAGCCAGCCCACGTGCTGATAATCGGCATTGCGCGCGGTGATGGACGACAGCGTGGACACCAGGCGACCAAAAATTACTGCGATAAGAATGGAAAATAGGGTCAGTGTAAATTCAAATTGACTCACGACAGACCCATCTAGTTCTAGCAGCAAATATGCGGACGGTAATCATGCGGACGTTACAAAGGTGGTTAAATCTGGTGAGACTTACGCCGTGCCGCTAGATTCGGCTTTGCCTGCAGCGGACCGGTCCGATTACCGTCGGACTCACTGCTAGGCTTAAGTTGCTCGCCCAAGCGCTTCCCTTCATGACCAGAGCGAACTCTCGGAGACGGCGCTCTTACCGAGACGGCGCTCTCACCAAGACGCCACTCTTACCGAGACGGGACTCTTACAGTGGCGCTTAAGCGGTAAGCGCAAGGGCGGACTAGAGCTATTTTGAACCCCACCGCGCTCAGTACAAGGACGCTAGGTTTCTCTTAGCGGCGAAAGGTCTCGTCAAAGAAAGTCTTGTTAAAGAATGTAGACGAAGAGGAAAAGGAAGACCCAAACCACGTCCACAAAATGCCAGTACCAGCTGGACGCCTCAAAGCCAAAGTGGTCTTCCGCTGAAAAATGGCCATTCTTAACTGATCTAATTAGCTGGATAGCCAGCATGGTCATACCCATGGCCACGTGGAATCCATGGAATCCAGTTAGCATAAAGAAAGTGCTGCCGTAGATTCCAGAATTCAAGGTCAGCCCGAAGTGTTCGTAGGCCTCATAGTACTCGGCAGCCTGGAGAAACAGGAACACGATCCCCATGCCAACAGTTATGCCCAGCCATTTATTGAAGCGGCGTTTGTTGCCATCAAGCAGGCCCATATGGGCGATGTGAACAGTCACAGAAGACGACAGCAGAATCAGCGTATTCCACAGCGGCAACCACAGATACCACGCATGAGCTTCAGCGAAGGCCATGCTTTGTTCCGCACTGGTGAAACTTCCATTGTTTGCAATGAGCTGATCCTTAGCTCCACCGACCGCTTCTTGCGGGGTCTGCATCATGGGCCAGCTGAACTGGAAGCCTTCCCACAGCAGGTAGTTCATTCGCCCCCCTTCACCTTCGGCGCCAAGCCAGGGTCCGGCCAAGTTGCGAACATAAAAGAGCGCACCGAAAAACGCGGCGAAGAACATAACTTCAGAGAAGATAAACCAGTACATCCCGAGCACGTAGGAGCGCTTTAGCTGGCCGCTGGCCATCCCGGCGATGTTTTCCCGGATGGTGGTGCGAAACCAGACGAATAGCGTCATCACAAACATAGCCAGGCCGGCATAAAGCACCAATGGCGATGCGGTACCTGGCTCGCCAAAGGTCAGGTCATTCATAAAGCTGGCTGCGCCAAAAATGGTCGTAACCAAGCCGATGGTCGCCATGACCGCTAGAGGGCTTTGATCAGGGACGTAGTACTTCTCGTGATCGGTGGAGACTTTAGCCGTCATGTGTGTGTCGATCCTTTTTAATGCAGTTATTCGTCATGCGATCAACGGGACGCCAGCCCTTGCTGTGACATATCAGTCACATCGAAGATCGTATACGAAAGCGTGACTGTTTTGATATCGGATGGCAGGTCACGATCAATAATAAACTGAAGGGGCATTTCGGCGGCGCTTCGACCCTCGAGTGGTTGCTGTTCAAAACAAAAACACTCGGTCTTATGAAAGTACTCGGCGGCTCGCGAAGGTGAGACGCTAGGAATGGCTTGAGCGACCATAGCCTCGGCCATGGGGTTCCGTGCCAGAAACACCGTCGTGTTTGATGCACCGGGGTTCACTCGCATCATGGTTTGCTGCGGCCGAAAGTCCCAGGGCATGCCATCGTTGTTGGTCGCAACGAACTGAACCGTTACCTCACGACTTTCATCAACGCCGGCCTGGACAGCGGTATAAGCTTCGCCAGAAGTCTTGCCATTGATGCCCAAGGCGTCGCACAGCACGTTGTAGAGCGGCACCATAACGACGGGCACGAACGCGAACATGGCGACGGCGACCAGCGCGAGCTTGATCGCCGTTGTTGCTGCCGCCCTTGAAGTCGCGCTCGTCATCGCTTCCCTGTCGTGTCAATCCTGAAATCTGCGCTCATGCATGCGCGTGAGCGGAATCGAACTCAGAAGGTTCCGGTGGTGTCTCAAATGTGTGGTAGGGCGCTGGAGTTGCAACCGTCCACTCAAGCCCCTCGGCACCATCCCACACCTTTTCATCGCTGACCGGCTTACCAGATACGATCGTCGCGATGACGTTGTATAGGAACAGAATCTGAGAGGATCCATAGATGAAAGCGCCAATAGACGACATCATATTGAAGTCCGCAAACTGCAGCGCGTAGTCCGGAATTCGGCGCGGCATTCCGGCAAGACCAACAAAGTGCTGAGGGAAAAAGGTGACGTTAAAGCCGACGAACGACACCCAGAAATGGGTCTTACCCATGGTCTCGTTGTACATCTTGCCGGTCCACTTGGGCAGCCAGTAGTACACCGCAGCGGTCATCGAAAATACCGCTCCCGCCACCATTACGTAGTGGAAGTGCGCAACCACGAAGTAGCTATCGTGATACTGGAAGTCTGCGGGCGCAATCGACAGCATCAAACCGGTGAACCCACCTATCGTAAAGAGCACCAAGAACCCAATGCAGAACAGCATCGGCGTTTCAAAGGTCATTGCTCCCCGCCACATCGTGCTTATCCAATTGAACACCTTCACACCGGTAGGCACCGCAATCAGCATGGTCGCGTACATGAAGAAAAGCTCACCGGCGATGGGCATGCCCACGGTGTACATGTGGTGCGCCCACACGATAAAGGAAAGGAACGCAATGGCCGCCGTGGCGTAGACCATGGAGTCGTAGCCAAACAAAGGCTTGCGGCTAAAGGCAGGAATGATCTGAGACACCACACCAAAGGCGGGAAGAATGATGATGTAAACCTCAGGATGACCGAAGAACCAAAAGATGTGCTGGAACAGCACCGGATCACCGCCGCCCGCAGCAGAGAAGAAGCTGGTGCCAAAGTGCACGTCCATCAACATCATGGTGACTGCGCCGGCTAAGACCGGCATAACTGCCACCAGCAGGAACGCGGTAATGAGCCAGGTCCAGGCAAACATCGGCATTTTCATGTAGGTCATGCCAGGAGCGCGCATGTTCATAATGGTCGCGATGATGTTGATCGAACCCATGATGGAAGACGCACCCAGAATGTGGATGGCAAAGATAAAGAAAGTCACGGACGGTGGTGCGTACGTGGTCGACAGAGGAGCATAGAAGGTCCAGCCAAACGCTGGGGCACCGCCTTCCATAAACAGCGTAGAAGCTAGCAGTAGGAACGCTGGAGGCAGAATCCAGAAGCTCCAGTTATTCATGCGCGGTAACGCCATGTCCGGCGCGCCGATCATCATTGGAATCATCCAGTTTGCCAGGCCGACAAACGACGGCATGATCGCGCCGAAGACCATAACTAGGCCATGGAGCGTCGTCATTTGATTGAAAAAGGCGGGCTCGACAATCTGCATTCCCGGCTGGAATAGCTCGGCGCGAATGATCATCGCAAAGGCGCCACCTAGAATGAACATCGCAAAGGAGAACCACAAATACATCGTCCCGATGTCTTTGTGATTGGTGGTAAACAGCCAGCGACTGATACCTTTTGCAGGTCCGTGTGCCATTGGAGTTTCCCCTTATCCTTTCTTGTAGTTGAACACGTCGATCGGCTGGACCATATCGCCCATATTGTTGCCGAACGCGTTGCGCTGATAGGTAATTACGGCCGCCATTTCTACGTCGTTAATGATCGCCCCGAAAGCTTGCATAGCAGAACCGGCCACACCGTTGATTCCAATTTCTAAGTGGCCATTGAGCTCGCCGGTTGCGACCGCCGAGCCTGCGATTGCGGGACCGACACCACCTTCACCAGTGAAGCCGTGACATCCCATGCAAACAGTGTTGTAAACCTCTTTGCCGCGAGCCATGAGTTCATCCATCGTGAAGTTCTGTTCCATAAGCGCACGAACTTCCGCTGCTTCCGCCTGCTTTTCTGTTATCCAGCCGTCGTACTCTTCCTGGCTCACAACTTTGACCACGATCGGCATAAAGCCATGGTCCTTGCCGCACAGCTCGGCGCACTGGCCTCGGTAAATACCTTCCTCTCTGGCGATAGCCGCAGTCTCATTAATAAAGCCTGGAATCGCGTCTTTCTTGACGGCCAGTTCGGGAACCCACCAGGCGTGAATCACGTCATTGGCCGTCACCAGAAAGCGGACCTTCGTATTCACAGGAATGACGATAGGCTCGTCGACTTCAAGGAGGTAGTTGTCATTTTTTTCGGCGACATTGTAGATCTCTGTCGGATGGGTCGACAGGTTGCTAAAGAAGGCGACGTTTTCCGCGTCTTCAAAAAGATACTCGTACTTCCACTTCCACTGGTAGCCGGTGATCAGGATGTCCATCTCCGAATCATCGAAATCGTAGATTTCAAGGAGCGTAGAGGTTGCCGGAACCGCCATCCCGATCAAGATGAAGAACGGCACGACCGTCCAGGCGATTTCCACCTTAGTGCTTTCGTGGAATTGCGCTGGTACCACACCGCGAGATTTACGGTGATAAATGATGGAGTAGAACATGACGCCAAAGACGGCGACGCCAATAGCAACGCAGATCCACAAAATAGTCATGTGTAGATCAAAAACAGAGTTGCCCACCGCCGTGACGCTGGGGCTCATATTGACCGAACTGCGAGCGGTTTCTTCCGCCAGCGCGAGGCCACTTGTGACTGCTCCGACACTCAAAGCGACCTGCATAAGCCGTTTGATTGCCCCCTTGGTTATTCCTTGCATCACCAAGTCTCCATCAATCTGATGTTGATTCGTTTGTTGAATTGTCTGTTGTTGTTTTTCTAGTCGTACCGCCGGCCTTTACTCGCCGCGCGGGAGCGCGCAGGGCGCACTCGACGATGCTTGAAGAAAGACGCGAAGTCGTTACATCCAAACATCAACTAATCGTTATCAGTCGGAAGACGCTAAGGACTCTAGTGGTTTATTGTGACGCTGGCGCTCTAGCGCAGACGCAAACCATCCCAAGCGAGATGCACATCGATAAGCGAACACGGGGATGACACTCAACATCCATGCTACTTATAGACTGTCGAACCGCATGCTTAAAAGCGGTGGCTCTACCGAGTCGGGACGTGCAGTTTCCGTACTGCACGCCTTCATAGTAGCGAGGTATCGTCCCGAGGCTAGCCATCGCTGGCACTGGATCCCCCGAATTGTCAGCACCGTTCGTAAACAGTACCGTCATACAATGAGCCTAGCTTTCGCTCGACTCTGGCTAAAGTGACAATGGCCCCCTCCGGAGCAATCACAGCAGCGACGACAGGATTGCTGTTGGTTTTTACGGCAGACAGCGGCCGGTGTTCCTGACGAGCGGCGATTATAACGAAAGCAAGACAATAAACCTACAAAACCTCTGTTTTTTCAACTAGCTAGAAGATCGGACGAGATTCCGTCGAGATAGGCCGGAGAACACTAGATATAGTGCTTAATAGGAAGCTTAACGGCAAAATATGGTCGATCGCCTGGCCGGCGATTTTGGCCAACATCTCGATACCGCTGCTTGGCCTAGTCGATGCAAGTCTGCTTGGGCATCTCGACAATGCCTTGGAACTCGCCGGTGTTGCAGTAGGCGGTGCCGCACTTTCTTTCTTTTATTGGGGTTTTAGTTTCCTGCGAATGGGAACGACTGGGGAGGTCGCGCGCGCCCGTGGCGCTGGTGCCGAGCAAAAGGCCATCCATGCAATGGCACGAGCGGCGCTTTTGGCTCTAGCGATCGGAGCTCTGCTAGTTGCCAGCAAGCACTTGGTTGCGCTTGTTGGCGTCTCCTTAATGAGTCCGAGTGACGCCATCGCCCCGATAGCGCGACGCTATGCGGACTTGCGACTCTTCGGTGCACCCGCTGTTTTGCTGACCTACGTCGTCGTGGGTTGGTTTATCGGACAGCAAAACACCCGCTGGCCTTTGGCTATCGTCGCCGGTACCAACTTGATGAACATCCTTTTGGATGTTGTGTTCATTGTTGGGCTTGAGCTTGCGAGCGCGGGAGCCGCCTACGCGACCGTAATTTCGGAATACTTTGGGCTCATTATCGCTTTGTTGGGACTAGGACGACACACGTGTAAGCGCTTACTTAGCGTCAAGGCTAACGTTTTCCAAAAGAGTGCCTACAAGCGCCTTTTGCGCTCTAACCTGGAACTGATGATTCGAACGCTGGCCCTGCTGTTCGCGTTTGCCTTTTTTACCGCATCCAGCGAGAACTTGGGCGTTAATATCGTCGCCGCCAACACCATCATGATTCAGTTCCTGCTGCTCGCCGCCTTCGCTTTGGATGGTTTCGCCTATGCTGCAGAAGCCTTAACCGGGCAATCCCTTGGGGCGGAAAAGCATAAATCCTTCTACTCAGCGGCGATTTACTGCGGATCGTGGATCGCGGGCACTGCGGTTCTAATCAGCGCGTCGATAGGCATCGCGCTGCCGTGGTTGTTTCCCTACCTCAGCGATCTAGCCGCTGTACAAGAAGTTTTTGCCGCCCAGGGCTGGTGGCTTGTACTGCTGCCGCTCGTGGCAGCTCCAAGTTACTTTTTGGACGGTGTTTTTATCGGTGCCGGCGCGACGCAAGAAATGATGCTTTGTATGCTATTTAGCGTGTTCGCTGTCTACTTGCCGTGCTGGTGGCTTACCCAACCGCTAGAGAACACCGGTCTTTGGCTGGCGTTCACCGCATTCAATGCGTCGCGGGCGGCCTCGATGGGGCTTGTTTTCGCACGCTTTACTCTTCGAGATCAGTGGTTTTCCCTAGTATCGAAGGATCGAGCAGCCTGACAACCTCTGCTTTGGTTTCTACCATGCGTGCGGATGCACGATTAACTCTCGTTTGGATTTCCTCCTGCGTGGGAGGTTCGGGCCGCGCCTCGCTGAAGCCGCAGGCGATGCACTCGCGTCGATCCGTCTCCAAATTGATCACAATCTTGTCCATCTCCGCGCAACGCGGACATACTGCTCCTGCGATAAATCGGCGGCGGTTTGGTTTGCTGCTCATATTTAGGCGGTTTCTGACGAATAACGGTTGCGAGTCATAAAACGAAGTTGACCAAGAAATCTTTCAAGTAGCGAGTTCGTGCATACTTGGGTGTTTTGTTTCTCCCTTAGGCCTGCCATTGCACTGGCTCCTCACCCCACTCTTATGGCCCAATTATGGGCCAATGACCATCGTGAAGTTGAGGAAGAACAACCATGCGACCGCATTACACCACAACAAGCGTTCGGAGCTTTCGAGGACATACGCCCAAAGTCGGTGATCGGGTTCTTATTGATCCGTTGGCTCTTGTGCTTGGGGACGTGAGCTTGGGCGACGACGTCTCTGTTTGGCCCGGGGCTATCGTCCGTGGCGATATGCACCGCATAAGCGTCGGCGACCGCTGCAGCGTACAAGACGGTTCCGTCCTTCACATCACTCATGCCAGCGACTTCAACCCTGGAGGGTGGCCTCTCACAATCGGCAGAGAAGTCACGATTGGTCATAACGCAACGGTACACGGCTGCACAATTGGCGATCGGGTTCTGATCGGTATGGGAGCCGTTATTCTCGATGGCGCCGTGGTCAAGAATGAGGTCATCATCGCCGCGGGCGCGCTGGTACCACCCAAAAGGATCTTGGAAAGTGGTTACCTATATGCGGGCACACCTGCGCGGCAAATGCGGACACTGACAGAGTCGGAACTCGCCTTCTTCAGCTACACCGCTGGAAACTATGTGCGCCTTAAGGACGAGCACATACAGGCGTTAGAGGCTCGGTGAGCGCATCGCCTAGAGGCTAGGCTGCCGCCGCAAGCACCCCCCGCAGCTCCTGGATAACAACCTGCGCGTCGGGCCTTTTTCCGTGCCAGCAGTAGAAACCTTCCGCCGCTTGCTCCACTAACATTCCCAATCCATCGCTGACCGCCCAGGCAAGGTTTTCCGCTGCCCAGCGCATGAATGCGGTGGGCTCGTTGCCGTATAACATGTCGTAACAACAGCAGCGTTCCGCGAGCGCGACACTTGGTATAGGTGGTGCCTCATTGGCAAAGCCCGCACTGCTGCCATTTATGATCACGTCAAAACTTTGCGCCGGCAGAGCATCGTAGCCACTGGCCGTAAGCGAACCCAGCGAAGCAAACTCGAAAGCGAGCAAGTCTGCTTTTTTCGCAGTACGGTTGACGATGTGGACCTGAGCAGGTTGTTCCGCAAGCAGAGGTTCCAAGAGCCCGCGAACTGCGCCGCCAGCACCGATCACGAGAACACGCTTTCCCTGCAGGTGCCAGCCGAGATTGGCAACCATATCTCGGACTAAGCCCGTACCGTCGGTGTTTTCGCCGCAGAGCTTGCCGGCGGAGTCCAGCCAGAGCGTATTGACCGCACCAGCTCGTTGCGCTCGTTTGCTCAACGAGTCTACAAGAGCGAAAGCTTCTTCCTTAAAAGGAACGGTGACGTTCAGACCACTGCCCCCGGCTGCAAAAAAAGCCCGAGCCGCCCGCTCAAAATCGCCTTTCTCTACCCGCACCGCTCGATACTCGAGCTTAACGCCGGTCTGTTTTCCGAAGGCTGCATGAATAAACGGCGATCGGCTGTGCTTGATCGGATTGCCGAACACCGCAAAGCGCTTGTTCTTTGACACAAATATTCTCCACCACACGCTCTCCCTGGGAGAGCGTTGTTCACTGTTAATCTACCGTCGGCTCCCTGGGAGCCTTTTTCGTTCTTCTTTTTTTATTACTCTCTAAGGCGACGTGGCCACTCACCAGAAAGAGTGTCTTGCATGCATTGTTAAAGACCCGTCAAGCGACCTATAGCCTCAGTCCTCGCCGGGCTGTGACGGTTGTCGCGGCTAGCGATACCTCAGCGCCTTCTAAACGGTGCGATCTGCAAGCCAATCGCGAGCCGACAAGTAATAATCGGTTAAGCGAGCTTCAGCAGAGCCGGGCTCGGGGCGGTAATCATACTCCCAGCGAACCAAAGGTGGGAGTGACATTAAAATTGCTTCGGTGCGCCCGTTCGACTGCAGACCGAAAAGGGTGCCTCGATCGAAGACGAGGTTAAATTCTACGTAGCGACCGCGCCGGTAGAGCTGAAACTGTCGCTCTCGCTCTCCGTAATTGCTGTTCTTTCTCTTAGCCAAAATAGGCCGGTATGCATCAATAAAGGAGTTTCCAACGGCCTGCATGAACGAGAAACACCGCTCAAAACCACCCTCGTTTAGGTCGTCGTAGAACAAGCCGCCAATTCCCCGTGGTTCGTTTCGGTGCTTCAAAAAGAAATAATCATCGCACCACGTTTTGTATCGTGGGTAAACGTCTGCTCCGAAGGGGTCGCAGGCTGCCTTCGCCGTCTGATGCCAGTGAACGCAGTCCTCGTCAAACCCATAGTAAGGCGTAAGGTCGTAACCGCCGCCAAACCACCAAACCGGTTCTTCCCCGGCTTTTTCGGCCATAAACAGGCGAACGTTTGCATGAGACGTCGGCGCATAGGGGTTTCTAGGGTGGATTACCAGCGATACCCCTAAAGCTTGAAAGCTTCTCCCTGCGAGCTCTGGGCGCGCGGCGGTCGCTGATGCTGGTAGGCCATCGCCGTGAACGTGCGAGAAGTTTACCCCTGCCTTCTCAAGGACCGATCCATCTGCGAGGACTCTCGACCGCCCGCCACCGCCCTCCGGTCGCTGCCACGTTTCGACAGAAAACTCGGCTTGTCCGTCTTCTTCCGCTAGCTTCTCGCATATTTCGTCCTGCAAGCCGAGTAAATATCTCTTAACCGCGTCGATCATCTTTCCCCCAAAACTCTACCGCTAGACCCCGCTTAGCGCGCGTTCGCAGGCTAGAAACGCCGACGGAAAGCGAAAATTTTGCATCCCTTCGAGCGCAATGCGTCTGCGCAGAACGCGCACGATACCACTAGCTAGCAATGGCTGTTACCGCCTCCGGCGCGCCGGTACAGACCATGGCATCGCTCTAAGAAACCCGCGACCTCCAGCTCCCCCAAAGTGACGAGTAGCGAACCCAAGGGAAGCTCCAACTCGCGGCTAAGCGCCTCTGCACTAGTCGCTCCGTCACCAATCCATGTAAGGACACGGGTGGCCTCAGGACCTAGAGCGCTAGCAGGAGCTCTCTTCGTAGATTCTTGGAGAAGCGGAAAAAAATCGCCCAGCGCGTCGAGGTCGCCGATAGCGGTCGCGCCGTCTCGGAGTAAAGTCAAACAGCCGCGCCCTTGCGGATGAAACACAGACCAAGGCAGCACGTAGACTTCTCGCCCTTGCTCCAAGGCAGCGGCCGCTGTGTGCAAAGTCCCACTGGGTAAAGCTGCCTCGACAATTATTGTCGCGGAGCATAGGCCACTGATAATACGATTTCTTCGTGGAAACTGATGCTTGCTTGGCGCTGTGCCCAGCGGTAGCTCGCTCACTAAACATCCCGCGCGACGAATTTTGGCGGCCAGATACTGGTGCCGTCGCGGAGATGGCCGGTCCAGACCGGAAGCCAGTACCGCAGCGGTAGATCCCGCGGACAAGGCCCCCTGATGGGCGGCGCCATCGATCCCCAAAGCAAGACCAGAACACACCGTATAGCCCGCGCTTGCCAAGTCTCTTGCGATCGATTGCGCGGCTCGCACTCCCTGCTGACTGGGGCGGCGCGTACCTACTATTGCGATACACGGCGCAGACAGCGCGTTCACGTCGCCGTCCACAAACATCCACGGTGGCGGATCAGGTATGCAGCGAAGAAGTTCCGGGTAACGCTCGCCGGTGATCGGAAGGAAGTGGAAGCTTGATGGTCGAGCGTTGTTGCGATCGGGCTCGTTCGGCCTAGCACTCTCGTCAACCTGTGCCTGCGTTGCCGGTCCTTTAAGCCAGGCCTCTACCGCTCCATATACACCTCTTGCGGTGGCGTTCGGCAAACTGGCGAGTTGCTCCTGGGTCGCGTGTTCCAAAGCCGATATACAACCAAGCTCGCAAAGGAGGTCGCCTAAACCTTGCGTTTGTGCGCCGGTATGTGAAAGGAGTTGGCGCCACTTTTCCTTCTCAAGTGCGTCCTTCTCAAGTGCGTCCATCTCAAGAGCGTCGATCTCGAGCGCGTTTTCATATCGTCGCCGAGGGTGTGTAGGGAGCTTTTTGGGGGCCGCATGAAGAATCACACGGCAAGTGTACGTTAGGGGTTTTTAACTTTGTCCATCACTTTCAGCGGGCGGTTGGCTTTGAGGACAAGCGCGTAACTGGCTTTCTCGGCGACGTCGAATATCATCGCCAAACCAGCGCGTACATCGGGGAGCCGGACATTTTCACGAGCAACATCGTCGAAGACCAGCTGCCCAGCTTGGTAAATGGCGAGTACGTGACCCACTTCAAGACCATCGCGAGCACCCCGATTGACGACCACAATGTCGGTTGTACCGATCTGACTGACACCCCCATCTACTGCGATCATGAAGGCATTTTCGACTTCTTCGTCAGGCGCTCGGGGCTGAAAAGTGGCGTCGAGGATTCGCTCCTCCAGCGGCAACAGCCGGTCGCTTACCCGAACCTCCTCGGTGACTCGAGTAATTTCAAGTTCAACTACCGGGTCTGTCAAACTACTCTTCGCCTGCGCATTTCCGATGTCTTGAGCCTGATACCCGAGCACCTCTTGCGTGATTGGATCTCGGTATACATCTCCCGGTCGATAGATGCCGTAGGCACGCTCTTCTTCCATAAACGCGCCGCGACCAAAAATGATGTCTCCGTTCGCGGTAATCAAATGATCCTGGGCGCCCGCAAGTACATAAGCCGCGCGCTCAAGCTCGCTAGCATCGAGTATCCGATGACCGAGCAGAAAAGCACCGATTTGATCCAGCGGAATCACTGGAATCGCGAAATCGAGAGGCGTCACTCTCATATTCGGGGTGAGTTTGATATCTCGGCCGCGCTGGAGAGACAGCCTGGGCTTGCCGTCAACGTAGCTAAGATAGATGGTATCTCCCGGATAAATGAGGTGGGGATTGTCGATCTGAGGATTTACGTCCCAAACTTCCGGCCACAACCAGGGCTGCTCCAAAAACATATCGGAGATAGCCCAAAGCGTATCTCCCTTTTTGACGAGATACTCATCCGGCGCGTCGTCTCGAATCGACGCGCTTTGCGCGTAGGAATCGATAGGCAGGCAAAGCAGCAAGACTGCAAAAAAAGCGGAGAAAATGATCCTGCGTGAGAGGCTGATGTCGCGAAAGAAGTGAATCGACATGGTGCGTTCTCTGTATTGATAGATGGATGTCATTGTTTCATCTCCCCAACCGAAGTGATGCAAACTGTTGGCAATGGTCTTGTGGTCCTGCTTTTTTTTCTCGGGTCGTACCTTATTTTAGGTTCGTACCTTATTTTAGGTTCGTATCTGGGCTTATCTTCTCCGCCAGTGCAATCCGTCATTCCACCATCGCTGTACTCGCACACTAGCGCGGCAGGTATACTAGGGGAGTCTACGGCAGAACTACGATCGATGGCAGTCCTCGATATCCTTCAATTCCCCGATTCGCGGTTGCGCAAGATCGCCGAGCCGATCAGCGATTTTGGCCAGGAACTGGGCACCCTGATCGACGATATGATCGAAACGATGTACGAAGCGTCGGGAATTGGCTTGGCGGCGACGCAGGTGAACGTGCACAAACGCGTCTTCGTGATGGATTTGAGTCAAGATCGCAGTGCCGCACAGGCGTTGGTCAATCCGCTGATTAGCGTTTTGGATGAAGAAACGGAAGTACGGCAAGAAGGGTGTTTGTCGATTCCCGGCTTCTATGAAGATATCGCTAGACCTCGCGCTGTACGCATTGACGCGAAGGACCGTACCGGGAACGATGTCTCCGCAACCCTAGAGGGCTTAGCAGCGGTATGCGTTCAACACGAGGTTGATCATCTCGATGGAAAACTCTTTATCGATTATCTGTCTGCGCTAAAGCGACAGCGTATTCGCCGCAAACTGGAAAAAGCTCAAAAGCAGTCGGCTTGATACAGCCCTAATCTCAAGGACTTCGAGCTCCACACAGGTAACGCTATGAGTGCACTTAGGCTCGCTTTTGCGGGCACTCCAGACTTTGCTGCGCAACACCTCCAAGCGATTTTAAACTCCCAGCACGAGACGGTCGCTGTACTCACGCAGCCGGACCGGCGCGCTGGCCGCGGAAAGAAAATCGCCGTCAGCCCTGTTAAAGCGGTCGCGGAGGGCGCTGCGCTACCCGTCTTCCAACCGCAGAGTCTGCGCGACGAAAACGCCATCGAACAAATCGAAGCGCTCAACATAGACGCGCTTGTGGTGGTCGCCTACGGCTTACTGCTACCTAGCAGCGTTCTAGAAATCCCCCGTTACGGCTGTTTAAACGTTCACGGGTCCGTACTCCCGCGCTGGCGCGGTGCAGCGCCCATTCAGAGGTCGATAGAAGCAGGCGACGCGCAGAGCGGCGTAACCATTATGAGTATGGATGCGGGACTCGATACCGGCCCGATACTGGAGATCGCTCGCTGCGACTTAAGCCCCCGTATGACCAGCGGCGACCTGTATCGGCGCCTCGCTGAACTCGGTCCGCCCGCATTGCTTAAGGTTTTGGATTCGCTTCCTGAGGCACTAGCAGGTGCCGAAGCGCAAGATGATAAAAAGGCGACGCATGCTCCAAAAATAGCGAAGAGCGAAGCCCTGATCGATTGGACTCAACCGGCAAGCACCTTGGCTAGGCGAATACGCGCGTTCAATCCAAGCCCCGGTTGCTATAGCGTTCTCGCGGGAGAACGCGTCAAATTTTGGCAAGCCCAGCGGTCCGCCGATCAGAGCAGTGCGAGCCCCGGCACGATAGTGCGCGCCAACGAAAACGCCATTTTTGTAGCCTGCGGCGAAAGTGTGCTTGCCCTGGACGAACTACAGCTTGCCGGCGGTCGCGCTATGCCCCCAGCGCAGCTTCTTAAAGGCAAGGCGGAGCTCTTTGTACCGGGATCTTGCTTTGAGCAAACCGGGTCTTAGTGAAAGCAGGCGGCGTGAAATCAGGTGGCATGAAAGCCGGTGTCGCGGTTCGCGTCGCTGCGGCAAAAACAGTCCAAGCCGTTGTTGACGGGCGCTCCTTGGACTCGGCTCTAGAGGAGTTACCGCCGTGGCCAGTGGAAGACCGCGGCCTGCTTCGAGAGATCACCTACGGCACGCTCCGTCATTGGCCTCGGCTTGAGGGAATCGTAGATCAACTGCTTAACAAACCGCTACGACGAAAAGATCGGCTGGTTCGCACCCTAGTCATTATCGGCCTGTACCAGCTAAGCGGAATGAGGGTCGCGCCGCACGCGGCAATTGACACCACCGTGGAAGCGGCTGGCGCGCTGAAGAAACGGCCATTTACCGGTTTGGTCAATGCGCTCCTGCGTCGTTTCCAACGCGAGGCTCAGGCGCTGGAAAGCGGCTTGAACGAGGCGCAAGTAGCCGCCCACCCCCAATGGCTGTACGACGCACTTAAGAAGTCCTATCCCGACCGTATCGAGCAACTGTGTAGCGCGAATAACTCCCGACCACCGATGTGCTTGCGAGTGAATTTATCGAGATGCTCTCGCGACGACTATCGATCACAGCTTAAGGAGTATGGCTTTGAGAGCAGCATTGGCGAATATGCACCCAGCGCTGTGACCCTGGCCGACCCGGTGGATGTGGAAAAGCTGCCTGGTTTTAAAGCGGGGCTGTGCAGTGTGCAAGATGAGGCAGCCCAGCTTGCAGCAAACGTTCTTGCACCGAAGGCCGAGGAAAAAGTACTGGATGCTTGCGGAGCACCGGGAGGAAAAGCTGCGCACTGTTTGGAGCTTGCACCGGATACTGAGCTGCTGGTGAGCGACATCAGTGATCGCCGTTTGCAGCGGGTGAGAGAGAACTTCGAACGGCTAGGACTACAGGGCACACTGCTTTCCGCCGATGCGGCAAACCCCAGTTCCACACTTTCTGAGCGCGCCCCTTTCGATGCGATCATGCTCGATGCACCTTGCAGTGCAAGCGGTGTGATTAGGCGACACCCTGATGTGAAACTTTTGCGGCGGGCCGACGACATCGATCAGTTTGCGCGACAGCAGCTAACGCTGTTGCGCGGGCTTTGGCCACTGCTAGCCGCAGAGGGCCGACTGCTCTACATCACCTGTTCAATCCTCCCCTCGGAAAACGAGCAGGTCGTCGAACGTTTCCTGGCCAGCGAAGCGGGTGCCTGGGAGCAAGAGATTGAAATCACCGGAGCGCTGCGGTGCAGCGCGGGCGTGCAATTACTGCCTTGCGCAGAAGGGACAGACGGTTTGTACTACTGTTTGTTGCGAAAACGATAAGCGTAGAATTGCCGTGAATAGCCCTGTCACCTACGCGGGTAATGCATTAATGTGCGCGCACTTCCGCAAGGGCAGGCTGATGCTTGCTCGTAGCAACACTATGATGAAGTAGCGGCAAAATGAAGATCATCATTCTCGGCGCCGGTCAGGTAGGGGGCACTCTTGCCGAGCACCTGGCAAATGAGCGCAACGATATTACGGTCGTCGATACAGACGGCGACCAGCTTCGTAAGTTGAAAGACCGGCTAGATATCGGCACGGTCACGGGAAGCGCTTCCTACCCCCAGGTTCTCCGCGATGCGGGCGCAGAGGACGCGGAGATGCTCGTTGCGGTCACCAACAGTGACGAAATCAACATGATGGCCTGCCAGGTCGCGCACTCTTTCTTCCGAACACCAAGAAAAATTTCCCGCGTTCGCTCACAGCAATACCTAAGCCACCAAAAGCAACTATTCGCCCCAGACCATATACCGGTAGATGTAATTATCGGTCCGGAGCAGCTTGTCACCGATGCGATACAACAGCTGATCGTCAATCGGGGCGCGCTGCAGGTTCTCGATTTTGCTGATGGCCGCGTACAACTGGTCGCCGTCCGTGCAGTCCATGGCGGCCCGATAGTCGGCCAGCAGCTGAGTGCCATTCGCGAACACATGCCGGACGTCGATACTCGAGTCGCCGCGATATTTCGAAAAGATCGAGCAATTATTCCTGAGGGAAGTACGGTCGTAGAAGCCGACGATGAAGTTTTCTTTATCGCAGCTCGGCAGCACATTCGAAAAGTTATGGCTGAACTGCGGCGAGTAGACAAACCCTATAAAAGAGTGATGATTGCCGGCGGAGGCAACATCGGAGCGCGGCTGGCGAAAACGCTTGAAAAAGACTATACGATTCGCATTGTGGAACGAAGTCAGAAACGATGTCGTTACCTGTCGGAAAGGTTAGAACACAGTCTAATTATCCTGGGAAGCGCCGCCGAGCCTAAGCTACTTGCGGAAGAGAACATCGAAAATACAGACGTATTCTGCGCGCTCACAAATAACGACGAATCAAACATCATGATGTCGATGCTCGCCAAGCGTATGGGAGCGAAAAAAGTCATCACGCTAATCACGAATCCGGCCTATGCGGAGCTTGTCGGCGACGAGATTGACATCGCTGTGTCCCCGCAAGAAATCACGATCGGCAGTTTGCTGGCGCACGTGCGCAAAGGCGATATCAGCGCCGTGCATGCCTTGCGTCGCGGCGCCGCGGAAGCCATCGAGCTTGTAGCCCGTGGTGACGCTAAGTCTTCTCGAATTGTGGGGCGACAGATCGACGAGATTTCACTCCCCGAGGGCGTAACCATCGGAGCGCTGGTGCGCCAGGAAGAGGTGCTGATCGCCCACCATGACCTAGTCATTGAGAGTGATGATCACGTAATTCTATTTCTCGTTGATAAAAGAAAAATCAGCGCGGTCGAGAAGCTTTTTGCGGTGAGTTTTGGCTTCTTTTCCTAAGTTCGGACTGTGATCGTTTATCACCTTGTTTCCATCCATTTATTGACTGAAGGCTGAACGGCTTTTCGATGCATTTATCTATTAGCCTACGCATTCTCGGTCTGTTACTGGCGCTTTTTAGCGTAACGATGCTGCCGCCTCTGGCGTTTGCCTTCGTTCTGGACGAAAGCACCGTCCGGGCATTCTCCTTATCCTTTGCCATCACCCTCGGATCCGGTTTGGTGCTATGGCTGCCAATTAGGCGCAGTCGTAAAGAGCTTCAAACGCGCGATGGCTTTTTGATAACGGCGCTGTTTTGGACAGTACTCGGGCTATTTGGAAGCCTCCCCTTCGCTCTCACCGACAGCCTTGCGATCAGCGTCATCGACTCTATTTTTGAGTCTATCTCCGGCTTGACCACGACTGGCGCAACGGTTCTAACAGGCCTCGACGAATTTCCTTCGTCCCTATTGCTTTACCGACAAATGCTGCAGTGGATGGGCGGTATCGGAATCATTGTTGTTGCGGTTGCGGTGCTACCAATGCTCGGAATCGGAGGCATGCAGCTTTATCGCGCAGAAGCGCCGGGACCGTCGAAAGACAGCAAGCTCACTCCCAGGATTACGGAGACCGCAAAAGCGCTGTTCTCTGTTTACCTAACACTCACAGTAATGTGCGCGCTGGCCTACCGTATTGCAGGAATGGGAACCTTTGATGCGATATGCCATGCGTTTTCTACCGTGGCAATCGGTGGCTTCAGCACCCATGACGCAAGCATGGGGTTTTTTGATAGCAATGCCATTTATCTGGTGAGCACATTCTTCATGCTCGCCGCAGCACTCAATATCGCCTTGCACTACACGGCCTTTCACCGCCGCAGTCTCCGTGGGTATTGGGTCGATTCGGAAGCCCGATTCTTTGCCTCAGCGATGAGCGTATGTGTGCTTATCACCTGCGCCTACCTGGTATTAACCGATACGCTACCGCTGGCGGATGGCTCGGTGCATGGCTTGTTCCAAGCCGTTTCGATCACCACGACGGCAGGCTTTGCAACGCAGGACTTCTCGATCTGGCCGAGCTTTCTGCCGATCATGTTATTAATGTTTTCGTTCATGGGCGGTTGTGTCGGTTCTACCGGGGGCGGTATCAAGGTAATGCGCCTGATGCTGATCTATAAACAGGGCTTGCGGGAACTGAAACAACTCATTCATCCCCACGCGATTATTCCGCTAAAAGTGCGAAACCGTCGCGTAGAGGCCACGGTCATCAGCGCTGTTTGGTCCTTCTTCGCGGTTTACACCTTTGCATTCATCATCATCATGCTGGTGTTGATGATGACCGGCTTGGATTTCTTGACGGCTTTTTCCGCCGTCGCCGCCTCGCTGAACAACCTCGGTCCCGGACTGGGAGCGGTGGCTGCCAACTACGGCGAGATCAGTACCTTTGCTAAATCGGTGCTTTGTTTTTCTATGCTGCTCGGCCGGCTTGAGGTGTTCACACTGCTGGTGCTGTTTACGCCGATGTTTTGGAAGAACTAGTAGACGCTATTTTTTGCCACGAGCTTTTTTGACCAGCTCATAGGCCGCTTGAATCTCCTGGGATCGCTCCGTTGCCATTTTCAGCATGTCATCGGGGACACCGCGAGCACCGAGCTTGTCTGGATGGTTCTGACTCATGAGTTTTCGATAGGCCTTCTTTAACTCCCCATCACTAACCTCCGAGCCCACCCCAAGCGCAGCGTAAGCGTCGTCAAGCGAGGGTGCGCTCGAGTCGCCAACACCGCCGTGAAACTGGCCTTGAGCCGTGGCCATGCGCAAGAGCTCATCAATTGCTGTCTGAGGGAAACCCAGTAGCGCTCCGACGCTATGCAGTGCAGCTCGCTCACTTTGATCTATCGCGCCATCGGCAAGTGCTAAGGTGACTAGGTAACTTAGAAGGGCGCGCTTTAGCATTGGATGCGCGCCCCCCGCTTGGAGGAAAGTGGTAACAGACACCTGCGCAGAAAACTCCGGTGCAGAACCTTGTTTAAAAAATTGAATCGCTTGCTGGCGCTGTGACTCTTGCAGACCAAACTGTTTGAATAGCGCCTCTGTCAGCGCGATTTCTTCTTCCGAGACCCGACCGTCGGCTTTTGCTAAATAGCCCATGAGCTGAAAAGTGGTCTGGAAGAAAGACTGCTGCATCGCCGCTCCGGCGCCCCCAAAACCCATGACGCTGGCGAGACCGCGGTCAAACATATGCCCGATCACAAGTCCGAGGCAGGCGCCGACGATACCGCCGGCGAAGAGGCCAAGGACTCCTAAAATAAGCTTACCTGCGATCAAGAAGCCGCCCCCCCGGTGCCGGTGCTCTTGGACCCGCCCTGATCCGTTAATTGATAGCCTTTGGCATAGACGTCAACGGCACCGCGTGGCCGCTCCCGAAATCGCTTGTATTCCCATTGATATTGGGCCGGACAGACGCGCAGACAACGCTCGACACCATCGTTGAGTGCCTTCAGTGACTCCGCCAAATCTGTTGAATAGATAGCCTCATCGGCAGCCACGAAGTGAAGCCGAAAACCGCCGGATATACGTTCAGCGAATGCATAGAATGCGCGGGCACCGCTGCGTTGCAGAAGCTTGCTCGCAAAGGTCATGGTGAAACAGGAAATACCCATAAACATGCTGTTCTCGCCCGATTCGACCACTGGGGGAACCTGGTCTGGAAGAATGCCGGTTACCCCACCCCTTTTTAAGGTACGAACTAAGGTCGCTAAGCCTCGCGCGTCCGTAGGGACGAGACTGGTGCCTGATCGCTCTCGTGCATCGCGCACCATTTTTTCTAGCGCTTGCATATGCGGTGGTTCATAGAGTGCGAGTGCATCTCCGAAACTAGAAAGATAGAGTCCGGCTACTTCCCAGTTCCCAAGGTGCGGGCCCAAAACGACAACACCGTGACCGGCAGCAAGCGCCTGCTCTACCGCCTGATCACCGATCACTTCTTTGATCGTCCCTCGGACCGTCTCCCAAGGACGATTCCAAACAAACCCCATTTCTCCGGCCAGCTCTCCTGTGGCCAGCAGCGATCGACGCGCCAGGTACCGTTGCTGCGTTTCGCTAAGCTCAGGAAACGCCAAAGCGATATTACGCTCCGTCACCCGTCGTGGTGAGCCGCCCAATAGCCAGGCAAGATAAGCAAGCGACCGGCCAACGCGCCGACTTGCAGCCAGGGGAAGCAAGGATGCCGCCTTGAGAAGCAATGAGATGAGCTGGGTCTTCACGAACCGGTCGGAGTACCTTGTTAATAGTAAGGGTGGCGTATTGTGCAGCGGTTACTGGCGCTATACTACGCGCCCTTTTTATTTCGGATAGTACCGCTGTGAGCGCTTCATCACGGTCCGAGCTCAGTTTCCAGGACCTTATACTCCGTCTGCAACAATTCTGGGGTGAGCGCGGCTGCGTGATCTTGCAGCCGCTGGACATGGAAGTAGGGGCAGGAACCTTTCATCCAGCTACTTTTCTTCGCGCTTTAGGCCCCGAGATCTGGAACGCGGCTTACGTGCAACCGAGCCGGAGACCCACAGACGGTCGCTATGGAGAGAATCCGAACCGACTGCAGCACTACTACCAGTTCCAGGTAGTGATGAAGCCATCGCCCGAGGACTTTACCGGGATTTATCTCGAATCCCTGAAGGCCCTCGGGATCGACACCCGTATCCATGACGTACGTTTTGTGGAAGACAATTGGGAGTCTCCAACGCTTGGGGCCTGGGGACTGGGCTGGGAAGTCTGGCTAAACGGCATGGAAGTTACTCAGTTCACGTACTTTCAACAGGCGGGCGGGATCGAGTGCTATCCGGTTACCGGTGAGATCACCTACGGTCTCGAACGAATCGCGATGTACCTTCAGGATGTAGATAACGTGTACGACCTGCTTTGGACTCGTGGACCGCAGGGCGATGTTCTCTATGGTGATGTGTTCAAGCAAAATGAGATCGAGATGTCGCACTACAATTTTGAAGAAGCAGACATCGACTTTCTTCGCTCCAACTTTGATCACTGCGAGCAAGAGGCAACGCGACTGGCAGCTAAAGGCCTCTCGCTTCCTGCCTATGAAATGGTTATGAAGGCCTCCCACACCTTTAATCTACTGGATGCGAGACACGCGATTTCCGTGACCGAGCGGCAACGCTACATTCTGCGGGTTCGCACGATTGCGCGCGCCTGCGCCGAGGGATATTTCAATGCGCGAGCTGCTCTCCGGTTCCCCCTAGCGGATCCGGCGTTGCGAGATGAGGTTTTGGCCCAGCTCGAGGCTAACGCCGCATGAACACGCGCCATTTATTACTCGAAATCGGCTGTGAGGAATTGCCTTCCAGCGGTTTGAAAGCTCTCGGGCTAGGTTTCTATGAACAGGTACTAAAAGCTCTGGACAGCCGGTCTTTGGGCCATGGTCCGGGGACCTGGTTCGCGACGCCCCGCCGTTTGGCTGTACTTATAGATGATGTGGTCGAGCAGGGTGAAGATGAGCAAAACGAAGCCCTAGGACCACCGCTTGCACAAGCGCGTGATGAGCAGGGTGCCTGGGCGAAAGCCGCGATTGGCTTCGCCCAAAGGCACGGCGTGACACCCGACCAGCTGGTGTCGGTAGAAACACCCAAAGGAACGCGACTCGCCTACCGAAGTGTTTCCAAGGGGCTTAAGACTCGTGAAGTAGTAAACGAACTGTTTGCGCAGGCGATAACGGGAATTCCTGTGGCGAAACGCATGCGTTGGGGAGCGTCGCGGCTTGAGTTCGCGCGTCCTATCCAGTGGCTCACGTTAGTGTACGGCGAGGAGTCAGAATTTGGTGACGTTGTTGGCGTGGCCTCGGGACGCACAACTTTCGGCCACCGTTTTCATGCGCCGGGACCTATCGAACTTAAGAACGCCGCTGACTACAGCGACATGCTCAAGCAGGCGTATGTAATTGCCGATTTCGATGACCGAGCCTCCCTGATTAAGAAGCAGGTGACCGCACAGGCAGAAAAGCTAGGAGCTAAAGCCCGGATCGATGAAAGCCTGTTGGAGGAGGTGGCGAGCCTGGTGGAATGGCCATCTGCTCTTGCCGGTAGCTTTGATGAGGCGTTTTTAAAAGTGCCCTCAGAGGCACTGATCTCGTCAATGCAAAGCCACCAGAAGTACTTTCCCGTGCTCGATGAGCGCGGAGAGCTAAAACCCCACTTCATTACCGTCAGCAACATCGAAAGTCTCGATCCAGCTCAAGTGATCGCGGGCAACGAAAAAGTCATCCGGCCTCGTTTAGCAGACGCGGCGTTTTTCTTTGAGCAAGACCTTAGACAGAAGCTCGAAGACCGTGTGCTGCGTCTTGATGGGGTTATTTTCCAAAAAAAGCTTGGCAGCTTGGGCGACAAAACGCGGCGAGTTCAGCGTCTGGCGGCCGCCATTGCCAAGTTGCTACGAGCCAATGAAGCGGTAGCCACGCGAGCGGCTACGCTATGTAAGGCGGACCTTGTCAGCGACCTGGTGCTGGAGTTCGGTGATCTTCAGGGAGTAGCCGGCGCATACTATGCGCGCAATGATCAGGAGCCGGCTGGCGTTGCGGACGCTATCCAGCAACACTATTGGCCGCTGCAGTCCGGATCAAAACTGCCCGAGTCGCTAGAGGCCATCAGTGTTGCTCTGGCTGATCGGCTGGATACGCTGGTTGGCATCTTTGCCATTGGCCTAATTCCGAGCGGATCAAAGGACCCTTTTGCCCTGCGTCGGGCGTCTATCGCGGTCTTACGAATTCTTGTGGAGCGGGACCTTAAACTCGATCTTACCGAGTTACTGCGCCTTTCCTCCAAGACCTATCCGGACGGCTTAGTCAGTAGCGAGGCGCTGGATTCCGTCCAGAGTTATGCGCTCGATCGCTTTCCCGCGCTGTTTGAAGATCAGGCGATAGCGGTGGAAGTGTTTCGAGCGGTACGTAATACAGGCTGCACCGAACCTGCGGACTTTGCGGCTCGCATAAACGCGGTTCGTGAGTTCCAGAATCGTGAAGAATCACAAGTGCTGGCGGCAGCGAATAAGCGCGTCAGTAATATTCTAAGCAAGGCCGTCGCAGGCGAGGTTGCGGAGACAATCGACGCGACGCTTCTTACAGAGCTAGCAGAGAAACAACTCTTCGACGCGATTCAAGTTGCCACCGATCGTGGCAAAGACGCCCTTGCGAGCAAACGATACACCGAAGTAATGACCGGTCTCGCAAGCCTCAAAACACCCGTCGACGAGTTCTTTGACGACGTGATGGTGAATGCGGAGGACCCGAAGATAAAGGCGAACCGCCTCGCGCTGTTGAGTCAGTTACGAGAACAGTTTCAAACCGTGGCCGATATCTCGCAGCTCGCAGGCTAATTACCCGGTCCCTTTTGTGCGGTTTCAATGCGGCCCACCAACTGACACGGGACTTCTGGCAGATCTTTCCTATACTCCAAGTAGACCGATGTAAAAAACGTCGGCCTTTGTCAGCGCCCGCAGAAAATAGGTGCAAACCTGAGCGTGCGCCAAGCAGTCACCGAGTAAGGATCAGTGTTATGCAGCGATATTACTTTATCGATGAAGACCTTGATGATTTAGAAAAAGTATCCGCCGAACTTGAGGGAGCAGGCATAGCAAGAGAGCAGCTTTATGTGCTCACACATAGCGATGGCGAAGTGGACAAGCGCGACTTTAATTACGTCTGGTCCATTTTGAAAAAAGATACGGTGCGGTCGGCAATCATAGGATCGGTCGTTGGTGTTTGTTTAGCTTGGGTCGTTTTAGTGGGTGCTTGGTTGAGTGGCCTACCGGAAACCTATACTTGGGTTCCTTTTGTTTTTCTCTCAATAGTCGTTCTCGGCTTTTGCACCTGGGAAGGCGGGCTCTGGGGAATTCAACAACCGCATCATGAGTTCAAACGCTTTACGGAAGAATTGGAAAAAGGCCGTCACGTGCTGCTTGTTGAGGCAGAAGCGGAGAATGCCCCGGCTATGACGAGCGTAGCTCAGAGACATCCGATGCTTAAAAAGGTGGGAGAAGGGAAGCCTGTACCCAAGCTGCTACGCTGGGTCCACATCCTGTTTAACCGCTACCGGCGCTGGGGACCCTAGCGCTAACAAAAGCTGAAGATAAAGCACCGGGATCCAAACAGTCCCCGCTTGCATATCCAGTTCACTCGGGGGTCCAAGGCAATCAACATTGCTTGCCCGGAGGAACTGGTGCGTTCTGCCTAAGCTCTGTCTAAGTTCTGCGTAGGCTCGGATTAGCCAGCAGCGTGTCGCATAGCGCGACACGCTTTCACCCTCCTGCGCCAACATCAGACGCCTCTGCGCTACCATCGGCTCTCGGCAGCGAGGTGACAGATGACGGAGCCAGTTCTTTTCTACGGTTTTGCCGGCCTTGTCTTAGGCGCGTTGATTAGCTGGTTTTGGCGCGGTGCAGAGGTCAATCCACTGCGTGGTCGACTTAAGGAACTGCGCGACCTGCAACAAGAGCTAGAAATCGCACACGCAAGCACACTTAGCGAACGGGAGCTATTGGATTCGCAGTACACGGAGTTACAAAAACGTACCGATCAACTTCAACGCGAACGCGACATCTCTTCTACCGAGCACGCGGCTCTTAAAGCTCGGCAGCAAGCCATCGAAGACAACCACAAGCAACAACTCCGTCTCCTGGAGCAAAGCCGAGAACAATTGCGGCTGGAATTTGAAAATCTCGCAAATCGGATCTTTGAGGAGCGAGGTAAACAACTAAGCTCACACAACCAGCAATCGATCGAATCACTGCTGAAGCCCTTTGGCGAGCAAATAAATCGCTTTCAAAGCCGAATAAACGAGGTCCATAGTCAATCGATTCGGGGCCAGGAGAGCCTCGCCGGAGAGCTGCGTAATCTGATGAGTGTCGGGCTTCAGATGAGCGATCAGGCGGATCAATTGACCCAGGCGTTAAAAGGCGATAATAAGACCGCCGGAAACTGGGGCGAAGTTCAGCTAGAGCGAACATTGCAACTGGCCGGCTTAGAAAAGGGCGTGCACTACTCATCCCAAAGCACCCTGAGAGATGACGACGGAAAGCGGAAACTTCCAGACTTTTTGATACACCTACCCGACGGCAAACACCTCATCATTGACAGCAAGGTATCGCTGCTCGCGTACGAGCAAGCGGTATCCGCTGACTCAGAAGAGGCAAAACAGGCCCAGCTAAAAGCCCATGCGGAATCGCTGAGACGACATATCAACGAACTTGCATCAAAGGAGTATGCGTCGATCAGGGGTTTGGACAGTCCAGAGCTGGTTTTTATGTTTATGCCGATTGAATCAGCCTACATAGAAGCCTTGAAATTCAATCGGGATCTTTTTAACGAAGGTTATCGGAAGAACATCATCCTGGTTTCGCACACAACGCTGTTGCCCATGCTTAAAACAATAGCCGGTCTGTGGATCGCTTATCGGAGCAACGAGGAAGCTCGCGAAATAAGCGAGATGGCCGGCGATATCTACAACAAAGTCAGCCTGGTGGGGCAACGACTCGAAGACATGGGCAAGACTCTGGCAACGACTACGGACAAGTACAATCGAACGGTGACAGCCCTCGTGGGTAAGCAGGGCCTGTTAGGAAAAGTTGATCGCTTTCGCTCAATCAGTGCCCGAGCGACAACGGAAACAAGCATTCCCAAAACACAAAACTTACCCGTGGAACATGATCGTTTAGCGAGCTTGCGCGCAAATAGCGGCGACGGAGACCTGGAGGTGACGAGCACCAACGCGACGTCGATTGAACCCAGCGAAGCCGCACCACAGTTGAAAATGATGGACCGTCATGAGGAAGAAAAATCCAGCCCTAGCTCCCAATAGGTGGATTCAAACCTCGATCAGATATCAAGGTTCGCCACTGAGAGAGCGTTGTCCTCAATAAACTCTCGCCGTGGCTCGACCTGATCACCCATTAAGGTAGTAAAGATCTCGTCCGCGAGCA
The DNA here is from genome assembly GCA_039815155.1 of Pseudomonadota bacterium. Taxonomy (GTDB): domain Bacteria; phylum Pseudomonadota; class Gammaproteobacteria; order Pseudomonadales; family Halieaceae; genus Congregibacter. The sequence continues at coordinate 33,510 of JBCBZV010000005.1, forward strand.
TCGCATCGTCTATGGTGACCTGAAGCATCCTTCGAGTTTCTGGATCCATTGTAGTTTCCCATAGCTGCTCCGGGTTCATCTCTCCTAAACCTTTGTAACGCTGAATGTTGTAGCCGCGACGCGCTTCGGATAGAAGCCATTCCCAAGCTTCTGAGAAGCTTTGCGTAGCAAGGGTTTTCTCACCTCGACGCACATAGCCCGATTCTTCGATCAAATCGCGCAGCGTTTCACCCAGAGAACTCATCTCGGCGTAGTCTCGAGAACGGAAGAACTCCGGCTTTAGCTGAATCTGTCGCTCAACGCCATGAGCTAACATTTTTACCAAGGGGAAAAGGGCGCCGCTTTCATCCTGACTAACCTCGACGGAATAGCTTGTTCCTTTAGTTCGCAGTTGTTGTAAGTGCTCACTCACAACTCTTGCGAACGATTCGATCTCGGCTGAATCTTGCAAAGACTGCTCAGTAAGCTTTGGACCGAAGACCAGTTCCCAGAGGAGATCATCGGGATAGTGGCGCGATCGTCTGGCGATGATCGATTCCACGGTTTGGTACTGAGTAACAATCGCCTGAAGAGCTTCGCCTCCTAAGGGCGGAGCACTATCGTTTACGTGAATCGCTGCACCGTCCAGTGCTGCGCCGGTGAGATAGTCGGACAGAGCGGCATCGTCTTTTAAGTACTGATGCTGTTTGCCTTTGGAAATTTTGTATAGCGGCGGTTGAGCGATATATACGTAGCCACGTTCGATGAGCTCTCGCATCTGTCTAAAAAAGAACGTGAGCAATAGAGTTCTAATATGGGACCCATCCACATCTGCGTCGGTCATGATGATAATACGGTGGTAACGGAGCTTATCTGGATCGAACTCCGTTTTACCAATGCCACACCCCAGCGCAGTAACCAGCGTTCCTACCTCCGCTGAACCGAGCATCTTATCGAAGCGGGCCTTTTCAACATTCAATATTTTGCCCTTCAGCGGCAAAATAGCTTGAAAGCGTCGGTTTCTCCCTTGTTTAGCGGAGCCGCCGGCGGAGTCTCCCTCTACCAAATACAGCTCTGATAGAGACGCGTCTTTTTCCTGGCAGTCCGCCAGCTTGCCCGGTAGCCCTGCAATGTCTAAGGCGCCTTTGCGGCGGGTGATTTCCCGGGCCTTTCTCGCCGCTTCACGAGCGCGAGCAGCCTCCAGCATCTTGGTGACGACCGCTTTGGCTTCTCCAGGGCTTTCAAGCAGATAATCCCCGAACTGAGCGTTCATCGCTTGCTCGACCGCCGTTTTTACCTCCGATGAGACCAGTTTGTCTTTCGTCTGTGACGAGAACTTAGGATCCGGGACCTTGACTGAAATAATAGCCGTTAGCCCCTCACGCGCGTCGTCCCCAGTCGTATTCACCTTTGCCTTCTTGGCCAAACCTTCTCTTTCGATGTAATTATTTAGAGAACGGGTTAATGCGGAGCGAAAGCCCGCGAGGTGCGTTCCACCGTCTCGCTGAGGGATATTGTTGGTGTAGCAAAATATATTTTCTTGGTATGAGTCATTCCACTGAAGCGCTACCTCCACGCCAGTGCCGTCGCTGGCTTCCGTTTGAAAGTGAAATGCCTTGTGAATAGCGGTTTTATTGCGGTTCAAGTAGTCAACAAACGCATGCAGCCCGCCTTCGTAGAAGTAGGTTTCCTCCCGCTCGCAGCGCTCATCTCGTAGCACGATTTCGATTCCAGAGTTCAGGAACGCCAGCTCCCGAAGGCGTTTGGAGAGAACATCAAAATCAAACTCGATATTGGTGAAAGTTTCGGCGCTCGGCTTGAAGCGAATCTGTGTCCCGGTCTCGCTAGCATCGCCGGTAACCGCCAGTGGTGCTTGCGGAACGCCATGGGCGTAGCGCTGCTCATGCTGCTGGCCTCCTCGCCATATCGTAAGCCAAAGCTCCTCAGACAGTGCGTTAACCACTGACACACCCACGCCATGAAGACCGCCGGATACTTTGTAGGTGTTGTCATCGAACTTTCCACCTGCATGCAGAACCGTGAGTATGATTTCCGCCGCAGACGCGCCCTCTTCATGCATATCCGTTGGTATGCCACGGCCATCGTCCCGAACGGAAACGGATTCGTCCGGGTGGATGCTAATGTCGATCCGCTTGCAGTGGCCGGCGAGAGCCTCGTCTATGGAGTTATCAACCACCTCAAACACCATATGATGCAAGCCGGTGCCATCGTCCGTATCACCAATGTACATTCCAGGGCGTTTTCGAACCGCGTCGAGACCCTTTAATACCTTGATGTTCGATCCATCGTAGTTTCCGGATGCATCGCTCATGTTCTACTCCACGTCTTCTTTAGGGCAGGTGCTTATTCCGCTGAGTGCGTTGAATCCTCATGGCGGAAATGGCACCGGTTTTATACTGCCATGTTCCACGTGAAACATACGACAGTCAGATGGCTCACAGAGCCAAGATACATTGATCACATTAGGATCAACGCAAGTAATCACCGACTGAACGCCCAAATCGGATAGCACCCGACAGACATTCTCTGTTTTTTCGGCGTCGAGCTCTGAAGGCAGGTCATCGACGAGGCAGAGCACGTTACCGTTGTTCTGCCCCGCTAATATCTGCCCCTGAGCCAACTTAAGAGCACACACAACAAGCTTCTGTTGACCCCGTGATAAGGTCTCTGCCGCCGGATAACCGTCAATCTGGACTCGAATATCCGCTCTCTGTGGTCCTGAATGGGTAAATCCATGTTCCAAGTCCGAAGGGCGCCCTTTTTCCAGCGCTTCACGAAAGCTAAGGCTGGAATCCCAGCCTGGCCGATACCGCAGTTCAAGTTTGCTGAGGTCTGGGGCGAGTCGTTCCAACAGCTCATTGAACGGCCCGACTAGCTTTTTTAGGAACCCCTCGCGCGCGCGCGAGACTTCTTCCCCCTGCTTGGCAAGATCCTGAGTCCAAACGTCCAGTTCTATTGGCGATATTTTACCACGCCGAAGCAATTGATTTCGCTGTATCAACGCTCTTTGGAAACGGTTCCGGCTGTCTCTGGCAGCCTGTTCCACGTGGAACAAGCCCCAATCCATAAACCGTCGCCGATTCGCTGGTTCGCCTGTCAGCAGATCGAAGCTTTGCGCGTTAATAACCAGAAGCGGCAAGGCGTCGGCGAGCTTTGCAATAGACTTCGTGGGTTGCCCCTCTACGCGGACGCTTAACTGTCCATCCAGATTTCGCTGCAGCGCAATCGCGTTCGGTCGCTGCGCGCCCTGCCGGCTCGCTCCTCGCACAATGAAATCTTGCTCACCATGGGAGATCAGTGTTCTTTGGGAGCCGCTACGGAACGAGCGGCCTGTGCCCAGCAAATGAATCGCCTCTAAAAAGCTGGTCTTTCCGCTACCATTAGCGCCGTATAGGACGTTGTGCTGTGCCAGTTGGGCACAGTGAACGCTGCCTAGGTTTCGAACACGATCAATGTGAAGATTAAGAAGCAAGGGTTGCCCCTTGAGAGGGATCGCGCCTGGTTACAGGCGCATGGGCATTACAACGTAGAGTGAATCTCCGCCATCTACTTCTTCCAGGAGCGCACTGCTGTTGGGGTCTGAAAGCGACAAGCGGACACTATCGCCCGTCATCACCCCCAAAACATCGAGCAAGTAGCCAACATTGAAGCCAATTTCCAAGGATTCTCCGGTGTAAGACACCGAAAGCACGTCCTCGGCTTGCTCCTGCTCCGGGTTATTGGCGATTATTTCTAGCGTCTCATTCGAAAGTTTTAGCCTCACGCCGCGGTATTTTTCATTCGATAAAATCGCCGTTCGCGTAAACGCCTGCCGAAACTCCGTGCGCGCACCCTCAACCAATTTGTCAGGTGCTTTAGGCAATACCCGCTCGTAGTCCGGAAACTTCCCGTCGACAAGCTTAGAAGTGAAAGTAAAGTCTGGAGTAGTCGCCCGCAGATGATTAGAGCCAATGATTACTGTTACTTCGCCCTCGTCGTCTTGCATGAGGCGCGACAGTTCGAGCACGCCTTTGCGCGGCAAGATGACCTGCGTATCTTCTAAGTCGCGAAGCGTTCCAGGAAAAGTACAAATAGCAAGCCGGTGTCCGTCGGTGGCTACCGCGCGAAGCCGCCCGGATCGAAGCTCCCAATACATGCCGTTCAGGTAGTAGCGAACATCTTGTTGCGCCATCGCAAAACCAGTCCGGTCGATGAGACGACGAAGTTGGCCTTGCTGCAGAGAAAACTGATGAGTGCCTATGCTGTCTTCGATATTGGGGAATTCACGAGCCGGGAGCGTCGATAAGGTAAAGCGGCTTCGGCCGCTTCGAACAGTCGCCTTACTGTCAGAAACGCTCACCTCTAGCTCTGATCCATCCGGTAGACTTTTACAGATATCTGCTAATTTGCGTGCGGGAACGGTGATCTCTCCGTTCTCGCCCGCCGCTTCCAGTGTAATCCGCCCAACCAGCTCGACCTCTAGATCGGTACCCGTGATGGAAAGATGCTTGCCGTCTAGGTTTAGTAGAACGTTAGACAATACTGGCAACGTCTGGCGCCGCTCAACCACCCCTGCAACTAGATTGAGCGGCTTCAGAAGCGCATCACGCGAAACGCGAAACTTCATCTAATTTCCCTAAAAATCGTCTAAATTATATTAAATATCTGCATCGTCGCTTAAAAATCCGAATAAAATTTTCATCCCAGGATGAACGGATACGCCAAAATCAGGATGACGACTTATATTCGGCTCGACCAAGACGAGAGCGGTTATATCGGACGGTATATTACTGATTTGTTCGGCTAATTTTTAGCCATTGGCAAGATATTCACGAAGTATGCTTAGCTTCGCGTTACTGAGCTGTACTAGGTCGTAAGAAGCCGTAACAGATTTTTATAGTCTTCGTGAATATCCGAGTTGGTCTCCCGCAGCTCCTTTATCTTTCTGCAAGCATGCAGAACCGTCGTGTGATCTCGACCACCGAAGCTATCGCCTATTTCTGGGAGGCTATAGTTTGTCAGCTCCTTGGCCAGGGTCATCGCTACTTGCCGCGGTCGCGCCACCGAGCGATTTCGTCGACGCGAGTTTAAATCGGCGACTTTTATTTTGTAGTACTCCGCCACCGTGCGCTGAATATTGTCCAAACCCACCTGCTTATCTTGCAATGCCAGTAAGTCCTTCAAACTCTCTTTAACCAGGTCTACATCGATCGGTCGACCGGTGAAATTAGCACTAGCGATAACCCGCTTTAATGCGCCCTCTAACTCGCGAACGTTCGACCGTATGCGTTGGGCGATAAAAAAAGCAGCTTCCGGAGGAAGGCTCAAGCGCGATTGGGTTGCTTTCTTCATCAATATAGCGACGCGGGTTTCTAGGTCCGGCGGCTCCACCGCCACGGTCAGGCCCCAGCCAAAGCGGGATTTCAATCGTTCTTCTAAGCCCTCGATTTCTTTCGGGTAACGATCACAGGTCAAGATCATTTGCTGCCCACCCTCAAGCAATGCGTTAAAGGTGTGAAAAAACTCTTCTTGAGATCGATCCTTTTTGGCGAAAAACTGAATGTCGTCAATCAAAAGCGCATCGACTGATCGATAGTAGCGCTTGAAGTCAGCGATCGCGTTCAGCTGAAGGGCCTTAACCATATCCGCCACAAAGCGCTCAGAGTGGAGATACACAATTCGAGCTCCCGGTTTATTCGCCTTCAACGCGTTACCGACCGCATGCATAAGATGAGTCTTACCTAAGCCCACACCACCGTACAAAAACAGAGGGTTGTAGGCATCACCGGGGTTTTCCGCGACCTGATTTGCTGCCGCGAGAGCAAGTTGGTTCGACTTACCCTCTACAAAGTTTAAAAACGTGTATCCCGATACCAGGTTGTGCTGATGTTGTAGTGCCTCATGGACCTCCGACTTCTCCGCCTGGCCATAATGCATTGTCGTATGAACGAGGCTGTTAGAGCGGCCAGCTTCTACAGCTCCGTTTGCTGCTTTCGTGGCTGCCGGCAAGCGTTGATGATCGACTGGTTGCGTGGCTGAGTCTTCATGGGAGCCTTGGTCGGTCCTTAACTCGCTTGACTCAGCGGCAGTGCCACCGACAACGGTGAGTCCTGGTCCTCTCGCGATCGGTGGTGAATCGAGGGCCGGAGCAGTTGCCGGGACTGTTCCTGGGACTGTTCCTGGTATTAGCGGTGGTGCTGATGTTTGCGCACCTGCGGCGATTTGGAACTGAAGCTCTGTCGATTGACTCGATTGCGCTTCTCGCAAATAACGATTGATCAGTTCGCCGTATTTATCGGTAACGAAATCACAAATAAAGCGATTCGGCGCTGATAAGCGAAGAGTGTTGTCGGTTTCTTCTGCCCTAAGTGGGCGGATCCAAGTATTAAACTGCTGCGGTGGCAGCTCTGCTTGTAGTCGCGCAGTGCAGTGCGCCCAAAGTTCCTTTGCCAATCTTTCCTCTCTTGGACCGCCCCGTCCCTGGTCAATACCGTCCCCTCCCGTGATTTCTCGAGAGCTCTTCCCCTTTTTTAAGCAGTGTTGCTAATGATTCAAAACTTGAATCCAAAACGGTGTGAACCAGAAAGTACGCAGGCCGCGGTCTTTATCCCTCTTTATGTATTTGCTAGCTATCTTCAGCTATCGATTTTTATTTTTCGCTATGTCTTTTTGTCTTCAGCATCCATTAGTAGTTGGTTCCCAAAAAGAACCGACATTATCCAGTAAATAAATGCCTCGAAGAAACTCTCTACTTATCTCCAACAATCAATATTTATCCACTGTTGGATTAGTTTGTGTATAGACCGCTTTGTTAGCTAAAACGGGAATCGATAATAGCGTTGCTTTGTGAGTTCCGCCAGTAATTTTAGAATTCTAAAAAACTATTTTTATCTTTATTTTTCAGGATGTTACAAATTATCAATAGCAAAAGTAAAAAAAAATTTTTATGTTTGTTTTCAGGCCATTAGTGTTAGCAACTTGTGTGTAAGTTTTGGGAAAAGTGTTCGTCGATGGCCGAAACGCACGTAAACCGAGGGATCAGCGCTTTGTTAGCAAATTGAACTCGCCAGCGCTCCGTCAAGATTCTCGGATTCAACGGCGAACCGGTCGCGAATCGAAAAAAGACCAGAAGATATGCGAGTCGCCGGGCAAAACGATTGCCGAAAAACACCTAAAAAACACGATTGATCAGAACAACGTCTTTCTCTACAATTCGCGGCCCTTTGCGGGGCTGCATCTCCCAAATGCAGCAACCAAGCCCTCTAAAGCGAGATCAGCAATGAAACGTACATTCCAACCGAGCGTACTCAAGCGCAAACGAACTCACGGTTTTCGCGCGCGTATGGCCACCAAGAATGGTCGTGCTGTGATCGCTCGTCGCCGAGCCAAAGGCCGCAGACAACTGACTGCATAGAAGCTACTACTCCAGACACCCGTCTGGGTAAAGGTCGCTGCTTTCTATGGGCCAATGTCACTATGGGCCAACGTAAGCCCGCTTGCGGTTACACCGCATGTTAGCCAGTTTCAATCGATCAAAGCGCCTTTTAACGGCATCCGACTATCGCTTTGTTTTCTCCAAACCCGATTTCCGCTTTGGAAACCGCTCGGTTCTTTGTTTGGCGCGCTTGACTGGTCAAAACCTCACTGCACCGCAAGCTGAGTGCAAAGATGCGCCCGCTGAGAATGAGTCTGTCCCAGCGATACATCGCCTTGGGCTGGCGGTGTCTAAGAAGCATGTGAGGAAGGCGGTAAATCGAAACTTAGTTAAAAGGTTGGCGAGAGAGCGTTTTCGATGCTCCTTCGTCGAAAGGCAGGCTCCGTTCGCAGCAGCAGACGTTGTAATATTAACCAGGTCCGGCGCCGGCAAGGCGAATCGAGCCGAATTACGCGGCGCCATCGACGCGACACTTTCTAAGTTAGAAAAATTTTTAGAGCACCGATGAAGTACCTACTGATCAAGCTGCTTCGCGGCTACCAACTCCTACTGAGCCCTTGGATTGGTCATCAGTGCCGTTTTCATCCATCGTGCTCTAGCTATGCCATAGAAGCCATCAACGAACACGGCGCGATCCGGGGCAGCTTTTTAGCGATTAAGCGTGTCTTACGCTGTCACCCCTGGCATGAAGGTGGCGTCGATCTAGTACCGCCGGCCGTAGAGCACAAATAATCATGGATATTCAGCGAACCCTACTGATCGGGGTTATCTTTCTTCTTTCCTTTATGCTGCTAATAGAGTGGACGCGATTTTCTGCTGCTAAAGAAGAACCGATCATTGCGGAACGTCTGACGCAAGACATACCTGCTTCGGTCACCGGAACATCGGATCAGAGCATGCTAAAAGCCGGCAACGAAACACCCTCCGATGCGACCAGCGATCTACCAGACCCAGTCGCTACGCTTAGTAATACTGTAATCAACGGCGCAGACGATCTACCAACGGTTGTGAGCAAGGAACCAATCGCGGCAGAGATCGGCCCAACCGTTAGCAGCAATATCGTTCGCGTATTCACCGATACCTTGCGCTTGGCCATCGACCTTAATGGTGGCGACATTGTAGAAGTAGCGCTCCCAGAATACCTTGCTGAGATCGACAACCCTGACGACCCCTTTGTACTACTCGAAAGCAGTTCCCAACGGACCTACGTCGCACAAAGTGGATTAATTGGTCCCGATGGAATCGATGCTCCCAATCGAGCCCAATTCAGGGCCGACGCAGATACCTATCGACTTGGCTCGAATGAACAACTCGAAGTGATATTGAACTGGACCGGCGGTAGCGGGGTTCAAGTGAAAAAAAGGTTCACATTTACGAAAGGCAGCTACCTAGTAGCCGTCGACTACCTTGTCGAAAACAACGGCACAGAACGTTGGCAGGCGAACCTGTTTGGGCAAATAAAGAGAGACAGTACTAAGGCTCCTCAAAGCGATACCAGCGGTATGGGCATGCAACCCTTTCTAGGCGCAGCCACCACTACCCCGGATGATCGATTCCTAAAGTTCAGTTTCGAAGACATGCAAGAAGAACCGTTTCGCGAGCAGATTCAAGGCGGCTGGATTGCAATGATTCAGCACTACTTCCTCAGCGCGTGGGTTCCAAATTCAGAGCAGCTCAACAACTACAGCACTCGTGTCACGGCGACGGGTTTCAACATCGCCGGTTTTACAGCGCCAGCCGTTCTAGTGGATCCGGGACAAACAACAACTTTTGGGGCGCAGTTCTATGCGGGTCCTAAAGATCAGTACTCGCTAGAGAAGATCTCCCCATTCCTTGAGTTGAGCGTTGACTACGGTTGGCTGTGGTGGGTTGCCCAACCGTTATTTTGGTTGCTCACAAAAATCCATTCGCTGGTAGGGAATTGGGGCGGGGCGATCATTCTTTTGACGGTCTTGATAAAAGCTGCCTTCTTCAAACTGTCTGCCACGAGCTATAAGTCGATGGCGAACATGCGGCGTGTTCAACCGAAGCTACAGGATATTCGCGAACAGTATGGCGATGACAAGCAAAAACAGTCCCAGGCGATGATGGAGCTGTATAAGAAAGAGAAAATAAACCCCATGGGTGGTTGTCTACCGATCCTGGTTCAAATGCCTGTTTTTATTGCCTTGTACTGGGTGTTGATGGAGAGCGTGGAGTTGAGACAGGCGCCCTTCATTTTGTGGATCGAAGATCTTTCTGTTATGGATCCTTTTTTTGTTTTACCACTGCTTATGGGGGGGAGCATGTGGTTCATGCAAAAACTCAATCCGCCGCCACCGGACCCGATGCAAGCGAAAATCATGCAGTGGCTTCCAATCGTCTTTACCTTCTTCTTTTTATGGTTCCCTGCGGGGCTTGTTCTCTATTGGGTGGTCAACAACCTACTGTCTATGGCTCAGCAGTACGTCATTACACGACAAATAGAAAAGGCTGCAGCAGCGGCATAGGTTCCGCTAATGGACGGGCTGAGATCTGCTTCTGACACAATCGCCGCTATCGCCACTGGAGCAGGTGAAGCGGGTGTAGGCATCCTCCGCTTATCGGGGTCCGCGAGTCAGAAAATCGCGACGATCCTGACTAAACGAGACCTAACTCCGCGTAAGGCCCACTACTGCGTAATCCATGATCTCGACGATTCGGTTCTGGATAGGGGGCTTGTTCTAAGTTTTCCTGGACCGGACTCGTTTACCGGCGAAGACGTTATAGAGTTTCACTGCCACGGCAGCCCGGTGCTGCTCGATACGCTTTTGCGCTGCTGTGCACAGCTTGGAGCCCGGTACGCCGTCGCCGGTGAGTTTAGCCAGCGCGCCTTTATGAATGGCAAGATTGATCTTGCACAAGCAGAGGCGATAGCTGATCTCATCAGTAGCAGTTCGGAAGCTTCAATGCGGGCGGCCAGTCGCAGTTTGACCGGTGTGTTTTCCCAACAGATCGGAGAACTGTTCGAAGCTCTTGTCTCGCTGCGCGCCTTCATCGAAGCCGCCATAGACTTCCCGGAAGAAGAAATAGACTTTCTTGCGAACAGCGATGTACTCGAACGAATCCAGACATTGCTAGCCGCTGTAGAGACGCTTCTAGCATCCGCCAAAAAGGGCCGCGCGCTCCATCGAGGCCTCAAGTTGGTTATCGCCGGTGCTCCCAATGCTGGTAAGTCCAGCTTGATGAATCAGCTGGTGGAAAAACAGAGTTCGATCGTCACCGAGCGAGCGGGAACAACTCGCGATCTGATTCGAGAACGTCTCGCGATTCGGGGTTTGCCCATAGAAATTGTCGACACTGCTGGTCTTCGAGAATCCGACGATCCTATCGAACGGGAAGGGGTAAAACGCGCCAGGGAGGAGATCCGATCCGCCGATCGAGTTCTTCTTGTCTGCGACGATTCTATAGGCGGTAGCAGAGAAAACGCTGAAGAACTGGCGGAGATCTTTCGTGGAGAAACGAGTTCGGATATACCCGTCACCGTGCTGAGAAACAAATGTGATTTGAGTGGCCGTACGCCAGGCAAACAGTTGTCCTTGAGCGAAGTCACCGAGATTAATATAAGCGCTCTGTCTGGCGAAGGCGTCGACGACTTGAGGGACCATCTGCTTGCGGCAGCAGGCCTCGAGAATTTAGGAAATTCTGAGTTTAGCGCCCGAGCACGCCATCTAGACGCCCTTGAACGATGTTTGCTTTCCTTACGCTCCGCCGAGAACCAGTTGTCTCGGTACAGCGCCGCTGAGCTCGCGGCGGAAGAATTACGCCTCGCTCAGGAACAACTCGGTGAGATCTCGGGGCGCTTTACTAGCGATCAGTTACTAGGGGAAATCTTTAGTCAGTTCTGCATCGGTAAATAAGTCTTTGATCCCTATTCCCTAGAGTTTATCCACAAACTATCAAGGTACTGATCAGCTAGTTTCCCAACGTCCAGGCAGGTTTGGCTTAGCGGACTAGGAACGAAGGTAAGGGCTGAACCAGGTGTACTCTCTCTGTCGGGTAAGTTGTCCTCAGCTTATTAGCTCTCTATCCCCGCTCTTACGAGAATTTACTAAAGGCTGTCGATTTTCGGCCCATAAGTCTGTGAATTTCACTTGGATCATCGGTTTAACAAAGTAGTAAGCGGAACACAGATCGAGATTGAAAAAGTCTCCAAGCAAAGACGTGTTGGCAAAGACTGAATAGTAGGATGGCGCTATGTGCAAAGGAGCCTATTTCACCAGAGAGTGGATTTGTTCCCCAATCTAGCCACGGGTATATCAGCGCTTAAGAAGTCTTTTCTTACAGGGCTGTTGTTGCTGTAAGTTGATGAAAAAAAAGAGAGGTTTCGTCTTATCCACGACTCTCGACGGCCCTAATAACAACAACTATAAGAAAGAAATCTAATCTAATATTTTATTTTTAATTAATAATACTTACGGTATTCAAAAGATTGCTCGATCGAGGGAAGTCTCTATAATCGCGCGGCCCGAGCACTTCGATGGCAACTAAGGCCCGGATGAAGCGGCGACAAGCCGTTTGCTTAAAAACACGGCTTAGGAATATGGTATGGATTACCCGAAGAACTTTGGAGTGATCGTTGTCGGTGGTGGCCACGCGGGAACGGAAGCTGCGCTAGCAGCTGCTCGAATGGGTGTCGACACACTGCTTCTAACCCATTCGATAGATACTCTGGGTCAAATGTCCTGTAACCCCGCCATTGGCGGGATCGGAAAGAGCCACCTTGTTCGCGAAATCGACGCGCTTGGGGGTGCGATGGCGCGGGCTACGGATCGCGCAGGCATCCAGTTTCGAGTGTTAAACAGTCGTAAGGGGCCTGCAGTTCGCGCCACGAGGGCTCAGGCTGATCGAGTCCTGTACCGGAACGCTATCCGGGAAACTATCCAGCAGCAGCCTCATTTGCAGGTCTTTCAACAGCCAGTGGATGACCTCATTCTCAACGGCGATTGCGTTAGCGGTGTAGTGACACAAAGCGGCATCCGCTTCCATGGGCACAGCATAGTTTTGACCGTGGGAACGTTCTTAGCCGGACAGATTCATGTTGGCCTTAACAAGTCTTCTGGCGGTCGCGCGGGAGATCCACCCTCCCTTGCTTTAGCGGAACGGCTGCGGGCACTACCGTTTAGAGTGGAGCGGTTAAAAACCGGGACACCTCCGCGTATAGATGCCGCTTCGGTCAATTATGAAGTGCTCGAAGAACAGTGGGGTGATGAGCCTCGCCCCTGCATGTCTTTCTTGGGAGAAAGTAAATTACATCCGCAACAGCGATGTTGTTGGGTTGCCCATACTAGCGAAAAAACACATGAGATTATCCGCAGCGGACTGGATCGGTCGCCGCTGTATACAGGGGTAATCGAGGGCGAGGGTCCTCGCTACTGCCCAAGTATCGAGGATAAAATTCAGCGCTTCGCTGATAAGTCATCGCACCAGGTATTTGTGGAGCCTGAGGGACTGAGTAGCAATGAGCTCTACCCTAACGGTATCTCCACAAGTCTGCCTTTTGACGTGCAGCTCGACCTTGTGCGCAGTATGCGGGGATTCGAGAACGCGAACATTACACGCCCGGGCTACGCCATCGAGTACGATTTCTTTGACCCGCGCGACCTTCAACGCACTTTAGAAACGAAAGCCCTTAGGCGCTTGTACTTTGCCGGCCAGATCAACGGTACGACGGGGTACGAGGAAGCGGGTGCGCAGGGTCTACTGGCAGGAATCAATGCCGCTTTGTCCGTGCGCGAGAAAAAACCCTGGTCACCTAGACGAGATGAGGCTTACCTTGGTGTTCTGGTAGACGACCTCATTACGCAGGGGACCAAAGAGCCGTACCGAATGTTCACATCGCGCGCTGAGTACCGGCTCATGCTTCGAGAAGATAACGCCGATCTTCGCTTAACGGAGCAAGGCCGCGAGTTGGGTTTGGTCGGGGAGGATCGATGGTCTCACTACAACGCAAAACGCGAATTTATAGCGCAGGAGCAGCAGCGGATTAGATCGACTTACGTGCATCCCCATACCGCAAAGGCGGAGTCCTTGGAGGCGAAGCTCGCGAAACCGCTGGCTAGAGAGTACAGCTATCAAGACCTACTTAAGCGACCGGAATTAAGCTACGAAGACATAGCGGCGCTTGACGAAGACGGGTTGCTCAATATCGATGCTTCCCTGGCAAGTCGGCAAGCCGCAGAACAGGTAGCAATTCAGGCAAAGTACGCCGGGTACATAGATCGACAAAGTGAAGAAATCGCTCGTCTTAAGCGTTTTGACTCCCTGGCGTTACCCAAGTCTTTCGATTATCGAGCGGTATCCGGCCTGTCGAAGGAAATCCAAGAGAAGCTCCAAAACCAGCAACCGGAAACCCTGGGCATGGCCTCACGCATCGCCGGTGTAACGCCGGCCGCCGTATCGCTGCTACTGGTCTTCCTCAAGAGAACCCAGTTGGTGGACGTCGCGCTTGATGAGGCTTACCCGATGGCTAAAGAGCAAACGAAGGGCCTGTCCGACAGCCAGCAGGAGATCGTTGAAGTCGGCTCGGCCCAGGCCAGCTAAGTTACGCTAGTCGACCGAATTACGACCGGGAAATGGCCGGCCTAGAAGAGGAAGTGCTCAGTCGGGGTTTAGCTACTCTGGGCTTGGATCTTAGTGAACAGCAACAGATAGATTTGCTGGCCTATTTACGGCTACTCCACCACTGGAATACCCGTTTTAATTTGACGGCCGTAAGGGACGCTCAGGAAATGGTCACCCGCCATCTCTTGGACAGCTTGGCAACCCTTAGGTGTCTCGATGGAGGACCGGTCATAGATATCGGAACGGGAGCCGGTTTGCCTGGCATACCGCTTGCCATCGCCGCGCCCGAAGTTTCTTTTACGCTTCTCGACAGTCATGGCAAACGGACGAAATTCTTAACCCACGTAAAGACCAGTTTAGGCTTACAAAACATTACCGTGGTCAAAAGTCGAGTCGAGGACTTCAATCCCAAGCAGCTTTTCTCACAGATCTGGTCCAGGGCGTTCTCTTCGCTCGATGCTATGATACTGGGCTCTTCCCATCTGCTAAGAGCCAATGGAGAGTTTGTCGCGCTGAAGGGGAAACACCCGGATAACGAGCTTGCCGCAATCAAAACGAACTTGAGCGCTGTAAAGGTTGTATCGATTCAAGTGCCGGGACTCGCAGAGGACCGCTGCGTAGTGCGTTTTTCCGTGTCTCGCACGCTGCAGACCTAAAACTAAAAAAGAAACTAGCCTTGGGCTTAGCCCGACGGGTGAGCCCGGAATTGCTGTCATGCAGGATTGCGGTCGGAACAAGGAAAGACGAGGAGCAAGGGGGTCAAGAGCGTGGCCAGAATCTTAGCCATCGCAAATCAAAAGGGTGGGGTAGGAAAGACCACCACCACCGTCAATCTCGCCGCATCGTTAGCTGCCATGCAGAAACGCGTTTTGTTGGTTGACCTGGACCCGCAGGGCAACGCGACGATGGGCAGCGGCGTCGACAAGCATGAGCTGAACGCGAGCATCTACAACGTTCTAGTGCAAGAGACACCAGTAGCCGATGTGTTTCTAAGCCCAGAAGCCGCTGGTTTTAGCGTGCTGCCGGCGAATGGTGACCTAACGGCTGCAGAAGTCGAGCTTTTGCAGCTCGACCATCGAGAAAGAAAACTCCGAAGCGCCCTCGGCAAGGTGCAAGGCAGTTTTGATTACATTCTTATAGATTGTCCACCATCGCTAAATTTGCTCACTCTGAATGCTTTGGTTGCCGCTGACGGTGTGCTAATAGCAATGCAATGTGAGTACTACGCTTTAGAAGGGCTCTCCGCTCTGCTCGGCACGATTGAACAGGTTCAGGGCTCAGTCAATACGCACCTGCAGGTCGAAGGAATTTTGCGGACCATGTACGATCCGCGCAACAGTCTTACAAACGATGTCTCTGCTCAGCTGCACGAGCACTTTGGGGACCGGGTTTATCGCACCGTTATTCCCCGGAATGTGCGCTTGGCGGAGGCGCCAAGCCACGGTGTTCCGGCAATGCACTACGACAAATACTCGCGTGGCTCGCGGGCTTATCTGGCACTTGCCGGAGAAATTATTCGTCGGGAAGAGCGAGCGCAAAGCCAATAGCGTTCTGTTTGAATGGAATAACTCACTACCTATGGCAGCAAAACACTAGTGGTTTCGAAGCGACGCAGTTTGGGTAAAGGCCTTGATGCGCTACTTTCTGGCAGCAGCGCAGCTAAGAGCGTGCCATCCGTGCCGTCGGGTAATGATCCCGCCGACCCCTCCAAGGCCTCGACCGATGAACCGGTGAGCGATTTGCGGGAGCTGCCAATAGAGCTTATCGAGCGAGGCCGGTATCAACCGCGCCGGGAATTTGCCCAAGAGGCTCTCCAGGAACTGGCTGACAGTATTCAGTCTCAGGGCCTTATGCAGCCGATAGTGGTTCGTCCTATAGCGGGTGGAAAGTTTGAAATTATTGCCGGCGAGCGTCGTTGGCGAGCGTCGCAGCTCGCAGGTCTGGCCAGCATCGCTTCGTTAGTTCGCAATGTGCCCGATGAAGCAGCCATTGCGATGGCGCTGATTGAAAATATCCAGCGGGAAGATCTAAACCCAATCGAAGAGGCGGTGGCTCTCGCAAGACTGCAGGAAGAATTTGGCCTGACGCAGCAGGAGGTAGCCGATGCGGTGGGGAAGTCCCGATCCTCGGTGGCCAACCTTTTGCGGCTCAACTCTTTGGAGCCCGAGGTCAGGAAAATGCTTGCTGAAGGGGTCATTGATATGGGCCATGGTAGAGCGCTGCTGGCCTTGCAGGGAGGGTCTCAACGAGAGCTTGCCGGCTTAGTTGTGACGAGGGGCTATTCCGTTCGCCAGACTGAGGCAGCCGTTCGTGCGTCCCTCAAAGGAGGTGAAACAGCAAGTGCATCTGCATCAACGGTAACTTCGGATCCAAATATTCAGCATTTAGAGCAGGAACTATCGCAGAAATTAGGTTCTTCCGTTTCAATCCGCCACTCCGCCGGCGGCAAGGGTAGTTTGGTTTTGAAGTACAACAGTCTCGATGAGCTTGATGGCATCTTATCGCACTTGCGCTAAACGACTTTCACAACATATGCGCATACATTGTGACTTCTTTCCCATATGTAGTAACCGCTAAAACTATTTTGTGCGTTTGGCAACTTTGTAAAGGACAGGTTTGAGCTTGATCCGTCGCCGTCGATCATGTCGTCTTAGTACCGGAACACGAATCCATTTATCGCAAGTTTTTGGGAAACAACATTTTTCTACGGATCGCTAACCTCATAGGTTATTGAACGAGGCGTACCTTAAATCTATAATGCGCGCCGCTCAAATCAGGACACACCCGAGTGGAGCGAATCAGGACGGGGGATAAGGCTCTTCGAGCCAAACAGACACAGACTCCCAAACCTCGGTTTCTAAGAGGTTCGCTGATCCAATTGATTGTCTTAGCACTCGGAATGCCGGTCACTTGGTTTCTATCAGGATCAGCGGGGGCGTTCTCGATGCTGTGCGGTGCTGCTTGCGCAATCGTGCCCCATGCGTTTTTCGCATTTCGCTTGGATAAAGCGTCCTTGGGTAGCGCTCGCCAGGCGGCTCAGCTGGGACTAGCGGCCGAGACCGGAAAGTTTGTTTTGAGCGCGGCAAGTTTTGCGCTGGTGTTTGCAGTTGCTCAACCAGCGCGCCCGGGACTGGTTTTTGTTGGTTTCGGCATTTTTTGGGCGATGCAAGTGTTTATGTCCATCCGTCTGCTCCAGAGCAGCTAGCGTTCGCCGGAACCGCTAGAGGCAGGGTGTGGCTTTTTGCCCTTAGGACATGGCTGCATTGCAGCTCACTAAGTAGGTGAGCAGCGGCAACTTGCGAAAACTTAGACAGCAAAGACGAAAACAAAGAGTACGTAGGAGCAATAACAGTAAATGGCGAGCGAAACTCACACGGTCTCTGACTATATCGTTCACCACTTGACTAACCTCACCTATGGCAAGTTGCCCGAAGGGTTTGAGCGTTACGATGGCTCTATCGTTGCTGAGGGCGGCGTTTGGACGATGGCCCACGGGGGCGATGAAGCGGCCGCAATGGGGTTTAACGCTATCCACGTGGATTCTATGGCCTGGTCTATTGGTCTTGGCATCTTCTTCTGCTGGTTCTTCCGTCGAATGGCAGTCAAAGCGAGTGCAGAGACACCGAGCGGTTTTCTCAACATGGTTGAGATGATCGTCAGCTTTGTCGACAACACCGTTAAAGATACCTTTCACGGCCGCAATCCGCTGGTTGCACCGCTCGCGCTGACTATTTTTGTGTGGGTGTTCTTGATGAACCTTATGGATCTGATACCCGTGGACCTGATTCCAGAGCTTCTGCTTTTGGCCGGTGTCGAGTACCAGAAAATAGTGCCCTCCACTGACCCGAACATCACGATGGGTATGGCACTGGGCATCTTCATCTTGATGCTCTACTACTCAATCACGGTCAAAGGCTTTGGCTTTGTAAAAGAACTTACGTTGAACCCGTTTAACCACCCGGTGTTCATCCCGGTAAATTTATTTATGGAAGTGGTTGGCTTTCTTGCCAAGCCCTTCTCTCTCGGCCTGCGATTATTCGGCAATATGTATGCGGGTGAGATGATCTTCATTCTGATAGCCGCGCTGTTTAGCGCAGGCATAGTTTGGATGCTCCCCGCTGCGCTCATGCAGATCGGCTGGGCGATTTTCCACATTCTCGTGATCGTGCTGCAGGCCTTTATTTTTATGGTTCTGACCATCGTGTATCTCAGCATGGCTCACGAGGATCACTGATTCAGGGTTTACCTGTTTTTACTTCGTTTATCTCTAGGAGAAGATAATGGAACTTATTTATGTTGCTGCAGCAATCATGATGGGCCTCGGAGGTCTCGGTGCTGCTATTGGCGTAGGCCTGTTGGGTGGTCGCCTGATCGAAGGATCTGCGCGCCAGCCAGAGCTTGCACCTAAACTGCAGACAACGTTCTTCCTCGGCGCGGGCCTGGTCGACGCTATCCCCATTATTGGTGTGGGCATCGCGATGTACCTGATCTTCGTTGTTGCTCCGGCAGGCGCCTAAGTAGGCACGCCCAAGGTTTTGACGGTTGTATATGTTGCAACAAGAACATGATGACAACCGCATAAATGCAACGATCGATGTCTCGAAATTGGCGCCCTCAAAAGCCGATATGACGGAGTTGAGAGCGCGGGTGAACATCGATTATTTCGGGAGGAACAGGTTTTGAATATCAACCTAACTCTTATAGGTCAGATGCTGGCGTTTATCGCCTTCGTGGTCTTCTGCATGAAGTATGTATGGCCACCGATTCTAGCGGCTATGCAGGAGCGCGAGCACAAGATCGCGGACGGCCTCGCGGCCGCTGACCGAGCCAGTCACGACCTTGAGTTGGCACAGGAGAAAGCCGTTGAGCGTCTTAAGGAAGCAAAAGAAGAGGCTTCCGGGATAGTAGATGCCGCTAATCGGCGTGCCAACCAAATCGTCGATGAGGCGAAAGAAGCCGCTGTGGTAGAGGCGGACCGCGTCAAGACGGCCGCCCAAGCTGAGATAGAGCAAGAAACCAATCGGGCTCGCGAGCAATTGCGCAGCCAAGTTGCGGCGCTATCCATCGCCGGAGCCGAGAAGGTTCTTGGCGCTTCTGTTGATGAAGCTGCGCACGCAGACATAGTCGACAAGCTGGCTTCGGAGCTTTAGCGAATGGCGGAACTTAGTACCTTGGCTCGGCCCTACGCGAAGGCAGCGTTCGAATACGCCAGCAGCGAAGCGGGAGACGCAAGGGAAGCAAACATAGAGGCTTTGCATGCTTGGCTCAGTGAGCTTCAGTTAATAGCGGCTGTTGTTAAGGAACCATCGGTCGCCAGCTTTCTAGCCGACCCTTCGTCAACCACCGACAAGCAAGCCGAGACTTTTCTAGAGCTTTGTGGCGATGAGCTTGGAGAGAGTCGAAAGCGGTTTCTTCACGTGCTCGCGGAGAATCGTCGGCTCGGCCTGGCGCCGCAAATAGCAGCGCAATTTGCGCAGTTAAAAGCACTGCGTGAACAAAGCGTCGATGTAGAGCTTACGTCTGCTTTCGACGTGCCCGATGCGGTTAGAGAGAAGATTGCCGCGGCGCTAGGCAAACGCCTTGCGCGCGAGGTTGTGGTCACTACAAACACCGATACAGATTTGATAGGTGGCGTGCTCATCAAGGCCGGTGACCTGATTATTGATGGCAGTGTGCGCGGACGCCTAAACAAGCTCGCGGAAGCGCTGGCAAACTAGTTTTGAGGATTAGATCATGCAGCAACTGAACCCGTCCGAAATTAGCGATCTGATTCGTCAGCGAATCGATTCGCTGGACGTCAGTAGTGAGGCTCGAAACGTCGGTACGATTGTATCGGTGAGCGACGGCATCATCCGTATTCATGGCCTAACGGACGTGATGTACGGCGAGATGATCGAGTTTGACGGTGGCGTATACGGTATGGCGCTCAACCTAGAGCGCGACTCGGTAGGCGCCGTTGTACTGGGCGATTACAAAGGCCTAGCGGAGGGCCAGTCCTGTCGCTGCACCGGGCGAATTCTCGAAGTACCGGTAGGTCCTGAGTTGCAGGGGCGAGTCGTCGACGCGCTGGGTAACCCGATCGACGGCAAAGGGCCGATCAACGCGGCGGAAACGGATGCGCTAGAAAAAGTAGCACCGGGCGTGATTGCCCGTCAGTCCGTTGATCAGCCGGTTCAGATTGGTCTAAAGGCGATCGATGCCATGGTTCCTATCGGACGCGGTCAGCGAGAACTGATTATCGGCGACCGCCAGGTTGGAAAGACCGCGATCGCGATTGACGCGATCATTAACCAGAAAGGCACGGGCATTAAGTGCATCTATGTCGCCGTCGGTCAGAAGGCCTCTTCGGTAGCTTCCGTGGTACGTAAGCTCGAAGAACACGGCGCGATGGAGCATACGATTATCGTAGCGGCAAACGCGGCCGATCCCGCAGCTATGCAATTCCTGGCACCTTTCGCCGGTTGCACGATGGGGGAGTACTACCGGGATCGTGGGGAAGACGCTCTCATTATTTACGATGATCTGAGTAAGCAGGCCGTGGCCTACCGACAGATCTCCCTTCTGCTTCGCCGACCACCGGGTCGTGAAGCCTATCCCGGGGATGTCTTCTATCTGCACTCTCGTCTGCTCGAGAGAGCGGCTCGCGTAAATGCGGACTACGTCGAGAAACTGACTAACGGCGAGGTGAAAGGCCAGACCGGATCTCTTACCGCGCTGCCAGTGATTGAGACGCAAGCGGGAGACGTATCTGCATTCGTTCCAACGAATGTTATTTCGATTACCGACGGTCAGATCTTTCTCGAGACCGACATGTTCAATGCGGGTGTACGCCCTGCGATGAACGCGGGTATCTCTGTATCCCGGGTGGGTGGAGCCGCACAAACGAAAATCATGAAAAAGCTGTCCGGTGGTATTCGAACGGCTTTGGCTCAGTATCGCGAGTTGGCCGCGTTCTCCCAGTTCGCGTCCGATTTGGATGAAGCGACAAAGGCCCAGCTCGACCACGGTGAGCGCGTGACCGAACTAATGAAGCAGAAGCAATATTCTCCCCAGAGCATTGCTGAGATGGGCCTAATGCTGTTTGCAGCGAATGAAGGACATCTGAAGGATGTAGCCGTCGAGAAGATCGGTGACTTTGAGTCCGCTCTGCTGTCTTTTGCGCATGCGGAGTATGGATCGCTGATGGACGATATCGCCGCAAGCGGAGATTACGGCGATGAAACCTCCGCAAGCTTTGCCGAACTGATTGAGAAGTTTAAGTCGACGCAGACTTACTGACAGAGACTTAATAAAGCCCGCCAGCGGGCGATCGCGGCAGAGCGACGCCGGTAACGCCGGCCTAAACCAAGCAGCAAGCTAGCAGGAAAGGCAAACGGAATAGAAACCCATGGCAGTCGGAAAGGAAATCCGTACCAAGATCACGAGTATAAAAAGTACTCAAAAGATCACCAGTGCGATGGAAATGGTCGCGGCCAGCAAGATGCGCCGTGCCCAGGATCGCATGGAGGTAGGCAAGCCCTACTCTCGTCGTATTCGCTCCGTTGTCAGTCACATTGCGAACTCGACACCTGAGTATCGGCACGTGTTTATGGATGCACGCGAGCCGAAGCGGGTCGGGTTTATTGTCGTATCCACCGACAGAGGTCTTTGTGGAGGCCTCAATATCAATTTGTTCAAGGCCACTATGCGAGCCATGAAAGAGTGGAATGATCAGGGCGTCGAGATCGATCTGTGCCTGGTCGGTGGCAAAGCGATTGCTTTTTTTAACAGCTATGGCGGCAACGTGGTTTCGGCAACCCGGGATATTGGCGAAGAGCCCGCATTGGAAGACCTTATCGGCGGTGTCAAAACCATGCTGGACTCTTTCGAAGAGGGCAAGATCGATCGCCTGTTTATGGTCAGCAATGAATTTGTGAATACCATGACGCAGAACCCGACGGTCGAACAGGTATTGCCTCTGTTGCCGGAAGATAACGATGAGATGAAGCATCACTGGGATTACATCTACGAGCCAGAAGCGCGAGATTTGCTTGACGGCCTCCTTACTCGCTACATCGAATCCCAGGTTTATCAGGCCGTGGTTGAAAATGCGGCCTGCGAGCAAGCGGCGCGCATGCTGGCGATGAAGAATGCGACGGAAAACGCCGGTGAGCTCATCGACGAATTGGAGCTGGTTTACAACAAGGCTCGTCAGGCAGCGATTACTCAGGAGTTGTCAGAAATCGTGGGTGGCGCATCAGCGATCAGCTAGTGCTTAGGCCGAATCCGTCGGCGCGTGTTTTGCGGGCGGTTAAGACAGGCTGAACTGGTACTAATGAGCTGGAGCGCCTTGGAAAAGGCTAAACGAGTTTAGAAAGTAAAAAGCGGGATCGGGCTTCTATCCTGTTCCCCGCATACGGAAAAGAGGATCAGACATGAGTAGCGGACGAGTCGTCCAGATTATTGGCGCGGTTATCGACGTGGAGTTTCCGCGCGATGCGGTCCCGCAGGTGTATGACGCCCTGACGGTTACGGAAAAAGAAATCACCTTGGAAGTTCAGCAGCAGCTCGGCGACGGCGTTGTCCGCGCCATCGCGATGGGCTCCTCCGAGGGCTTGTCCCGGGGTCTGGCGGTTGAAAACACCGGCGCTCCGATTTCTGTGCCTGTGGGCGGCCAGACCCTGGGCCGAATCATGGATGTTCTTGGAAACCCGATTGATGAGCGCGGACCGATTGGTGAGCAGGAGCGAGCTTCAATCCACCGCGAAGCACCAACCTATGAAGAACTCGCGGCTTCCGAAGAGCTGCTGGAAACCGGTATCAAGGTGATCGACCTGGTTTGTCCCTTCGCAAAAGGGGGTAAGGTCGGTTTGTTCGGTGGTGCCGGCGTCGGTAAAACCGTGAACATGATGGAGCTGATCAACAACATCGCGCTCCAGCATTCTGGCCTATCGGTATTTGCCGGTGTTGGAGAGCGAACCCGAGAAGGTAACGATTTCTACTACGAGATGCAGGAGTCCAAGGTTGTAGACTTGGAGAATCCAGAAAACTCGAAAGTAGCGATGGTCTACGGACAGATGAACGAGCCACCGGGTAACCGTCTCCGAGTTGCTCTGACCGGCCTCACCATGGCTGAGAAGTTTCGGGACGAAGGACGGGACGTTCTTCTATTCGTAGACAACATCTACCGCTACACGCTGGCCGGAACCGAAGTGTCTGCGCTGTTAGGTCGTATGCCATCGGCGGTGGGCTATCAGCCGACGCTAGCAGAGGAAATGGGTGCACTCCAGGAGCGCATTACCTCAACCAAGCTCGGATCGATTACGTCGATTCAGGCGGTGTACGTACCGGCGGATGACCTGACCGATCCATCGCCGGCGACGACCTTCGCTCACCTCGATTCCACCGTAGTCCTGTCCCGAGATATTGCTGCAAAGGGTATTTACCCTGCGGTAGACCCGCTCGATTCGACATCTCGTCAGCTCGATCCGCTCGTAATTGGTACTGAGCACTACGAGGTCGCTCGCGGCGTACAGGGTGTATTGCAGCGCTACAAGGAGCTGAAAGATATTATCGCGATCCTGGGAATGGATGAGCTTTCTGAAGAAGATAAGCAGACGGTAGACCGCGCCCGAAAGATCGAACGATTCCTTTCACAGCCTTTCCACGTAGCAGAAGTATTTACCGGTTCTCCAGGGAAGTACGTGTCGCTAAAAGATACGATTGCGGGCTTTAAGGGCATTCTGGCTGGCGATTACGACGAGCTGCCTGAGCAGGCGTTCTATATGGTTGGCAACATTGAAGAAGCGGTAGAAAAAGCCAAAAACCTCTAAGCCAACAGCTTAGAGACTGGTCGATAGGATTAGCGCTAGGAATACAAGATGGCAATGACCATTCACTGCGATATCGTCAGCGCCGAGGAGGAGATCTTCTCTGGTCTGGTGCAGTCGCTGGTCGCGACAGGCGAGATGGGCGAGCTTGGCATTAACTACGGCCACGCTCCACTATTGACGTCGCTGATACCGGGCCCCGTTCGTATTGCTATGCAAAATGGCGACGAAGCGGTTTACTACGTTTCCGGTGGCTTTTTGGAGGTTCAGCCAGGGGTCGTATCTATTCTCGCGGATACAGCAATTCGAGCGGAAGCGGTTGATGAAGCGGCTGCGGAGTCTGCGCGGAGGGAAGCTGAGCAAGCGCTTGCGAACCAGTCTGGCGAGTTCGACTACGGACGCGCATCCGCGCAACTGGCGGAGGCGGCTGCCCAGCTGGCAACCTTGCGTAAGCTAAAAAACCGAGCCAGTCGTTAAGCGCTAAGCAAGAGTACTAGTCTATTCTAAGCCCTCTCTCTAAGCCCTTCTCTCTAAGCCCTCTCTCTAGGGCTTTTTTATGCGCAAGAAGATGCGCGTCAGCCAAGTCTTAAGACTCAGCCGATTTAAAAGCATTGCGCATGGTAGCTAGGGATTTTGATCTAAGGTCTTCCTTGTTCGCAGCAAAGGTGGCGGCCGGGAGTTTAGCAACGGTTTCGCCCCACTCTTTTGCGGCTGCTTCGAGGCTGTCCGAGTCGACAAGTTCATCTAGAAACCCCGCCGCGAGCGCGTCCGCCGGTGCAAACGGCTTTGATTGAAGAACGGCCAGGCTCTTATATCGGCTGTCGATGCGATCATGGATTAGCGCCATGAGTACCGGCGTGAAGCCCATTCCGAGGGCGGTTTCAGGAAGCGTGACGTTGTAGTCGCCGCGAGTGCCAATACGGTAATCGCAGGCTAAGAGTAGGAACGCACCCAATCCAACCGCGTGCCCGTCGCACGCCGCCAGTATCGGTTGTGGATGAGCGTAGAGTCTGGTCATGAGATCCATTCCGCGAAGCGCTAGTGCTTGCATCTCTTTGACTCCTTTTTGCATCTCCTTGAGGTCGAAACCTGCGGAGAACATTCCGGTTCGCGCGCTAATGCAGACCGCTTTCGCTTCTCCTTCGGCGCGCTGCAAAAAATCGTTCATTTCGTCGAAAAATGAATGGCCCGCAACATTTGCTTTGCCGTCATCAATGTTGATGGTCGCTAAATCATCTGAGACTTTGTACTTCATTTTGGCCCTTATCTTTGCTTTGGCTTGGAGTATTAAATAGCCAGCGTCCCACGGTCAGTGTGCTCCCGTCAAAGCACTGGAGACGGTTTTAAGCCGCGCGGGAACACTCCGATATGCGGCCTCCGACCGCTTCTTTCAGCCCGCAATAAGTGTGTGGATTTTTCCCACAAGCAGCTTTTCTACCACCGATCCCGTACATAATGTGTAAAAGAACCTGACAAAGCTGTGAACCAGTGCCCGTTCGGCTTTGTGCAAACAAAGTAGTATTTGGCTTTCCTATGAACCTTTCTAAATCGCCCCCGGAAACCGCTATGACCCTCGAAGTTATTGTTCTTGCAGCCGGCCAGGGGACTCGGATGCGATCGGAACTGCCGAAAGTACTGCATCCCATAGCGAGTAAGCCCTTACTAGCACACGTCCTGGATGCGGCCCGAGAGCTAGCACCTCTTCAGCTCCATGTCGTCATCGGTCATGGGGCGGAGCGGATTAAGGAAGAACTGGACGCCCCCGACATTACCTGGGTGATGCAGGAAGAACAGCTCGGAACCGGTCACGCGGTGCTTCAAGCCATACCCGCGGTCAAGAGCGGATCAAACGTGCTTGTTCTCTATGGTGATGTACCCTTGCTGACTTCGGGAACGCTTCAGAGTCTCGCTGACAACGCGCCTTCTCTTCTTACCGCCGAAATGGACGACCCTAGCGGATACGGGAGAGTGCTAAGAGATGGCAAAGGTCAATTACTGGGCGTGGTCGAACACAAAGATGCAAGCGAAAGCGAGCTTGCCGTTCGTGAAATCAACACCGGCGTTCTCGCCTATCCGGCGACTTTGCTGAAGACTTACCTGCCAAAAATCGGAAATGCCAACGCTCAGGGGGAGTACTACCTGCCGGATGTGTTGGCTATGGCTGTTGCTGACGGTCATTGCGTTGCGGCACTCAAGGCCGATGATCCCGATGAGGTTATGGGCATCAACGATCGATGCCAGCTTGCAGAGGCGGAAGCTCTCTTCCGCCAGCGAGCAGCGACGCGTTTGATGAAGGCCGGGGTCACCCTGATTGACCCTGAACGAGTTGATGTTCGCGGTCAGCTCACCTGTGGGCGCGATGTCGTGATTGACATAAACGCAGTGTTCGAAGGTGATGTGCACCTAGAAGACGGCGTGCAAATAGGGCCCAACTGCGTCCTGCGAAACTGCCGTATCGGTGCTAAGAGTATCGTAAACGCGATGAGTCACCTAGAGGAAGCCGTTCTCAGTGCCAACTGCCGCGTCGGACCGTTCGCACGCCTTCGACCGGGATCGACGCTGGGTGAAGGAGCGCGAATCGGAAATTTTGTAGAGACCAAGAAAGCGGCAATCGGCGCAGGTAGCAAAGTCAATCACTTGAGTTACATCGGAGATGCGCAAATCGGCGCGGCGGTGAACGTCGGCGCGGGAACAATCACCTGTAACTACGACGGCGTGAACAAGCACCTTACTCGCTTAGCTGACGGCGTCTTTGTGGGCTCCAATAGCACCCTTGTTGCACCTCTCACCATAGGCGAAAACGGGTTTGTCGCCGCCGGCTCCACCGTAACCACCGATGTGCCCGATGAGGCGCTGGGCGTTGCCCGTGGTAAACAACGCAACATCGATGGTTGGCGAACGCCGAAACAACGCGCTTCTGCCAGCAAAAAGAAAGCAAACACCCAATCCAAAGTAAGCTAAGGAATAAACGCAATGTGTGGGATTGTCGCTGCAACAGCACGGCGAGAGGTTTCGGAAATTCTCCTGGAAGGCCTTCGCCGGCTAGAGTATCGCGGCTATGACTCCGCAGGGATGGCGTTGATCGATAATGAAGATCAGCTGCACCTACACAAGTATCAAGGAAAAGTGGCTGCCCTCGAGGAAGCGCAAAGACTCAATCCAATCCTAGGTTGCTCCGGAATAGCACACACGCGTTGGGCCACCCATGGGCAGCCATCGGCGGTAAATGCACACCCGCATATTTCAAAGCAGCGCATCGCAATCGTCCACAATGGAATCATTGAGAACCACGGGTCTTTGCGTGAAGAGTTGCTCGCCGAGGGCTATGAATTTATGTCGGCAACGGACACGGAGGTTATCGTACATCTTCTGCATCGCGCGGTTGAGTCCGGTAAGACTTTGCTGAGCGCAATGCAAGAAACCGTTGCTCGTCTTGAAGGGGCCTACGCACTCGCGGCCGTAGACGCGCATAACCCTGATCAGGTCGTGGCTGCACGGTCTGGCAGCCCCTTAGTCGTAGGGGTGGGGATTGGCGAGAACTTTCTTGCGTCAGATACGATGGCTTTACGCCAGGTAACCGATCGCTTTATCTATCTCGAAGAAAACGATTTGGTGGTTTGCTCTGCCGCTGGTCTAGCGATTTACGATCAAAGCGGTGAGCCGGTGCAGCGTGAAATGAAGCGTGTCTCCGGTGACGTAGAAGATACGGATCTCGGAGACTTTGAGCACTACATGCTCAAAGAGATTTACGAGCAGCCCCATGCCCTGGCGGCCACTTTTGCAGCCGCGGCCGGCGAGCAAATAGACGCATCTATCTTTGGCGATAATGCGGCCGAAATTTTTGCAAAGACGCAAACGATTCAAATTGTGGCATGTGGTACCAGCTATCATGCAGGCCTAGTTGCTCGCTACTGGCTTGAAGATATCGCCGGTATTCCATGTTCCGTAGAGGTCGCCTCCGAGTTCCGATACCGAAAACGGGTAGCTCGGCCGGGCACGTTACTAGTCACCGTTTCGCAAAGCGGTGAGACCGCCGATACGCTTGCGGCGCTGCGTTTTGCAGCCCCGGATGAGTTCATAGCCAGCCTGGTTATCGCGAACGTAGATAACAGTTCGCTTGTTCGCGAGAGCGATATGGCGTTTCTAACCCGGGCGGGTGCGGAGATTGGGGTCGCTTCCACCAAGGCCTTTACTACCCAGTTGGTAGCGTTCTTGATGCTAGCGCTGGCCCTGGGTAAGCCGCGCGGCTTGGATTCGAAGCGCGAAGCTCTCCTGCGAGCTGGGTTAAATCAGCTGCCGGATCTAGTGCGCGAAACCCTGAAGATCGATAGAGCGATCGAAGCCATGTCCGCCGCATTTATACAGAAGCAGCACGCCCTCTTTCTCGGTCGCGGGATTCAGTACCCTATCGCTATGGAAGGGGCGCTCAAGCTAAAAGAAATTTCCTATATCCACGCCGAGGCTTACCCAGCCGGCGAACTTAAGCACGGCCCGCTCGCACTTGTCGATGCTGATATGCCGGTTGTGGCAGTAGCCCCAACCGATGACTTGCTCGACAAACTTAAATCTAACCTCGAAGAAGTCCGATCTCGAGGCGGAGAGCTGTATGTTTTCGCGGACCAGGATGCAGGTTTCCGCGACGAACCTGGTATTCATGTGCTGGCAATGCCCCACGCGAGCGAGGTTCTACAACCGGTGATTTACACCGTCGCACTGCAACTTTTGGCCTACCACGTAGCCCTACAAAAGGGTACGGATGTCGACAAGCCGAGAAATCTTGCGAAGTCTGTTACGGTGGAATAAGGCGCAAACCCACCCCATAAGCTATCGCGCGCACTAAGGTCTGTGATGATTTTCTCCACAACTCTGTCTCCTCGTTTTTACGAGACCGATGCCCTGGGTCACATTAACAACGTTACGATCGCGGCTTGGTTTGAGGTGGCGCGCATGGGCTTTCTTGCCTCGCTACCACACCTAGAAGATATCTCCGCGAACGATTGGGCACTGGCGAGTGTGCAGATCGACTACCTAGAAGAAACTTTCTTCGGAGATGATGTCGAACTGATTGTTACCGACGTAAAAGTAGGCACTACCTCTTTGACCGTGCTCGCGGAAATTTGGCAAAAGAATCAGCGGACCGTTCGGGGAAAGTCCGTGCTGGTGCACTTTGATCCGAAATCCAAGAAAAGCAAACCGATCCCGGACAGTTTGAGGAAACAAGTCAACGCTCTAGACGGACCATGAGCACGCGCGCCCGCGGGAAATTCCACAGTCGCAAACGCGTAGCGGAGAATGGCTTTTTTCTAGGGCTTATTGACGAACCCGCTCGTCGTAGGCCAAAAGCCCTCGCTCAAACTGGATGATTTCTGGCGAGTCGCAACGAAAGCTAGACATCATCCGCAGCGTACTTTTCTTAAGGTTCTCTACTGACGCGTCGTTTAAAAAGTAGTCAAGGAGCCGTGAAGTTGTGCTGCGCTCCGCGCTGTTGAATAGCGCGCGAAACTGCTTGGAAAACCCTGTCTTTACTCGATAACTATCGCTGCTTGTCCAACCCTCCAGTCGTCGAATTTCATAGCCGCTAGCATCTTTTTCAACAAAATCCGTCTGCTTTGTAATGGTGAACACCGGGGCCGTTTCATCTAAACAATCCGCGTACCGCTCTTGATAGTTAACCAGATAGACGCCCATCACCGCGTAAAGCGCTGTCGGGTTCGCTGCTGACCGCTTGAGACTTTTAGCGCTTTCACCGCGCTTCGTTCCCTCGAGTGCATCGAGCAGCGGTCCAAACTTAGCGGCCTGCGCCGCTGAGAAAAGCAGCAGGGGTTTTATTCCTGCGAGGTATTCCTGGTCAAGTTCGCGGAGCCGCTTATAGTCACGATTGTAAAGCGCGTTAAAGTATCTGCCCCCGGAGAATGCGGCAAATGGTTGCGTTTTTGACAGCTTTGTCTCAAGGATTTCCGCGAAATCATTTATCGATGATGCCTCGTCTCCCAGGAAGTACTGCTTTTGCAGAGCCAGAAGTTCTGGAGCGGTGTTCAAAGACAAGGCTTGTTCAAGCAAACCCTCCGCGAAGTTTCGCTGTTCCTTGCGCCGGATCTTTTTTCGCTTTTTGCTTCCTCTTGAGAAGGCTTTGTGATTCGCAAACGCTCCGTGGCTACGCGCAAACTCGCGCTCAAAGTCTACAATTCTTGCTAGCCGAGCTAAGGACCGTCCGCTCTCCATAAGTGCGTCGAAGCGTCCCTGCACGGCTTCGGAAAATGAGTCCGCTCTTGAATCCAGCACATTGCTAATACGCCTGGCTGATTTGACACATGTATCCGGGTTTGCCGCCGGACAAAAAGTCGCATCCTGCTGCGCAACCCAGGCCGAGAGGAAAGCGACTTGTTCCGGGGCTTTCGCGGTCATCGCGTGAATCTCCCCCGCTGTCTCTAAATAGTAGTCGAGGGCCTCGCCTATTAGCTCAGAATCGACCTCATCGCGGTTTAGCGCATGGCTACCAAATGCGAGTAGCGCTGAGAAGTCGGCTCGCGATTGCTCGATACGGCGCGCTAGCTCCAGTTTTTGCTCGAAAGCTATTAATGTGGAACTCAGTTCCGTGAGCTCAGCGCGCAGGTCTCGAAGCGCTTGGTGTCGAGTCAGTCCTAAGGCGGTCGGTGTTTCAAGGAGCTTGTTCAGGACTTTGCGATCCCGGATCTTGGCCAGCACGAGCTGCGAATCAAGCCACCGTCGCCAGCGATCTACTATCGGAAAACCTAGGGAGGTAAGAAGTACGGTCTGATAGGTCTTAGCATCGGCTAAGGACGAGGCAAGGCGGAGCTCTCGAACTCGGGTTGAACGACTTTCTGCGGTAATACAAGAGCCCCCAAGAAGAGCAGATAAGTCCCTTAAACGCTCGCTCGTCAGCGCCAGATAGGGTTTTCCAAAGACCGCTGTAAAACGCTCAGATTGCAGCGCTTCGATACCGTCACTGGCACTCTCCGAAACCCAAATGCTAAATTCCTTAGGGCAGCTTGAACTCGTTACCGGTGGGCGCGCCTGGACTAACTTCTCCTGTGTACCAAGGTAGCTACGCATCGCGTCACCCGCTTCGCTTCTAGCGAGGATCAGTTCACTGCAGCTGCGCCGACGAGTTCCAAGCTGCTCGTAAACTGAACCGAAAGCCAGCGTGTCCTGCTCCGGATCTAGGATCAGCTCAACAACTAGGTCGCGGCCTTTGCTGGCCGACGCCGCCTCTTCGGACGTCGCTGTTAGAGAAACGCGCCTCGCTTCTGCTACTTGCACTACCGCAGCAGCACGGTTGACGTGTTCGCCGTGAAAAGGAGTTGTCTTTTTCGGATCTCCAACAGCCGAATAAAGAGACAGCAAGGCTTCACGACCCTTAAGCACAGCGCTCATTGGATACACGCCGGATGGACAGTAGGCGAAGCCGGCCCACTCACCGTCGAGGACCATGGGCGGTGTCGCATTGGGCAGTGGCAGGGATGCCTGGTAATCGGCTAGGAAGGAACTGCCCGTATAACGCTCCTCAAACAAACTTACCGGATCTTTCTCGCTAAAGTCCTCCGCCTCGCTACATCCCAAAAGTGTGAGCAATACGAGCAGAATTACGCAGAAGCTAGTGCGGAGCATGGTATTTTTTAAGCAGCAGGAGTGCTGATAATAACAAGCGCCGGCGCGTCATCGAGGGTTGATTGCGCTTCACTTACATATCGCATTTGTGGCCGGATTCTTTGCGAGTAGTGGTGCAGGCACCTTGCTAGTAAAGCGTCCAATATGATGAGGGTTCAGAAAAACCTTCTTTGTAAAACGATCCGGCTTCTTTTTTCCCCTTCGTCAGGCTACCTTACGTGCTTAGTCTCGGGGGAGAAGCACCTATGACCGCCAACGTCGGCGATCAAATCACTGTCGCTAGTCCGCTGGTAGTTTTGCATGGGGACGAGATGGCTCAGGTCGCGTTTGAGCGGATTCTCGAACAGTTTGTGAAATCGAGGCTTTCTATCGAGCTTATCGAAGTGGATCTTTCCGCGAAGGAGCGCTTCACCAGCAATGGCGAGGTCGTGAAAGAAGCGATCAAAGCGCTCAAGCACTTCGGCGTCGGCATAAAAAACGCCGGTATGACTGTGAATCGGCAACAGCTGGATGAGCTGCTCCAAAAGCACCCCGAAATAGACGAAGACTCTCTCGACAAACTGGCCACAAAGTCTCCTAACGGGGCGATTCGCAAGGGTATCGGCGGCAACATTACCCGCGAGGATATCGAGTTTCGCAATCTCACGAGTGTTCGTCCGGACTGGGTAAACAGAGATATTGAAGTCGACACGATGGAGAGCGGTGGACTCGATTTCAGCTATAGCGAACTTTCAGATGCCACTGGCGTTGCCAAGGTTATGTTTGTGGGCAGCAGCGGTGATCCGGTGGAGCTGCATCGGAGAAGCCTGAAGAAAGGTGATCCCTGGATGTTAGCGACAAACTCCCTGGACGAAGTCGAAGCATGGGCGCACCGATTCTTTCAACGAGCACTCGATGAAAAACGGGACATCTATCTTGGCCTTAAGGATACGGTCGTTCCCGGTTACGACGGCGTTATGCGCGCGGCCATCGAAGAAATTTATCAAGCCGATTATGCGGATAGAGTGGCTGAGGCTGGGCTCGAATATCACTACGAGCTGATCGACGCCCAGGCAGCACGGATAGTAGCGAATCCGCCCCAGCGTGCACTTTGGGGCGTGCCGGACAATGTTAGCGGCATGAAGCTGTATAAGTTGGTGCAACAGCTTAAGAACTACGGTCTTCCAGAGCGCAAAGCGCATGTCTCTATTTCGCGCATGAGTGCTGGTGGTGGCGACCAATACGGCAGCTACAACACCCCGGCGCCTGAACGAGGGATTATCAAGGTAATCGTCGATGGTGAGGAAAAGCACGCGCGGGAGGTAGCGCCGAACGACCCGATCCTGTTTATGTCGAACGACAGAAAAGCGATTAAGGACTGGGTGTCGCAGGTTTTTCGCGATGCGGCAATCAATAAGAAAGAAGTCTACTTCGGCCTTAAACGAGAGTTCATCAACTACGATGAAGTGTACAGCTCGATTATTTTGGAGATTCGCCAGGAGCTCGCCGCGCTCGATACACCACCGCCGTCCTTTATGATCATGAGGCCGTCCCTCCAGCTCAGCAAAATGATCTGCGACCCTCCCCGCTGGGGTCTCTACCCCGCGCAAAACCTAGATGGCGATATTTTCTCGGATATTTCCGCCGCCCTTGGGGGCAGCCTCGCCACAGCCAGTTCGGTCATCATGAGTACGGATGGCACGATGCTTTACGAGGCACCCCATGGCACTGCCCACGACCTTTATCTTCGCTACCTAGACAGCGACGGAAAGGAAGCCAACTTCAATTCCTCCGCACTTATTTTCGCCGTGGCAAATGCCCTGGAAGAGCTCGCCGGACGAGAGGAAAACGAAGCGCTTGCAAGCTATGCCGAAAAACTGAAGAAAGCGCTCATCGATACGGTCGATCAGGGAACGATTACTGGGGACTTGAAAGGTAAAACAACGGACCCTACGACAGAAAACCTTGTCGATATGCAGGGCTTTCTGGATGCAGTGGAGGCTAATCTCGAGGGCTAGCCTTCTGCTTTGGCCTGTAATTATCGGTCTTATCGCGCCGTAAATCCGCCATCAGTGATCAACTCTGAACCCGTCATATAGCTCGAGTCGTCGGACGCAAGGAATAAGATGCCCTTCGCAATTTCTTCAGGCTTTGCAAAGCGATTCAGTGGAGTGTCCGCGAGCACCGCATCGGCAAAACCTTCCGGAGCCAGTGGTATTGCATCGGTAACCAGGGATGTCTCCGTGAATCCCGGATGAATGCTGTTGACTCGGATCTGATAGCCCTCGCGCGCGCAGTGTAGGGCGGCGGATTTTGTCAGCAGTCTTACCGCGCCCTTAGAGGCGTTGTAAGCGGTAAGGATAGGACTCCCAACCATACCTTCGATGGAAGATACGTTTACGATAGAGCCACCACCATGATTCTTCATGTGTCTAACGGCAGCACGGGTTCCGAGAAACACGGCGTCGCTCTTCACCGCCATCACCCGTTGCCACTGGTCGAAACTCGTATCTTCGATACTGCCGAGCTCAGCGATACCAGCATTGTTCACAAGAACGTTCACGGCCCCCAGCTTTTCCAAAACGTGTTCAAACAGTTTTTCCCATTCGGTTTCGGCGGTTACATCTTGGTAAGCAAAGCAGGCTTTGCCACCTGCTGATCGAATTGCCGCTGCGGTTGCTTCGCCCTCTTCTATGCTCACATCGGTGAGCACCACGGAGGCCCCGGCTTCCGCGAGCGCTTGCGCACTTGCTTTGCCAATACCTCTCGCAGCACCTGTTACGATCGCAGTACTGTCCTTTAAATTCGGCATATCGAGGCTCTCAACGGTTTTAAAAAAACTCTTTGAAACAAAGGTAGCGCACTAGGGCAGCCGCACTTTTCTTCGGAGCTTGACCGGGATTTCTCCCGAGGGCAACAGGGGGGGTAGGCGGCGGAGCTCCCAGGTTAATTTACCGCCGTTCAATGACACCGCGGTACAACTACACCGCGCACTACCCAAGCGAGCACCGCATTCCCCGATCCTGGGAACTTTCGAATCCGACGCCAGCCTAACAACAAGCGCAATAACGTAATAAGGTAACGTCGGCTTTAGTTTCCTTGGTAAGCTTGCAATGGAAAGAGCTGCGCACCTGGTCTTTGACTAAGATAGCCCCCAAGAGGCGAAAAACGCCGATTAGTCCTGCTAACCACTTCTAATGCTGAATATGACGACTAAAACGACGGTAAGTGGCGGACATGCGGTACGAGTACAGGATTTGCGTTTTGCCTACACGGACGTTGACGTCATCGGCATTGACAGTTTTGAACTTCCAGTAGGGGGCTCTTGCGCAATTATCGGCCCCTCGGGCTCAGGAAAGAGCACCTTTGTTCACTTGCTCGCCGGTCTGCTTGTGGCGAGCGAGGGTTCCATTTGCATCTTTGATCAGGAACTGGGGGCGCTGAGTGAAGCGGAGCGAGACCGATTCCGAGGAAAACACATCGGATTCATATTCCAGCAGTTTCATCTTTTTCCGGCGCTGTCTGTTCTAGACAATCTACTTCTCGCACAGCGGCTCGCTCGCGGCGAGCAGGATCAAGGCAAAGCCTTTGACCTTCTGTCGCGCCTCAATGTGGACTCGCTAGCCAAGCGGAAACCCTCGGAGCTCAGCCAGGGCCAAGCGCAGCGAGTGGCTGTGGCGAGGGCGCTCGCTCACGCGCCCAAACTGGTTATTGCAGATGAGCCGACGTCTGCCCTGGACGAAGCCAATGCAGTACAGACGCTGGATCTACTTTGCGAACTTACGGATTCGATCAATGCGGCCCTCGTCGTCGTGACCCACGATCAACGCGTGCTTGGACGTCTAGATAGTGAGTTTAGATTGGGAGGGGGGCAGTGACCTGGCTCCGCCTCGCCTGGTCGAATCTTCGGCTTACGCCCATAGCTTCCTTAGTAAATGTGCTGCTGATGACCCTGGGTACAGCAAGCATCGTACTGCTCATTCTTGCCGGTGAGCGATTCGCCGATACGGTGTCTAGAGATGCGAAAGGAATCGACTTAGTACTGGGCGCAAACGGCAGTCCTCTACAGTTGATTTTGTCTTCTGTGTATCACGCCGATGTACCACCAGGGAATATCAGTCTTGCCGATGCGCAAGTGTGGGCGCTAGATGAGCGTGTTGATCTAGCCGTTCCTGTAGGGCTTGGCGATAGTTTCCGGGGTTTTCGCATCGTCGGCACGGAGCCGTCTTTTTCCCGCTTGTACGAGTTAGAAGTGGCTAATGGGAAATTCTGGGAAGGGCCGATGGAAGTGGTCTTAGGTTCTGAAGTAGCCCGGAATCTTGGATTAGCGATAGACGATGAATTTAGCGGAGTGCACGGTCTAGCACAGGGTGGGCACCAACATGAGGCTAGTGTCTATCGGGTAGTAGGGTTGCTGCGACCCACGGGCAAAGTTGTCGACCGATTAATCCTTACCGACCTTGAAAGCGTTTGGATGATTCACGAAACGGACGGGCATCTGGCGTCGTCAGAAACAAGCCAGCATCATACTGACCACGAAGACCACGAAGACCACGAAGACCACGAAGACCACGAAGACCACGAAGACCACGAAGACCACGAAGACCACGAAGAC